>SIAQ01000102.1 GCA_009697105.1 Gemmataceae bacterium | reverse complement strand
ATCCCGAATCGGACGGATGGGCGCAACGCAAACGAAGTTTCACGACGCTGGAGCGCGAGCTATTGGCCGACGAAGATCCGCTTTGCCAAGAAATGGGACGAGTGATGGCGAGTTTCAAACCGGGATTGTTCGTTGGCGGCGGTCGAGCCGATTTGCCGCGTGACAACTTGGATTTGGAAAGATGGTTTCGGTTGCCCAAAAGCCACGAGCGCCGTATCCACGGTCGCTGCCATGCTGGCGTGCGAATTGTGCAGGAAGGCGCGACGATGCTGTTGGCGCTTGACGCGCATCGGCATCACCCGCAACCATTCACGGAAGAGGGACTTCGCCCGTACCGAAACGCCACCGCTCCAACGAGTCAGATAGAAGCGATCCATTGCCGCAAAGTGATGCGAACGGCGCGTTCGACGAAGAAGCGCGGAACCTTGTTGCGAGAGCTGGAGAAACGGTATGCCGCATCAGTTTGATAACCAAGCGGGTGATTGATAATTTTGCGGATTATTTCGGAATATCGGAGATCTCAATTGGCGTTCGTTCGCCACACCAATCGCTGCTCGCTTGAGGCGGCTCGGTTTTGCCTCTCCACGACGTATGGCGCTTGCCTGGCGAATGCTATCGGCCAGATTATCAAAGTCTTGCTTCTTTATCCGAATGAAGCCCACACGCCCATCGCGATGCCAAGGCTCGAGCAAGAGCCGCCATTCCAATTGCGAGTCCCGCGAACAAGACCCAGCCCAAGGCGTTCTGCTCGCCTGCATTGTTAGCTTGGATCGTTTTCGAAGACGTCACATTGAGCACGCGATATTGCATGGCCCCGCCGGTACGGTCCAGCGTCGGACCGAGCAGGATGGGGGCCCGTCGTGACGTGATTGCTCGGGATCCGCCGTTCAAGCCGAAACCGAAGGTTCCCTCGCCGGTACCTCCCGCCGCCAGGCCTTTACTGCCTGGGTAATCGCCTTCACCCAGTCCACCCGAAGGGCTAGGAGGAGGAGGAGGTGGTGGTGGTGGTGGTACCGCTGAAGTCCCGAACGTGATGTCGGACACGTTGGCGAAGCCAATGGCGCCAATTAAGGTCGCGGTCCCCGTGGCGGGGTCGATCTGGTGCAAATTGCCGCCCGCCGACGTATAGAGCTTTCCACTTGCGTCGAAGGCCAGGCCCGTAGGCGAGCCGAATGGTATGCCTGTATTCCCGACAAGAGTGGCGGCCCCAGTGACGGAATCGATCGTGTAAAGTGCCGTACCACCGGCAATAACGCCAAACAACACACCCGCCGGGCTAAAGGCCAATCCCGGCATCCCAGGGGCTAGCGTGTTGGTGATGAGAGTGGAACTGGGAACGGTGATGTCAAAGCTCCATAACGAGCTGTTGGGGTTAGCCAAAAAACCAATGCCGTCGCTGCGGAAAGTGAGATCGCCTGAACCTACGCCAATAACACCAATGTCAATCGTATTCAGGATGGCCGCCGTCGCCGGGTCTAACTCCCGAAGCCGGCTGGCCACGGTATCCCAGGCGTAGAGTTTGTTCGCGCGGAAGGCCAGTCCCGGTGCGTTGATGGTGGTACTAAGCGGACCAACGAGTGTCCCGGCTCCCGTGGTGGTGTTGATGGTGATCAACTGGTCGCCAGGGCCAGTGATGCCGTAGAGGGTTTGCGGTAAACCAGGGGTGGTTATGTCATCCAGTAGTATCCCGCCCGAGCCTGGTGAGTTCGACGTGAAGCGAACGGTCGTGCTGACGCTTGTGGCAACAAACGTCAGGTTGCCGGTCACCCAGTTCAGGTTTGCGATTGTGGAGTTGCCGTGCGAGATTGCCAGCGGGACCATCAGGTCCGTTCCGGATCCGGTATCGAAGACTCGAACCGTTGCGAGAGCGGGGCTGCCGGGGTTCGTCCACTTGTAGTTGTTGGCATACGAGAAGCTGAACTGATAAGTGACACCTACGGTCGTGACAAACGCCTGGGAGAGAGTTCCCGGTGAGGTGCCGTTAAGATCAACAAATAGAATGCCGTTGGCCGCCGGGCCGGGAACAGAAAAATTGGCCTGTCCCAGCAGTTCGACGGTCCCCGCCGTCACGGTCCAACCGAAGCCCGGTGGTTCGGCGCCCACAAGGAGGTTGGAGACCCCAGCCGCGCCGATGGCTGGTATTTCGAAGCTGCCATTGACGATGAAGAGTTGGGCGCGTACCATCCTGTCCTGAACAAGCAGGAGGAGGATCGCCGCAGCCCAAAGGTTGATGTGCGTTCGCCAATTTCTCACCGTCACACCTGGAAGGGATAAAGGTTGTGATATCCATACCCGCCGAAACCGTGAGCTTACGAAGGAACACGACATTCCTGTTCTAGAATCTACCCAGCGAACGACCAAGTCGCCTAACCTGCCTATCTTCAAACTATTACAACTCAATCCCGAACGAATGTCAAGTTATTTCTGGCGATTCCACTTAATACGACAGCGCTACATCGTATCCTGTAGCTGAATTCGTGAGAATTCGGCCTTCCCTCGTTTGCCCAAGTCGTCCGAATTCTCACGAATTCGGCTACAATGCGGGCCAAATTCTCGATCTAGCGCTGTCGTATTAATATGGTCAACCGTAGATGCTCAACAGGGAAGCAACCTCGAACAATGCCGCGATCGATAGTAATTAAAAACTGAGCGATGGTCAATTGGGAACGCCGACGGGTTGTCGAATGTCTTGGCGTGTTACTTCTTCACCTCTTATCGACTGTTTATTTTTTTCGGCGTGCCTCCGCCGCAATGCTGATTTTACTTCTGGGTATCACTCGCACGTTCAAAAAGGTGTCGCGCCGTGCGCCCGCTGATTTCTGTGTGCCGCAGCAACTCCGCCGCGATCAATTCGACGGCGTGCCAGTAATTCTCATCCGCGAGATAGTGTTCCGCTTTGGCGAGCAATCGGCGTTCGAGCTTTTCGGCGCGGCGATCACCGGCTCGTTGCACGGCCAATTCGTGCACGACCTGCTGATCGCGTGCGGCCCCGTGCCAGGCGTAGTTCCCCGTGAAACGCGCCTCAGCCGCGATGCCGCCCAGGGCGATGAGAATCTCGCGTTCCAACCAATCTTCCGACGGCCGAAATACCGATTTGCCGAACTCGCACAAACCGAGACGTTCATCGTTCGGCACAATGCTGACGCGCGTGACCGGCCGGTCCAGGATCAACGCCAACACCGCATGACCGGCTTCATGGTAAGCGGTGGCTTCAAGGCTGGAGGTTGGTTCCATGATTTCATCATACAAGGCATGGCCGATCCTCGACTCAAGGAGATGATGGATCCTGCCAAGCCGATTTTCGATTTCAAGCGAATGGCCTACGGCGGGTTCAGAGAACTCGTGCATGCGTAAAAGTATCTGCGCTCCATCATTCCCTCCGAATCAGGACATAGTCGCGCCAAATATCTCAGGTCGGGATTCGGGGCCGGGAGGCGACAAACCGGCCCGTTCCGCTTTCATTCAATCCGTGATCACCGCCAATTCTACCCGCCTATACGGAAAACTTCGCATAGGGCGCGCCCGGTCCCATTTGTTCCTCGATGCGCAAGAGTTGGTTGTACTTCACGAGGCGTTCGCTGCGGGCGATTGAGCCAATTTTGATTTGGCCCATGCCGACGGCGACGGCGAGGTCGGCGATGGTGCTGTCCTCGGTTTCGCCACTACGTGCGGAGATGACGCAGCGATAGCCGGCCTGGCGGGCTTGCGCGATGACAGCGAAGGTTTCGCTCAGAGTTCCGATCTGATTCACTTTTACAAGCACGCCGTTGGCCACACCGCGCTGGACGCCCTCGGCCAAGCGCAACGGATTGGTAACGAAAAGGTCGTCGCCGATGAGTTGGATGCGTTTGCCGAGCGCCTCGGTCAACATGCTCCAGCCGTTCCAATCATCCTCGGCCATGCCGTCTTCGATACTGAGGATGGGGTAGCGCTCGACCCAATCGGTGAGCAAGGCCGCCAAGGAACGGGATGAATGCAGTTGATCGCCGAGCCGATACAGGCCGCCTTCAAAGAAGTGGGTGCTGGCGACATCGAGAGCGATGCCGACGTCAATGCCCGGTTTCAATTTGACGCGGTGGAATGCCTGAAGGATCATTTCGATGGCCTGTTCGTTGCTTTGCAAACGCGGGCCAAACCCGCCTTCATCGCCGACGAGGACGCCTTCGTAGCCATGCCCGATCAGAACTTCATTTAGGGCGCGATAGACGCGTACCGTCATGTGCAGAGCTTCGGAGTACGAGTTGGCGCCAATCGGCAACAGCAGAAAATCTTGCATGTCAAGGTGGCGCCCGGCATGTAGGCCGCCGGAGATGAGGTTGACCATCGGCATCGGCATGCGAGCCTGGCCAGTGCGGTCGAGGTGGCGCCAAAGCGGGATACGTTTGACGGCGGCGGCGGCGTGAGCGCATGCCAACGACACACCGAGGATCGCATTGGCGCCGAGCCGAGACTTGTCGGGTGTGCCGTCGAGTTCGCACATCGTACGGTCGATGCCTTCCTGATCGTCCGCCGACACGCCGATAATAACCGGTGCGATGGTCTCGAGCACATTCGCGACGGCCTTTCGCACGCCTCGGCCTGCGTATTCGTCGGGATTCCCATCGCGCAATTCGAGCGACTCGTGTTTGCCCGTGCTTGCCCCCGATGGCACAATCGCTCGGCCCATGGTTTCGCCGCAGTGGACGTCGACTTCCACGGTCGGATGGCCTCGGCTGTCGAGCACCTGGCGGGCGCGGATAGCGGTAATTCGATCGGACATCATCGGCTCCAGTGCATTGAAACTCGCGGTCATCGCCACGATAATGATAGTATACGCATGAGGTATCGGAGGAAGAGACGATGAGTGCCGCACTGAGTTGGAACCTGATCTCCGTCGATGACTACCTGAACGGCGAGTTGATCTCGCCGATCAAGCACGAGTACATCGGCGGCGTTATCTATGCGATGGCCGGCGCACGCAATCGGCACAATGATATTACCGACAATATTCATGGATCACTTTTCGTCCGGTTGCGAGGCAAGCGCTGCCGCCCGCACACGTCCGATACAAAGGTGCGAATTCGGACCGTCTCGCCTCTGCGCTTCTATTATCCGGACATATCGGTCATGTGCGATCCGAACCCGCCTGGCGACTCCTTCCACGACAATCCCGTCGCGATCTTCGAGGTACTGTCTCGCAGCACTCGGCGAATCGACGAAGGCGAGAAGAAGGAGGCTTATCTCATGATCCCAAGTTTGCGGATTTACGCGCTCGTCGATCAAGAGTCGGCGACGGTCGTCGTGTTTCGCCGGACGGAAGACGGATTCGTCCGCGAAGTGCATCATGGCCACGACGCGATCCTGAGCCTCGCAGAGCTCGGCATCGAGTTGTCGTTGGCGGAGATTTACGACGGCGTCGAACTTAGCCCGGAACCAAATCCCGAAGCGATGGCGTAAGCGTGGCTTCGCACCATTCCCATACGCCATTCCACGAATCCAATCCGTCGAGCAGTATCGCGCTGCCAAGTCGGCGTACGATATCGCGCTGGGCGTCACTCGGCAGATAATCAATGGGACTCGTACCGTCAACGCGAGCCAAGAGACAAACACCGAGGTGGCGCACGCCGCGACGTTCGAGGTCGGCATGCGGTTGAAACGAGACACACTCGCAGTAGCCTCGCCAGAACGCTCGCATCAAGGCAAGAAATTCTGCGAGCCGATCAGGAGCACGCACGGCTTTGAGCGTCAAGTGGGCGAGGAATAGGCCCAGGTCCATCGTCGGATCGCCGAGGTGGGCCGTCTCGTAATCGACGAGCGTGAATCCGCTGGCATCGACGAGGATATTCTTCGGCGTGTAGTCGCCGTGGCAAAGGGCGTCTTGCCGCGTCATCATTTCTTCGATGATTGGCTCAATGGCGTGCGCGACCTTTGGCCTGCGCTCCTGCACCCGGCGATAGAACGGACCGACGCGCAACTGCACGTAGACAGCACGGTCCGCGAAGCCCGCAAAGTCCGCACGCCGATAGGCCGAGACCTGATGCATCTGGCCCAGCACCTTCCCGATCGCACCGCCGAGTCGAACGTCCATCCTTCCCGCGAGAAGGTCTGCCTTCCACACCGTCGCATCAAGCGGGGCATGGCTCATGGTGTATACGAAATTATCTCTGTCGACTTGCAACACCTTCGGCATTACATCGGGCAGGTAGGAATGCAACGCTTGCATGACCTCTTGCTCGCGATGGATGCGGTTAAGATCGCTGAACCAGGCATCGCGCGTGCGCAACTGAGGGCGTGATTGCTTGACAACGATCAGCCCGGCGGGAGTCGTGACACGAAGCACTTGATTGGAGACGCCGCCGCTGAGCAGCTCCGCCGACGCGGGGCCATCGCCGATCCAGCCGCGTTCGCGGAGGTAGAGAATCACGTTGTCGGGAGTGAGTTCAAGCATGCATTGGCTCGGATTATGCAGTCAAAAACTAACCACAGAGGCACAGAGAACACAGAGAAATTCGATATAGGAAAAATGGACTATTCGTCATTTTTTGGATTGATAATGCTTCAGTGATTTTTCTACGCATTGCATTTCTCTGTGTCCTCTGTGCCTCTGTGGTTAACTTCTGAAATCACCGCATGAAGCGGCCGCCGTTGATGTCGAGGATTGCGCCGGTCATGAAGCTCGACGCATCGGACGCGAGGAACAGCACCGCCTCGGCGACCTCGTCGGCATGGCCGTTGCGAGCGAGCGGTGTTTGGGTTTTGTATGCCTCCATCTTTGCGGGCGTGCTGAAGGTTTCGTGGTGTTGGGTGGCGATGACGCCAGGCATAATGGCGTTGACGCGCACGTGCGGCGCGAGTTCCTTGGCGAGGGTGCGCGTCATGACTTGCAGTGCGCCTTTGGCAGCCGCATAGACTCCGCCACCGCCTGACCCGCCGGTCTGCACGGAAAGCGAAAGGTTGTTGATGATGCTGCCATTTTTGTTTGCACGCAGATGCGGAATCGCCCGGCGTGTGACGAGGAAGGCCGAAGTGACATTGACATCGAACACGCGATGCCAGTGTTCCAGACTACACGATTCAATCGGCGTCATCTGAATCGGCGAGCCGGCGTTGTTGAAGAGTATGTCGAGCCGGCCGGTTTCCTGTATTAGCGTGTCGACGACGCGATGAGTATCGGCTTCGAGCGTGAGGTCGCCGGGGAGCAGAATCGCTTTGCCGCCGAGATCGTGGATATCGCGTGCGGTTTGCTCCGCGCTGGTTTTGCTGGTGTGGTAGTGCAACCCGATAACGGCGCCCGCCCGCGCGAGCGCAAGCGCCGCCGAGCGACCGATGCCAACGCCGGCCCCGGTGATAAGGGCGACGCGGGAAGTAAGATTAGTGTCCATGGTTTTCATGAAGGGTCATTATTTTTCGGCCATGATCGTGGGGACCGAGTTTTGTTTTTGTCAGCATCTTATCCGGCAATTCCCTGACGCGTGGAGTATTCGTGAACTATATAGCGCCTACTGAATCGCCGCAAGGTTGCGGTGGAGCACGCGGTATCGACCGCTCAACAATCTTTATTTCGACCTATATCCCTTCGGATGAGTGCGGTGCCAATTCCACGCGGTTTCGATGATTGCCGTGATATCGGTATAGCGCGGCGTCCAGCCCAGCGCTCGCTGAATCTTCTCGAACGATGCCACCAGGACTGGTGGGTCGCCGGCGCGGCGCGGGCCTTCCTTGACGGGGACTTTCTTGCCCGTCACCGCTTCCACCGCGCTGATGACTTCGCGAACGCTATACCCACGGCCGATGCCCAGGTTGTAGTGCATCTGTTGGCCTGGCTGCAATTTTTCGAGCGCCAAGAGATGCGCCTCGGCGAGGTCATCGACGTGGATGTAGTCGCGAATGCACGTACCGTCGGGCGTCGAATAATCGGTGCCGAAGATTTCGATGTGCGGTCGCTTGCCTTGCGCTGCCTGAATGATGAGCGGGATCAGATGCGTTTCGGGCGTGTGATCCTCGCCGATCGTGCCGCCTGCATACGCACCGGACGCGTTGAAATAGCGGAGTGCGGCGAAGCCCCATTTGTAGGCGTGCGTATAGTCGGCCAGCGCCTGCTCGACGGCGAGTTTGCTGGCGCCATAGGGATTGATCGGGTGTTGTGGCGTGTCCTCGGTGATCGGCATTTTTTCGGGTATGCCAAACGTGGCCGCCGTGCTCGAGAAAACAAAGCGAGCGACTCCATGCCGGCGCAGGCATTCCATGAGGCTGAGCGTGTTGACGAGATTGTTGTGCCAATACTTCGCGGGGTTCGTCACCGATTCGCCGACGTAGGTGTAGGCGGCGAAATGCACGACAGCATCGATGCGCTTCTCGACCAAAATCTGATCGAGCCGATGCGTCTCGCTGAGATCGCCGACGATCAACCGCTCGCTCGGCACAGCCGCGCGATGCCCGTAGACGAGGTTGTCGTAAACCCAGACCTCATGTCCGCGCTCAAGAAACAAACGAACCGCATGAGAGCCGATGTATCCGGCGCCGCCAGTGACGAGGATGTGCATAATTGTGAATAGTGATTAGTGGTTAGTGGCTAGGAAAACTGAAATGACAACTATGCGATTTCAATTTGCCGCTTGCGGCTTAGCGCTCGCGTGGTGCCTTGCGAGCGCTAAGCCGCAAGCGGCAAATACAATTAATTCGTAATCCCCTTCGTAATCCCCATGAACACGTCTTCGAGGTTGACGGCTTCCTCCTTGAGCATCTTGAGGCGGAACCCATTGCGTAGTAGTGCGTCGGCGATGAAGCTGCCGTCCTCGATGCCTTCTCGCAGCGTGACGAGGAGGTAGTCTTCCTGATCTTTGTATTCGATCTCGTCAATGTTGGGTTCTTTTTCGAGGAGGACTTTCGCCTCGGTGTTGCGGCCATCGCCGACACATACGTCGATGCGCGTGCGCTGGCGGACCTTTTGGATCGCGGATTGCACGTCGCCGTTGAAGAGGAGTTTGCCGCGTTCGATGATGCCGATCTTGTTGCAGATATCAGCGAGTTCGGGCAGGATGTGGCTGGAGAGCATGATCGTCTTGCCCATGTTGCGTAGCTCTTTGATCAGGCCACGCATTTCGATTCGGGCGCGTGGGTCGAGGCCGCTGGCAGGTTCGTCGAGCAACAGCACCTGCGGTTCGTGGAGGAGCACGCGGGCCAGGCCGAGGCGTTGCGTCATGCCGCGCGACAGGCTGGTGACGAGCGCATCGCGTTTGTAGCCGAGATCGACGAGTTCCAGAACCTGCTCGCATTTCTTACGGCGTTCGGGGCCTTTGATGCGATAGGCGGCGGCGAAGAATTCCAGGTATTCGATGACCTTCATGTCGTCATAGACACCGAAGAAATCGGGCATGTAACCCATAATACGGCGGATGTCTTTCGCGCCGTTGTAGATGGAATAGCCGCATACCGTCGCTTCGCCCCAGGTGGGGGTGAGCAGCGTGGCGAGGATGCGCATCGTGGTGGTTTTGCCGGCGCCGTTCGGGCCGATGAAGCCGTAGACATCGCCCTTGTCGAGTTGGAGCGTGAGGCGATCGAGGGCGTAGAGTTCGCCGTACATTTTCGTGAGGTCGCGTGTTTCGAGCATGGATGGATGACTCGTGTTGAGGATCAATTTCAAGCCCAGGGGTGAGGTAATCCGAACCCCTGGGATGATTCAGTACGATCCCAGGGGTTCGGATTACCTCACCCCTGGGCTTGCCGAAATTCTCTCATCACTCCGCTGGCTTCACGCGAAGCAATATGCGGAGATAGGTGTCCTGGCTCAGGTCGCCAGTCAGGGTCAGTCGTCGTTTCTGAGCGTCGCCCGTGGGAAAATCGCCCAGCCAAAGCTTGGTCGGCAGCGGGTTTCGCACGCTACCGGTAAGCGATTCGGCGTTGCCTGACGAATACTGCACGCGGGCGAACAGGATCGCCTCGCGCAACCCGCGATCGGACTTTTTTGCCGCGTGATCCTCGCCAACACGCCAGCTGAAGTCGAGCGGGCGCAGCAGATGGTTGCGGAGATTATGAGCCGCGTCAATCTTTTCGTGAAAGAGAATCTGCTTGACGGCTGCCGTCGGCGTGTGCGATTTGCGATTCTCGGGGATCGGATTTTTATCCGCATTGCCGTTGAACCAGTTCCCGACGTCCATGCCCTCGTTGAATTTGATGGCGATGGGAGTGGCCTCGCCGCCGCCGCGGATGCTTTTCAATCCCGAATCGAGCGGGAAGAATTGGTCGTTGTAGATCAGCCAAACGTCGGCGAGATCGACGCCCATGTTGTTGCCTATCTTGCCCGTGAGTCGCAGGTCTTTCTCGACGTGATAGGTCAACTCGGCTGTGACCGGCGGCGCGGTGAGCGGCTGCTCCCACGAGGCGGTGAACGCTTTCGTTGTCCAAACCGGGATCGGCACGCCGCTGAGACCGATGAGGCCTGCCTGTCCTTCATGGAATTCGTAGGGCCGTTTGAAGAATCCGGACGAACTCGAGCGCCCCATTGCGTCCGGCCCTCCGGTCGGTCGGCCATACCACTGCATCAGGTCGGCGGTACGCGGTATGGGAGCCGCCTGCTCGCCCCAGAACTCCGGGTTTGGCTCGATGCCAATCGTGTAGTTTTGAATGCGCGGACTCAGGATCGTAAAGAACGTTTGACCATAGATTTTATTGTGCAGCGGGTTCTCACTCGTGCGCAGGTCGATATCGACGATGTCAACCTTGTTGATCTTCATATCGCGCCCTTTGAGGGCGTAGGCGGCGAAATAGGCGATGACGCTTATGCCGACCACGACGGTCGGAAACGTGATCCATGTCCATTCCAGACGATTGAAGACGTATTTCAACAGAAAGAAATCGAGCGGTCCGACGATGATGATGTAAAGGATGATGAACAACGCGACCCAGTGGAACGGGATCACAGTAACGTCAAAATTGTCGAGCACGTTGGCGAGATTGCTGGCGAGGTCGTCGTGCCTGCCTTTGTGATGCTGGCCGAAGCCGCCACCGTCGAATTCATTAATGTTCGCCGGGGCCCGCGGGGCGAGCTTTCGCATCATGCTTTGGAGAAATTGGTTACGCCCCCCCCAGACACTGAAGGCGGGATCCTCGATCGAGACAGCCATGTAAGTGATCTGCCCTAGCCCGTAGCGGACGCGAGTGATCAACGGACGCCGGTCGCTGTTCTCGGTGTCGTCGCGCACGAGCACATCCCATTCGCCCGGCGCGACCCTGCCGTTGTCGAGCGAAGCGACGGGGATCGGCACTTTGCGTCCGGGGTTCTTCGGGTCGAGTCGCTCGAACGGGTTTTCCTTGATATCGGCCCAGTTCTCAAAGGCGGAGAGGCGGATGATCCCGTTCTCCTCGGCCTTGGCGGTCGTGTCGGGCGGAACGACGGGGATCGGCGGATGCCAGCCGGCTCCAGATTTCAACAGCGCGGTGATGATCGACTGCTTCTGCCAACCGATTGGCACGATCAGCCGACCGCCGCGGCGCACCCATTGGGCGAGCGCCTTCAATTTTGTGGCATCGTTGCGCAATTCGTTGAGGAATCGGTCGTTATCCGTAGTGAGTAGGATCAGATCGACGGAATTGTATCCGAACCAGCGGTCGGGCAGGCGGCGAACGTTGTCCTCGTATACGACGTTGCGGAGCTTGGCAACATCCCAGTCCTCTTTTTGCTTGCCCCCGCGATTGATCTTCTCCGCAGCCGCGAAGAGATCGGGCAGACGCGAGCCGAGAACGAGATACAAATGGGCGTCGATCGGCAAAGGCGAAGGTGACGGTGGATCTTGAAGTCGATAGTCACGTCCATTAGCACGAAGCGTAATTTTCACTTCGTCGGAATGCGTGCGATGGCCGATCTTGACGTAAGTAACGTAGCTCCGCGTTTCCTTTTCCTTGAGCTTGACGGGAACGCGGAGTTGCGTTTTTACGTCCTCATTATCGTCGGTTTCAATGAGCAGGTAGGGAGGATTTCCGCTCGCGTCGAGGTCAACGCCGTCGGTTCCGCCGAAGACCTCGATGTGGAGTGGAGCCCAGAGGCCGATCTTGTAGGCCGAATCCTCGTCCTTACGGATTTGTTGAAAGCCGACGTGGGCTTTGCGGATTTCGGGCGGGAGCCTTTTAGGCGGCTGAGCGTCGGCGACGGTGGGGATGCTGAACAGCGCCAAAGCGATCCAGGGAGCGAGGGTTGTACGCATGAGCCATCGTCCTGTCGTTAGAGGTTTTCCCTTTTTCCGCTTGCGGCTTGGCGCTCACGTAGGTTCATCCGAGCGCTAAGCCGCAAGCGGCACAAGGAATCTTACGGTTTCTCCGCCACGGAGCACATACAAGGGCTGCGTCGGCAAGTCGGGCAGCCGGCGCCATACTTCTCCGCCATCGCTTTGTCCAGATCAACGCCGGCGATGTTGGCGAGCGTCGCCAACCAGGCGAGCACATCCGCGAATTCGTGGGCGGTTTCGGTCGGCGTGCCATTGCGCAAGGCCGTCGCCAACTCGCCGACCTCCTGCATGAACCACATAAACGTTCCTTCGGTCCCACGGCTGGCGTCCTTGGCGCCAAACGTTTCGCGGATCATCGTTTGCAGTTCGGAGAGTCGCATTGGTCGTCGTCCGATTCCTGGTCTTGCCGCTTGCGGCTTAGCGCTCAAGTGGGCCAATCCGAGCGCTAAGCCGCAAGCGGTAAATACGAATCATTCACCGCCCCAGCAGCTTGCGCCAGCGTGCCGCGTCGGCGTTTTTATTCTGAGCCGTCAACGCATCAAGCAGCACGCTTTGGACTGCGCCATCGGTCACATCCACTTCGAGCGCCAGGCGAGCATATTTCTCCGCCTCGGCATGATTTCCCTTATCGCCATAATGCTGCGCTAGCAGTTTGCGTGCCTCGAAGTCGTCGGGATCGATGCGTGCGACTTCCTCAAAGATTTCCAAAAGCTTCTCTTTCTGTTCGGTCTGCACGTAGATCTTGGCAAGCGCTTTGATCCAGTTCGGGTCATGTGGATCGATTTTCCGCGCTCGTTCCGCCGTGCGTGCCGCCTGAGTGAATTTCTTGCCCGCGACCTGGATTTTCGCAAGGAGGGCAAGCGGCTTGGTGTCCTTGAGTTCGTCATTGTTGACGGAATCGAGCAACTGATAGGCGATATCGCTGCTGCCTTCGTCCATGAGAAGTTTCGCCTTGACGACGACGGCCTCGACGTGCCTGGGTTGCTTTCGCAATACCTTGTCAGCCAATTCCTTCGCGTCGCGCTTTTTGCCGATCTGGTAGTTCTTGTCGGCCAGCTGGGCGGCGATGTCGAGATCGTCCGGGTTCTTTTCATGGGCGTCGCGCAGCTGGCGTAGCGTCAACTCTTTCCTCGCCGCACCACCTGGCAGGTCCTTGACCTTGTCCTTCAGAAAATCGAGATAGCCTTTCTCGAACTTCTCCTTGGTGACGCCGACCGCTTTTTCAAGCGCCGGCCCGGTGTCAAGCCCGTCGGCGAAGGCCGCGAGCATCTTGCCCACTGCTTTCTCGCCGTGCGTTTTCGTCAAGTATTCAACATACATCAAACTCTGCAAATACGCCTGCTGCCATTGCAACGGCGAACGCGGACGGATGAAGCCGAGCAGAATGTTGTCCAGGTTCAGCAAATCGTCGGTCCGCACCTTGTCAGCGAGCAAACCATGCCAGCTGGGCGGGATGTTCGGGCCTTCGTACCGCACTGCTAATCCTTCCGTCAACCAGTGGGGCACCTTTGAATTCGTTTGTTCCAAATTGAACACGTGGACGATTTCGTGGCGGAGCACGCGGTTCCAGTTGAACGGCTTCGCGATCACCTTCGACGTGTCTTTAGGCGACACCATCGCGACCAACGGCCCGGTGCAGGCGCCAATCGTGTGCAAGTCGGGAACCGCGACGACCCGGCCAGAAAACATCTCGTGGCGGTTGAATATTTGGATCTGAAACGGCCCCTTCGGACTGTAATCGAACTGTTTCGCCAGCTCCTTGTATATGTCTTCGAGATAAACCGCCATTACGTTCGCCAAAATCTCGTCATTTTTTTCGTCGTAGCGTATGATGAAGTGCTCCGTCTTGATGGTCTGATAACGGAAGAGGTGCTTGAGCACCTTTAACGAGTTATCGACCCGCACGTTGAACGGGTCGGCCTTGGCGGCTTCTTGCAGCACTTCCTCGGCTTCGATTTCCTTGGCCATCCGCATGTACAGCATGCCCAGCCCGACCTGGGCGTCAGCGAATTTGGGCTGAATCTTAATCGCGAGGCGATAGTATTTCTCCGCTTCATTCTGCAACTTGCGCTGATCGAGCAAGGAACCGAGATCGGTGTAGAACGTGTAACACGCAGGGTTGTTCTTTTTGGCCAGCGTGACGAGGGCTTCAAAGTCGTCTTTCTTGCCCTGGGCGAATCGGCAGGCAGCCTCGCGTGCCAGGGTCGCTTCGTCGCGCGGGTTGACTTTACGTGCGGTATTGATTGCTTCGATTGCCGGTTCAAATTCGCCGGTAAATAGGTGGACATCCGCCAGCAAACACAGGGCGGGCACATAGTTGGGATTCGCTCGCAGCGCCTGCTCGGCATAGCGCTCGGCGTCTTTGAACTCGAAGTGGCTTGCCGCCATTTGGCCCTTGCAAACGAGCACTTCGGGCGCTCGCGGATTGATCGTCAACGCTCGTTCAAACGCCCGAAACGCCGCCGGTTTGTTGTGTTTCTCCATGAACACACGGCCCGCTTCATAGGCGGCCTGCCAATACAGTTTGTCCTTCTTCTCGGCGTCGCCGAAAAAGTTCGAGATAATCTCCGAATACTGATCGGTGAGGTGATGGTAGCGCGCCCGCTCCAACCCCGCGAGACCGACGAGGCGGAGATGCTCCGGGTCGTCGATCACCTTGGTATTGCCCGCTCGCACGAACCAGAGAAACTCTTCGTCGGCCTTTTTGAAATCGCCGCGATCACGAAAACATTGGCCGAGAATCCAGCGGGCGAGGTAGGATTCCTTCGATAGTTCCAGCGCAGCTTTCGTAAATTTCTCGGCGTCGTCGAGTCGTCCACGCAGGTAGTGCAACTCTGCCAAACGGGCGGTCAGTTCGACATTCTTGGGCATCTCCTTCAATAACAATTCGATGACGCTTTGGGCTTTGTCGTACCCACCCTGGCTTTCGAGGGCCTTGCTCAATCCCAGCGTGGCGGCATAGCGAGTCTTGGCGTTCTTGGCGAGGTCTTCGTAGATTTCGCGGGCTTCGGCGTAGTTGCCTTCCTGCAATTCGCGGCGTGCGTCGGCGAGCGTAGCACCGGCGTGCGCGACGGAGCCGACGACGAATACCAGAATGACAGCGATGGCGCGTTTCATTGCGTTGCCTCGTCAAACGGCGAATGTTCGCCTATTTCTCCGCTTGCGGCTTAGCGCTCGCAAGGCGCCGCGCGAGCGCTAAGCCGCAAGCGGCAAAACGAAAGCGCGATGTTGAGATATCGGGCTACCATCTACCTTAGCCAACCCGCGCGTAAAACGCAAGAATCGCCTGGCTTCCCTTGCCCGAATTTTCCGCTTTCGCTAGATCATTCGCTGGAAGACGAATTCCATTTAACTGCGAGACGAACATGATTCCAATCGATTTACGTGGCAAGGTAGCGTTGGTGACCGGCGTGGGCGACGACCGCGGGTTCGCCTGGCATATCAGCAAGGCGCTCGCTGCAGCCGGGGCACGACTCGTATTCGCCAGCCATCCCCGTCTCGTCAATATCGTCGCCAATATCCTTGAACGCGATCTCGACCGCGAGTCGCGCCTGCTGCCGTTTGGCGCGGGCGAACTCAAGGTCGAAAAAGTCCTGCCCTGCGATGTCGCCTTCGACAGCATGGCCGACGTTGACGAAAAGACGCTCAACGACAAACGCTACACCAAGCATGGCGACTATACGATCCAGGGCCTGGCGAACACCATGACGAAGGAGTTCGGCGCCGTCGATATCCTGATTCACGCCGTCGCCTTCAGCCCCGAAATCAAGAACAAGATGGTAGACACCTCGCGCAAAGCCTACCTCACGGCACTGAGCATCAGCGCCTTCTCCTTGACTGCATTGCTCAAGGCGTTGCAACCGCTCATGGAAAACCGCCCCGAAGGCGCCTCGGCTGTCGCGCTCAGCTATCTGGGCGGCGATCGCGTCGTGCCCCATTATGGTGGCGGCATGTCCACGGCCAAGGCGGCCTTGCAGATCGACGCCAAGCAACTCGCCAGCAACCTCGGCCCGAAGAATATCCGCGTCAATATCATCTCCGCCGGCCCCTATGCGTCACGAGCGGCCTCGGCGATCGGCGATATCGACGAGATGGTCAACCACGCCGCCGCCTGCTCCCCCCTGCCCCGCGCGATCACGGCCCAAGAAGTGGGCAACACCACAGCGTTCCTGTGCAGTCCGCTTGCTTCGGCGATTACAGGTCACGTCTTGTACGTCGATTGCGGGTACAACGTCATGGGCATTTTCCCGAAGGTGTGATGAAAGCCCAAGGGTGAGGTACTCCGAACCCTTGGGATCGCTTCATCATCCCAGAGGTTCGGAGTACCTCACCACTGGGCTTTTGTTGCTGAACGGAAACAACGGGTGAAAATCATGGCAATAGCCCGCGTAATGATCCTGTACAATCAGCCGGTGCTGCCGCTCGATCATGTCGAGGCGGAGTCGGAGCATTCGGTCATCGCGATTGCCGAGGAACTGAAGAAAATCCTCGTCGCCGCCGATTACGAGGTCGAAATGTTTGGCCTCGGCGCCGACCCGACGGTTCTCTGGCGCGAACTGCAGACGTGGCAGCCGGATGTGGTATTCAACCTCTTTGAAGGCAACCTGCACGACCCCGAGACGGAGTCGTATGTCGCCGGTTTGCTGGAATGGTACGGCGTACCCTACACCGGGTCGCCGTTCGCCACGCTGACGTTGGCGCGGATCAAGCACACGGCAAAACAGCTATTGAAAGGTGCCGGCATAGCGACGGCGGATTTTTTCGTCGTCGATGCGCTGCCCGTACCCAATTCGCCTCTCGATTTCCCCGTCATCGTCAAGCCGGCGAAACAGGACGCCAGCGTTGGCGTCGATCAGAGCAGCGTCTGCACGAATCAGCAGCAGCTGAACGATCGCGTCGAGTTCATCTTGGCCACCTACGGCGCGCCTGTAATTGTCGAGGAGTACATCGCCGGCCGCGAGTTCAATTTGGCGGTCATCAGCCTGCCGGAAGTGCAAGCAATGCCGCCGTCGGAGATATTGTTCCGCGAAGAAAAGCCCGGCATGTGGGGGATTCTGACCTACGATTCCAAGTGGAACCCAGGCACTGCCGACTATGAAACCGAGCAACCGACGTTCCCCGCCGATGTGCCCAAGCCGACGGCTAAGCGTTTGATGCGTTTGGCGGAGAAGGTCTTTCGCGTCATGGGTTGCCGAGATTATGCACGCATCGATTTTCGCATGAACGCCGCGGGCAAAGCCTACGTGCTCGAGGTCAACCCGAACCCCGAGATCAGCAGCGACGCCTGCTTCGCACGCTGCCTGCACACGGGCAAAATCACCCACGGCAAATTCATCGTGCGCATCGTCGAGCAAGCGATGGGCCGAAAAAACGTGCCCGTCCCAACCTTTGACCCCGCGCGAACACGAGCGCTCAACGCCTCTATTTAGCCGCTCGCTTTCGGCGAGCGCGAACCTAAATAATGGTCATTTGGAAAGAACACGCCGCTTCACTCATCCACGATATCAGCCTGTACGTCAGGCTGCCACACCAATCGGTAGTGTGTCAATTTGGTGTAGGTCAGCCTTTCTAGGCTGACAGCCTTCGCGAAAAGTCAGGCTGGAAAGCCTGACCTACGGCAAACTGATACTACCCATCAATCTACTCGATGACTGCCACGCCCCATCACCGCACCGACCTGTGAATCTGGCGCGTGCGGTCCTCCGATTCCGTCTTGGCAATCGGCGACGCCAGCCGCCGTAGCGTGAGCAGCGTCAGGTCGTCCTGCATTTCCTTCATGCCGGTGAACCGGTCGATCGCGTCTTTGGCGGCGGTCGCGCCGTCGGCGAGCGTTCGCCCCGGTCCGCATTCCTGAAACACCGCGCGGACACGTTCCAGGCCGAACATCCCTTTCCCGATATTGGAACGCGCCTCGAAAAAGCCGTCCGTGAAGAAGTGCAACGCATCACCCGGCGCCAGTGTGAAATGAGCCTCGGCACAAAGCACGCCTTCGCCGCCGTAACCAAGAAGTCGCCCGGGTTTGATCGCGATGGGGTCGATCGAGCCGTCGGCCTTACGAAGGAATGGTGGCGGATGCCCCGCGGAGGCCATCACTACCTGCCCCGTCGCCGGCTCGTAGATGCCATGCGCCAGCGTCACGAACATGCAGCTCGGATTATCCTCCGCGAGTTCCACATTCAGCTTGGCCAGCAGCTGCGCCGGGCGATCCGTCTCCTTGACAAGATGCCGGCAAAGCGTCCGCACGGCAATCATGTACAGTGCCGCCGGCATGCCTTTGCCCGATACATCGCCGATGAAGAAGGCCAAACGCCCCGCCGGTGTCTTCACGAAATCATAGAAGTCACCCGCTACCTGTCGGGCTGGGTAGACGCGGCCAAAGATTTCAAAGTCCGCTTCGGGAAAGCCCTCCAGCTCATCCGGCAGGTAGCCCTCCTGAATGTCATGGGCAAAGGCCAATTCCTGCATGAGCCGTTGTTCGCGCAGCTTCTCCACATGCAGCGCCGCATTGTCGAGAACGATGCTGACTTCCATCGCGATGGCGGTAAGCAGGTGTAGATCGTCAACGCGGAAGCCATACCCTTTGCAGAAACGATCGACCTGGATAACGCCCAAACGACGTTTGTCCTGAGTGATCATCGGCGCGCAGATGACGGAGTGCAGCTCGAGCGACGTGATCGTATGGCTCGCCTGGAAACGCTCATCGCTTCGAATATCCTCGCTGATAATGCCGATGCCTTCGTCGAGAGCGCGACGGACGATGGTTCTGCTGAACGGCTGAGCGGTCTGGTCGCCTAACCGGCGCGCTCGTTGGGCGCGAACCAGGAGTTGATCGCCCTCGCAAAGAATCACCATCACACGGTCCGCCTGCGAGAACAGCTTCATCAGCTGCTCGACGACCTTTTCCAGCAACGGCTCGATCTCAAGCGTCCGAGCCAGATGCTGGTTGATCTCCAGCACCACTTGAAGCTTGGTCGCAGGGTCTTGCGCGAAGAGCGTCTGCGTTGGGCTGAGAACGTCAACCGTTTCACGGACGATTAGGACCGGCTCTTCCCGTGCCGGTACAATCGGCACGGGCTGCCTGAGTGCCAGTAGATAGGGACCGATCTGAAACGTATCCTGATCGGTAAGTTTGATTGCCGCGTTGGGTGTCAGGCGTTCGCCGTTGACAAAGGTGCCGTTGGCGCTGCCGAGATCTTCGATAAAGCATTGCCCCTCGCGGCGGAAAATTTGCGCATGCTGTCGGCTGACCTGCTTGCCGGCCAGCGCGACGGCGCAGTCGGCGTTTCGGCCGAGGATCGCACGCTCCTTTTGCAGCGGAAAATTCCGCCCGATATCAGGGCCACGCAATATGACGATCTCGCTCATACTTCTGTTTTACTTCATTCATGGGGCGGTTTGCAAGCGCCAAGTTGAAAAAGTGTGGTTGGTGGTTGGTGGCAAGTGGTTAGTGTTATTCGCTACGGACTACGAACACGGACTGCGGACTGATAACCAATGACCAACGCTTCTCTTATCATTTCTCTGTGATCTCTATTTGGACAGCGCCACTTTTTGATATTACGGCACAGCCTCGTAGGTCAGGCTTTCCAGCCTGACGCATTTTGACAATCCTGGGTAAAATGCGTCAGGCGGGAAAGCCTGACCTACAAAGTGGCGCTGTCCAACTATGCTCTCTGTGGTGAGTCCTTCAGACTTGCGAGGTATTTGTGTCCGAATCAAAAACGAATAGTGCCGCCGGCGTTTCCTGGGACTTGCGCGACCTTTACACAGATGCCGACGATCCCGCCATCGAGCGAGACCTGGCCGCGGCACTCGTTCGCGCCAAGGTCTTCGAGTCAGCCTATCGCGGCAAGATCAGCGCAATTCAGCCAGGCCACGGCGATGTCGTTCTCGCGGCTGTATGCGAGCTTGAAATCCTGTACGAGCAGATGGATCGTCCCGCTGTCTTCGCGATGCTCCTGCACGCCGGCAAGACCGACGACCCAAAGCGTGGCGCGCTTTTGGCTCGCACGCAGGAACAGCGGACCGAAATCAACAAGCACCTGATCTTCTTCGATCTGGAATGGGTCGCCGTTGCACAAGAAACGGCCAAAACGATTGCCAACGAACCCCGTTTGGCGAAGGTTAAGCATTGGCTCGACCAGAAGCGCGTCTGGAAGCCGTACTTCCTTTCCGAACCGGAGGAGAAGCTGCTCGACGCCAAGTCGCTGACCGGGCGCTCCGCGTTTGGCCGACTGTTTGAGGAAACTACCGCAAGCCTGATGTGCACGTTCAGCCACGCGGGGACGACGACGGAGATCAGCTTGCAAGAGATTCTTGCCAAGCTCTACGATCCCGACCGCGCCGTGCGCAAGGCCGCCGCTGAAGGAATATCGAAGGGATTGCAAGGCCAGACGCGCTTGCTGACGTTTATCTTCAACACGGTCGTCTTCGATCATCAGACCGACTGCCAGCTGCGCAGCTATCCGAACGTTATGTCTCAGCGCAACCTTGCGAATGAAATCAGCGATAGCGTCGTTGAAGCACTGATGACTGCGACGGAGAAACACTATTCCCTCGTGCAACGCTATTACCGACTCAAGGCGAAGCTGCTCAATCTCGACAAGCTCTACGACTACGATCGCTACGCGCCGATTTCCACGGAGACGCCGAAGTGCGACTGGCCGACAGCGCGCGAAATCGTGCAAGAAAGCTACGATGCCTTCAGCAAGGAGGGTGGGACGATCATCCGGCAATTCTTCGAGAAAAACTGGATCGACGCCGAGCTTCGACCCGGCAAGCGCGGCGGCGCGTTCTCGTCGAGCGCCGTGCCAAGCGTGCATCCGTATATCCTCATGAACTTCACCGAACGCCTGCGCGACGTGATGACGCTCGCCCATGAACTCGGCCATGGCATGCATCAATACCTCTCGCGCGGCCAAGGCTACCTGCAATGCGACACGCCGTTGACGACCGCGGAGATGGCGAGCGTGTTCGGCGAGATGCTGACCTTTCGCCGACTGCAAGAACGCTACGCCGAGCCGAAGCAGCGATTGGCGATGCTGTGCAGCAAAATCGAGGACGCCTTCGCAACAGTCTTCCGCCAGGTCGTGCTGACCCGCTTCGAGCAAAGCTTGCACGCCGCCCGCGCGACGGTCGGCGAACTCAGCGCCGACGCGATCGGCTCGCTCTGGATGCAAGCGAATCAACGGATGTTCGGCGATGTCGTCACGATGACCGACGGCTACTCCGCGTGGTGGTCGTACATCGGCCATTTCATCCGCAGCCCGTTCTATTGCTATGCTTATTCGTTTGGCGAACTGCTCGTGCTGGCGCTCTACCAAAAGTACAGGCAGGACGGCGGCCGCTTCGTGCCACGCTATTTGGAGTTGCTGGCGTCCGGCGGTTCCGACGCTCCGCACGTGCTGCTCGCCAAGCTAGATGTGGATGTCAACGACCCGCAATTCTGGGAGCTGGGTTTGCGATTGTTAGGCGAGATGGTCACGGAAGCCGAAAAACTGGCGGGGAGGTCCTAACCTGTAAGCCTTAAGTTTTACCGCATCGTGACATCCGAATGCGGCGACGATCTAAGTGTCCCTGCTTGTAAGTTTGGTTTGTAACGTTTTCCACACCGTCGTCCTTACCTTATAGACTGCGGCCCGGAGGTATTTTTTACAAAGGAGGTCCGACC
>SIAQ01000101.1 GCA_009697105.1 Gemmataceae bacterium | reverse complement strand
ACTACACCTGGCCCACCGTCACTCCGCGCATTGACCCGCGTGCCGAGCTGCGCCACCCGTGCGCGCCAAGCCCGCCAACCCACTCCCGTTGCCACAACTGGCCCCGTCTTCGCGATCAAAACTGGCCCTCTTTTCTCGATCGGTATCAAGAGTCAACTGCCGCCGGCGGAGAATTATTTCCATTACGGGTATGCTCGAAAATTGGACGTAGGCGATCTGGAGTTCATTGGAAAGATGCGGAACGCTTGCGGGCTGGTTGGGCTTTCCTTCAGGCCACTGCTTGGGCGAATCACGCCGCCAATGCCGATCAATTCCGGATGGCGGGCGAGTTTGTCCGCGAAAACTTCGACATCGCGAAGGACCTGATCGAGGCGAGGCAGGATGCGCGTAACCATATACGCTGAGTCGTTGAGGTTGTTGTAGAGCGACGGGTCCAGCAACAGTTTTTGGAAAGTGCCTTCATTTCTTCCAACGGCATGGATTAGCTCGCGCACATCTTTGAGCGTAGCATTCAGGCTCTCGCTGCTTTCCTCGACATTTTTCAGGATTGTCGGGCCGCGCTCGCCGACAGGCTTGAGCACTTTCTGTAGATCGGCCAAGGCACCGTCGGCTCGCTTTAACGATTCCGTCACCTGCTTCACAGTCACGCGGCTATCTTTCACAAGTTCGCCGGCTTCCTTGGCAATCACATCGAGTTGCCCGCTGGCGGTTTTCACGTTTCTCAAGATGTCGCGTATGGATTTTTGATTGTCATCGCCGAAGAGTTCGTTGATGCGTCGAAGCGACTCGTCCATGCGTTCGAGGGATTTTACGATTTTGTCTTCGTTGGTTCGCAGGAGCACATCGACGCGCTCGCCAACTCTGCCGAAGTTGCGTGCGGTGATCTGGATTTCGTCATTGGTTCTGCGGAGTTCGGGCCCGACGTCGTGCGCGAACTTGCCGACTTGGCGAAAATCCTTGAGCGTCTCCTCGATCACAGGACCGAGCTTGTCGATGCGTTGAAAGACCTTGCGAACTTCGATTAGGGCGTCATGAACCGGCTGCACGAGGTCCGAGGTTTTTTGCACAAGCGAACTGGGATCGAGAGGCGTCAGACCGACGATGACGGAATCAGGTTCGACGGGAGTCGGGTCGTCTTTCGCTGCGTCATCAGGCGGAATGAAGGCGATGGTGGCGTCACCGCCGATCAGGCTTTGCTGGAGAGTCGGGCGGTCGCCTTTACGGAGGTAGTAGTTCTCGTCGATGCGAATGAAGATATCGACTTTGCCTGTATCGAGGTTGAGCTTAAGCCCGCGAACCTCGCCGATGCGTACGCCGGACCGTCGAATGGGAGTGCCGGGCGCGATGCCCTGAGCGCTGGCGAACTGAACGGTGTAGTTTGTGGTTCGTTTGAAGTAATTGGGGAAACCGCCGAACAAAACGATCAGCACCGCCAGCAAGATGAGGCTTGCGAGGACAAAGACGCCGAAGCGGAAGCGAAGGGCCTGGTCGTTCATGGGAGATACTCGTTGGCAATTCCTGTTGGAGCGCACGGTGAATTTTCAAGCGGGATTCGCAGTCATTTCAAGCATGCGTTCGCGGGCTTGACCTTCAACAAACTGCTGCACGCGCGGGTCGGGGGCGGTCTTCAGGCCGTCGGGCGGACCGTCGTAGAGAATCTGCGATTCACCTGGATTGAGTCGCGATAACGGATGCAGCATGACGACACGGTCGGCCACCTTGAACACGGTTTTCATCTCATGCGTGACGACGATGCTGGTCACGGGATTGCGTTGGCGAACTTGCAGAATCAACTCGTTGATGACGTCGGTCATGATCGGGTCAAGCCCGGTTGTGGGTTCGTCGTACAGCATCACCTCGGGGTTAAGCGCCAGCGCCCGCGCGAGTCCGACACGCTTGCGCATGCCGCCGGAAAGCTCCGCCGGCTTTTTTGACTCTGCGTTTGCAGGCAGGCCGACCTCCTGGAGGCGTTTGCGCACGATATCGCGGATATCCGCTTCACTCATTCTCCGCTGTTCGCGCAAACCGAAGGCCACGTTGTCGTATACATTCATGCTGTCGAACAACGCGGCGTTTTGAAAGAGAAATCCAAAACGCAGCCGTTGTTGGGTAAGCTCGCGATCGGGCAGTTCGGAGAGGTTGTGCCCATCGAACGTCACTCGCCCGGTTGACGGATGAAGAAGGCCGATCATGAGTTTAAGGAGCACCGTCTTGCCGCAGCCGCTTTCGCCGATGATGGTAATTGTCTGCCCACGTGCGATATCAAAGCTGATGTCCTGGAGCACCCGGTGTTGGTGGAACTCCATTGTCAGGTGCTGAAACGAAATCAGTGGTTGGTCGCTAGCGGTGGTCATTGTGATGACGAATCAAGGTTTGGCGGTCAAAAGAAGGAACGTCCGATGCCATGCAGTATAAAACGATCGTGCATCGTTAGCAGGAATATCGCGAGGAAAAAATCGAGCACCAGGATGACAACGAACGAGGCCACGAACGCTTCCGTTGCGGATCGGCCGACGCCTTCGGCCCCGGGCTGACCGTTGAGGCCGCGATGGCAGCTGATTAAGGCAATGGAACAGCCAAAAAAAAACGCCTTGATGACGCCCATGACGACATCCCACATGCTGACGTAACTCTCGCTATGCGCCCAGTAGAAGTGGGCCTCGACGCCGTACAGCCGCGTGCAAATAAACGCCCCGCCCATGATGCCCATGAAGTCGGCCATCACCGTCAGGAGCGGAATCAACAAACCACAAGCAAGCAAGCGTGGCACGACGAGGTAGTGGTATGGATGAGCGCCGAGGCACGATAGTGCGTCGATCTGCTCGGTGACGCGCATAGTTGCGAGTTCCGCCGCCATGGCGCTGCCGATACGTCCCGCGAGCATAGTCGCCGCCAGGACAGGGCCGAGTTCACGAACGACGGTGATGTTGATCATCGATCCGAGGCGTGTCGCCATGCCCATCTTGTTGAAGACGTTGAACATCTGGACGGCCATCACCATGCCGATAAACATGCCGGTGATGGCAACGACAGGAACTGAGCGAACGCCGACGAGGTAAAAATTGGGCAGAATCGTGCCTGGCGCGGGGCGTCGGCGGATCATCCAGCCGAGTGTTTGTACTAAAAAAATGGCGAAATCGCCTAGCATCGTCATCGCGCTGACGGCAACGGCGCCGAGCGAGACAATCGGACCGGGAGTGCTCGGCCCTGCCGTGGCCATGTCGATGCTCCATCCTGGATATGATGCGGTTGCGAAAATCCACCACAGTCGGCATCGGATGCCAGAGTAAGTGCTCATGAGGATATCGATGAGTCGATTCAGTTTGGCTGGAAATCCCGTTGAATCAATCCACCAAACCCGCACAATTGGTGTTTTGGTTATCCTCCGTGTGCATATTCTTCTACAGACGGAGTTCTTCGATCGAGTTGACCTTTACTGCAGCCTTCCCAAGCTGGATCAATTCGTCCATCGTCATTGTTTGCAATCGATCGACGAACGACGTTGGCAACGGTCCGAACCGTTCCTCCATGAGGATGCGCAGCAGACTGCGCTGGCCGTTTTCCAAGCCTTCCTGACGGCCTTTGATAATACCGCGGTCATAGGTTGTTTGATTCATCGCTGGTACTCCTGCTGGCTCTTTTGCAAGTCTTGCATCGAATTCGGTTTTGAGTTGATCGTCCAGAGGCAGATAGGCCTCAACGCAGTCGCTCAGGTAGAATCGTTTCTAGTCGGATAAGTCCGCACCGGCAATACGCCGCAAGGCTTCCATGCCAAGCGATACCGCCTGGTCTTTCGGTATCTTCATGAGTGCAGCCAAGGCCCAACCGAGCGGATTGTCTCCTTGCACATATTCTACCGCATTCAGGGCCGGCAAGCCAACATAGAGATACTCAAATCGTACCGGGCGCAGCTCCCAGAAATACTCCTCGTACACGTCAATGCCGATGCCATCCAGGCCGACCTTGAGAAAAATAGCGATCGGCAATACCGGCAGCGCGTGCTGCTTTCGCAACTCCGTATACGACCGAAACATCCTCGGCCTTAGCGGCGCCACCTTGTCGGGCGATTCGATCTCGATGTGTACTAACGCTAACCAAGTCTTGGCGTCATTCGGCAGATAGCCCGGGATTTCTTGACGTGCATGCACCTTGGCGACAAGGTCGAGGATATCTCGTGATTGCAAATTGCAAATCTCAGATTGCAGATTGAAAAGCCAGGAACCTGGAAGAGTTAGTGGTATTCAAATCTGCAATTTGCAATCTGAAATTTGTAATTCCTCGAAGTGGTCGTGCATTAGGAATCGATGATTTCCGTCACGACCCGGCCAGCGACGTCGGTCAAGCGGAAATCGCGGCCGCCGTAGCGGTAGGTCAGTTGCTCGTGATCCAGGCCCATGAGAGCCAAGAGTGTCGCATGCAGGTCGGTCATGTGCATGCGGCCTTCGACGGCGTGCGTGCCGACTTCGTCGGTCGCGCCGTAGCTGTAACCGGCTTTCACGCCAGCACCGGCGAGGATCATTGGGTAGCCGGTGATGTTGTGGTCGCGGCCGTCGGGACCTTGCTGCGTCGGCATGCGGCCAAACTCGCTGCCGAACAGAACGAGCGTGTCGTCAAGCAGGCCACGCCGTTCGAGATCGGTAAGTAGGGCGGCAACGGGTCGATCGACCATGCCGGCTTGATTGATGAGGCCCTGGTGCAGGTTGCTGTGATGGTCCCAGCCGGACTGTGTGATTTCAACGAATCGCACGCCGGCTTCGCTGAGTCGGCGGGCCATCAGGCATTGCCGGGCGAAGCTGCCTTGCGGTCCGGGACGAACGCCGTACATGTCCTGGACGGCCTGGGGTTCACGGGAGATGTCGAGCAAGGCTGGCACGCGGTCCTGCATGCGAAACGCCAATTCAAACGATTGGATGACGCCATCAACCTGTTCGGGAGCGCCAGGCTGGCCGGCGAAATCGCGGTTCATGCCCTGGATGAGATCGAGTTGCCGACGTTGCAGCGAATTCGAGATCGGCGAACGCAAATTGGCCATCTGACCAGCGTCATTGATGCGCGTGCCCTGGTAATGGGCGGGCAGAAACGCGCTGCCGTAATTCGTCGCGCCGCCGAAGTTCGGCGAGGGATTGACGGTGATGTATCCGGGAAGGTCCTGGTTCTCCGTGCCCAGGCCGTAGAGCAGCCAGGCACCTATTGATGGCCGCACGAGCGACGCATTGGCAACGCCCGTATGAAGCTGAATGACGGCCTGCGGATGCGCCGGCGTATCGGTGTGTAGGCCGCGCAGCCAGCAGAATTTGTCCACATGCCGAGACATGTTCGGCAACAGATTAGACATCCATGTGCCGGTTTGCCCGTGCTGGGCGAAGCGGAATTTCGATGCCGTCAACACGCCGCCGCCGGGGCCAGGACGAAGATTGCTGCGTTGCAAGGTTGGCTTGTGCTCCATGGTGTCAAGCTGCGACATCGCGCCTTCCATGAAGCAGAAAATGATCCGCTTTGCCTTGACCGGGAAATGCGATTCACGCGGTGCGAGCGGATTCTGCGGATCGCGTGCCGTTCGCCGCTCCTGGGCGGCCAGCATCCCGGCGAGCGCGACTTGGCCGAAACCAGCGGCGGTGGTCCTGAGCCATTGACGACGGGACAAAGGCGACATCGAAGGAAACATATTTTTAACTCCTCAAGGATTCATCTTCGATCAATTATATAGCTCGCCATTCATGGCGGGTCTTGGGTCTATCCACCACAAATGGCGGGCTATTAGACTACCGCACATACCGGAACTCCGCCGACGCCAAGAGCGCCTGCGTGAAGACGCCCCACGCTGTGGTGCGGGCGTCGAGCTTCGTGGCGGGCGCTTCATCGCGAAGGCGTGATTCGACATCGCCCAGGAAGAACTTTGCGCGTTCCACATCTTTCACGTTTGCCTCTCGGCCCAGCGTAAGGCGATAGGCCATCTGAATGAGATCGGTATCAGCAGTGCTCGGCGTCTTAAGCAATCGAGCCGCCAACGCTTGCGATTGCTGGCGGACGAATGCGTCGTTCAACAGATACAGCGCCTGCGGAGCGACGATCGTCGTGTCGCGCTTGCCTGTCACGAACCCCTGCTCGGCGAAGTCGAAAACTTCTAGCGGTCGCGGCGTCAAACCACGCACGAGCGGCAGGTAAACGCTACGGCGATTGCTCTTGATGGCTTCGTCTTCGATGCGCTTCGCTTCTGGGCCATTGTTGCGCATCTCGATCACTTTCAACTCGGCCGTTGGCGAGGAAGCCGGCCGGCTGCGATCTAGCTTTTCGGCAACGACCAGCATGGCGTCACGAATTTCTTCGGCGTCGAGGCGGCGCGGGCTGTGTCGCCAATGTAGTGTGTTCGCCGGGTCGATGGCGAGATGCTCCTTGGGAGCGTCATAGCCGAGCTGGTATGTGCGTGAGAGGACGATTGTCCGGATGAGCTTTTTCACGGACCAGCCGTTGTCGATCAATCGCAACGCGAGATGGTCGAGCAACTCGGGATTCGAGGGCAGATCGCCCGATACGCCGAAGTTATCAACGCTGCTGACGATGCCCTGGCCAAACAGGTGCTTCCAGACGCGATTGGCCATCACGCGGGGCGTGAGCGGATTCTTCGGACTCGCCAACCAGTGCGCGAGTTCCAGGCGACCGCTTTGGCTGGGATTGATCTTGGCGACATCCGGCACATGCACGAGCGACAGGAACCCGCGTGGCACGGTCGGACCGAGCTTCTCTGCCTCGCCTCGAACGCGAATTTCGGTGTCGGCGACAACCTTGGCATCGCGAACGCCAAGTGCGACGGTCCCTCGGCTGCCGGGATCGGTGAGCGCGAGTAGTTCTTTTTCCTTTTGCGTCATCGCCAGCCGAGCGATCATCTGCTTCGGTTTCCCGTCGGCGTTTAGCTGCTTCCCGGCTGGTTTCTGAAATATCTTGTCAAACTCCGCCTTGGCCTTCTCAAACTCGGCCTTGGCATGCGCGATACGTGCCTCCAAGCTGGGATCGGCTGATTTCACACCGACATTGGTGAGCGTCAGAAGGAGCGACGGATCGTAGTAGTCCAGTCCGCCGCCGCCCATCTTGTTTCTTAGGCCCGCGCAATGATCACTGCTGGTAAAGATGCCGGCTAATGCATAATAGTCGGCCGTCGGAATCGGATCGAACTTGTGGTCATGGCATCGCGCACAGCTTGCACTCGTCGCCAAGAAAGCACGGGTGACGGTATCGATTTGCTCGTCCACGTTGTCCATGATGAAGCGGACTTTGAAACGTTGGTTGACATCTTTGACGCCCAGTACCAAAAAGCCGGTCGCGATCAGTTGCGCATCGCGTTGCTCAGCCGTCTTGGCAGGCAGCAAGTCGCCGGCGATTTGCTCGCGGACAAACTGGTCGTAGGGCTTGTCTGCGTTGAAGCTGTCGATGACGTAATCGCGATACCGCCAAGCGTGCGGATACGGCAGATTGCGGCCCGAACCGGTTGATTCACCATAGCGAGCGACATCGAGCCAATGTCGGCCCCAACGTTCGGCGAACGCCACCGACCCCAGCAAGCGGTCTACGACTTTTGCAAACGCGTTTACCGTTTCGTCGTTTACGAAATCGGCGACTTCTTTCGGAGACGGCGGCAGACCGGTGAGGTCGAACGTGACTCGGCGAATGAGCGTGGCCCGGTCGGCATCGTTCACGGGCGCAATTTTTTTCGCTTGCAGCTGGGCCAACACCAAACGGTCGATATCGTCGCGCGCCCATTGAGCATCGCGCTGCGTGGCCGCGAGCGATTTCCACTTAGTGCCGTCGATCGGCTGCCAAGCCCAGTGCTCCTTACGAAGTTTTTCGTATTGGGGATTGGGCCGACCGATCGCTGTCGGCACGCGGACTTTCGGCCAGGCGGCGCCGTTCTTGATCCAGGTGGTGATGTCGGCGATCTCTTGCTCGGTCAGATCATGATCGGGCGGCATCTTTAGTTTGGACCCGGTTTTGCGAATGGCCTGCACGAGCAGACTCTTGCCCGGTTCGCCAGGCACTATGGCCGGCCCGCGATTGCCGCCGACGGTCAGGCCGTTGCGATCATCCACTCGCAGTCCGCCTTTGGAGTTCGTGTTGGCGGAATGGCAGTTATTGCAATGGCTGGCGAAAATCGGCCGAACCTTGCGTTCAAAGAAATCGATCTTCGCTTCATCATCTCGTGGAATGGTCTGCGCGGAGGCGTGTGGAACAAGAAAAATGCTCGACGAAATAAAGGAAAGGCAGAACAATCGGAACATCGGTGTCACCTGTTCAATCGCTCAAAATTCGCTTGTGTAGATGGTATGGGATATTATCACAAACTAACCCGGCCTGGAAGCTAATATTTTCAGAAAATATTTGGGCGAGCAAGATTCATCCGCGAGCGCCGAGCCAAGGCCCGATCGGCTGTGGCGCGACGTCGATCTGGATCGTTTCTTCCTTGTACTTCGTGAACCCGCGTGCCAGATAGTTCGCGAGTGCCTGGGGGTGATCGAGCGAGCAGGTGTGGACCCAGACGCGGCGAGCGTTCATGGCCCAGGCTTTTTCGATGGTGCACGTAAGCAGGTAGCCGCCGAGGCCTTTGCCGACGAAACGGGGCAGCAGGCCGAAGTAAGCGATTTCGACATCGCCGCCGGGCTGCGCTTCAAGCTCGAAGTAGCCGGCGGGAACGCCGTGTGTCGTGAGCATCCAGGTTTGTAATTCAGGCCGGTTGAGGTAGTCGAACCAGCGTTGCCAGGTCCAGGGAAGCCGGTCCATCCAATGCCAATCGCCGCCGACCGTGGTGTAAAAGAAGCGATTGAGTTCGGGCATCGGCGGATCGACGCGCACGAGTGCTGTCTCCGCGATCGCCGGCTTGGGGCGAAGCGCTCGCGGGTCGAGCATTTCCAGGTAGTGGGTGATGACGTCGGTCACGGCGTATCAAGTAGCTCGGCCCAGGATGTGGCGGTGAGGATTCGTTTAGTCATCCGGAAAAGTTTTTTGAGATCCTCCGTCGATCTGATTGAGTTTTCGATCTCCGTCGGTGGTGAACCGAATTTTTCTTTCCCAAGTTCAAAAGAGCATACCTCGAGCGCCCTCTTCGTATGCCTCGTCATACATCGATTTTCCTAATGTTCCGAGCATGTTCGATACCTCCAATTTTCGCACGTCGTCGTCGTTTATCGATGTGGGCAATTCCACCCATTTAGGGCGTTCTACTCGCGGTCTTCGATGAAAGACCCATCCAAAGATTAATTGTAGCAATTCGATCCAGCGAACGCGACTGTGGCCTCGCACTGCTTCCAATCGGCGACACGTTTCGCAGAAGATTCGTGCAAACTCCGCGTGCTCCGCGTCCTGCACCCGAACGATCGCCAGCACGTGCATAAACGCGGCGTCGGCGTCGAGCAAGCTGCCCGGTGAGTGCGCGGAAAGCTCCCAGAAGATCGGTGCGAACGTCGGCGCGAATTTGTGAAACGCCACGGGCTCACCGAGCATGTCGCCGATCGTTCGAGCCGATCCCAACGAGCGCGAGCCGGTGTGAAGCACAATCGGAAACACCGGTCGCAAGCGGAATTCATCCTTCGGCTGGGGCATCCGTTCCCACGCCAGCCATTGCCGTTCCCAGTAAAGCGTCGCTTCGAGCAGCATGCGCAATGGCATGCGAGGATCGGCACGGGTTTGATGTTCGAGCAAAACGCAAACGAGAGCCAACTGTTCGTGCTGATCGCACCGATAGGGAATCTCGAAGAGAAGGTCGGCTTCGCGCCGACGCCAGTTGGGAAGCTGCAACTGCGTCGGCACATGATGTACGCGGGAGAAGTCGAATCGTGGTGCGAGATCGGGCACGGCGTCCGACAAAAACTCACGAAGGTTCTCGGAATTGAGCAACGCCTTGCGAAAAAAGCGATCGCCGAAATCGCGCAACGGTTCGTCGTTGGTATCCATAACGGGGCCCACGCGAACCCGCCATGAATGACGGGCTATTTTTTTAATCGATTACCACGCCAGCGGTTTCTGCCAGGCATCCTTGAGCTGTTGCAGCGTTTGCCAAAGGATCCATTCGCCTGACAAACCGACGATGCGCAGGCGTTGTTCCTTCACGGTCTTGCCGATTTCGAGAATCGGCATGCCATCGAAAATTCGGCGAAAGGCATCGGCGTGTTGCGGTCTGACTTCGATGAGGAAACGCGTCGCCGATTCCGCGAAGAGTCCGACGGAGTCGCTCGTGCCGCCATGCTTTTGCACGTCCGCGCCAATGCCGCCGGCGAACGCCATTTCCGCGATGGCAACCGCCAAGCCGCCTTCGCTGAGGTCGTGGCAGCTACGCATCGCGCCGACCGAGATCGCTTCATGCACGCGACTGAAAATCTCCGGCGCCAGTTTCAGATCAACGGTTGGCACGTTGCCCGATCGATCGCCGATCACTTGGTTGTACAGCGATCCGCCAAGCTCTGGCGTGGTCGTGCCGATCAGGAACAGCAGGTTGCCCGGTTCCTTCAAATCCATCGTGACGCATTTGCGCACGTCGCGCACCTGGCCCATCGCGCTGATAAGCAGCGTCGGCGGGATGACGATCTGGCGGCCATCTGCCTTGAACTCGTTGTTCAAGCTGTCCTTGCCGCTGATGAACGGCATCATGTAAGCGATGGCGACATCTCGGCAGGCCTCGGCGGCGCGGACCAGCGAGCCGAGCGTTTCCGGGCGTTGCGTGTTTCCCCAGCAGAAGTTGTCGAGAATCGCGATGCGTTTCGGATCGGCCCCGACGGCGACGACATTGCGAACGGCCTCATCAATCGCGTGCGCGGCCATCCAGTAGGGATCGAGATCGCCGAGGTTCGGGTTGATGCCACACCCAATCGCCAAGCCTCGCCAGGAACCGAGCACGGGCGTGATGACTGATGCATCGCCTGGCCCGTCTTCGGTCACGCCGACGAGCGGTTTGATGACGCTGCCGCCCTGGACCTCGTGATCGTATTGCCGAATAATCCATTCCTTGCTGCAGACGTTATAGTGCGAGAGGATTTTGAGCAGAATATCCGCCACGCCTAATGGCGAGCGCAGCGAGCCGTTGGGGTCTGACGCCACAGGTTCGCTGCGCTCACCTATGGGCTTGGGGTTTGTTGACCAAGTCGCTTGCCTCACGACCGGCGGTCGGCCATCGTGCAGGAAGTGCATATCGAGTTCGCCAACCGGCTCGTCCTGATAGCGCAGGCGCAGTTTGCCGGTCGCTTCAAAGACGCCGATCGCGGTCGATTCGACATCCTCGCCGGCGCAGATCGCGTGTAGTGCTTCCCATTTGTGCGGAGGCACCGCAAGGATCATGCGTTCCTGGGCTTCCGAGATCCAGATTTCGGTGTAGGACAGGCCTTGATACTTGAGCGGTGCCTTGTCGAGATCGACACATGCGCCGAGCTTTTCGCCCATTTCGCCAACAGCCGAGCTGAAACCGCCGGCGCCGCAATCGGTGATGGCGTTGTAGAGGTTGAGATCGCGTGCTTGCAGGATGACGTCGAGTACTTTTTTCTCGGTGATAGCGTTGCCGATCTGCACCGCGCCGCCGGAGACTGTTTCGGATTCGCTGGTAAGTTCGATCGACGAGAACGTCGCGCCATGGATGCCGTCGCGGCCGGTGCGACCACCGACGGCAACGATGAGATCGCCGGGTAGCGTGGCTTTGAATGCTTTGTCAGCCGGAATCAGCCCGACCGTGCCACAGTAGACGAGTGGATTGCCGAGATAGCGCGGATCGAAGCAGACTGCGCCGTTGATCGTCGGGATACCCATTCGATTGCCATAATCGCGAACGCCGGCGACGACGCCCTTCATCACTTTCTTTGGATGCAAGACGCCCGCGGGCAGCGACTCCGCTGGCGTGTCGGGCGGAGCGAAGCAGAAGACGTCGGTGTTGGCAATCGGCTTGGCGCCCATGCCGGTTCCCATCGGATCGCGGATGACGCCGCCGATGCCCGTGTTCGCGCCGCCGTAGGGTTCGATGGCCGACGGGTGGTTGTGTGTTTCGACCTTGAAGCAAACGTGATAGTCGTCGTCAAATTTTACAACACCGGCGTTATCCTCGAAAACGCTGATGCACCAGTCGTCGGCGCCGAGGCGCTTACGAATTTCCTGCGTAGCGCCGAACACGGTTTCCTTCAGCAGATTGGCGTAGCGCTTGCCATCGAAGTCGATGATGCCCTTGAGCGTCTTGTGCGAACAATGTTCGGACCAGGTCTGCGCGATCGTTTCCAGCTCAATGTCGGTTGGCTCGCGATGGAGCGTACGGAAGTGGGCCTGGATCGTTTTCATCTCGTCAAGCGATAGCGAAAGTTGACCGTCCTTCGAGAGCTTGACAAGCGCCGTATCGTCCAGCCCAAGCAGCGGCACAACGACGCGATTGAAGGTATATCCGCTTCCCAACCCCAGCGTCGCATCACTGATGTCATGATCGATGATGCGTTCGATTGCTTCGTTGCACAGCACCTTGCGATACATCACCTCGCGGTCAAAGCTCGTGCCGGCCCAATAATAACGGCGGAACGTGTGTGCGAATTCAACGGGCACGTCGAGTTGCCTGGCGGTTTGCTGCACGCTCATGGCGACCGGGTCCATGACGCCCTGGTTGAGCAGGACGGTGGCCGATGCGGAACCGGCTAAGGCACCGCTGGCGTCCGCGCCGCGAATCGTCGCATCCTCGGCCACGGGATCGAGCAATAGCTGATCGCGCAATCGCTCGACGTGTGTCTGCGTGAGGTCGCCTTGGAGCAGAAAGCCCCGGGCGGTTTTGACGAGGAAGCTTGCCGCATCGGACATGCTCGCATGCGTCAGCAGCGCGTACTCTTCAGCGACGCGTAGTTTCTCGGCGTCCAAGCCTTTGGCGATAATTTCAACTTCCCAGAGCATCACGCACCTTTTTGCCATTGAACAGGAGGGAATCGATTTGAGCGGTTTGGTTATTGGTTATCGCTTCGCGAAACGAACGCAGGCGTGTTTCAAAAGCGGTCAACGATGCCAAGAGTGCGTCGCGGTTTTGCGCGAAGATCGGCGTCCACACATCGGGATCGCCGGCGGCGATGCGCGTCGTATCGCGAAAGCCCGTGGCGGCGAACGCATGCCAGCGATCATCCAGCACGCCCGCCAGCGCCGACGCGATCAAGTGCGGCAGATGGCTCGTCATCGCCAGGGCACGATCGTGATCGCTCGGCGGCATCACATGCACGCGTGACCCTAACGCCTGCCAAAACGCTCGCACGCCCTGCACCGCACTTGGCGCCGTGCGATCCGTCGACGTGAGGATTGTCACGCGATCAGTGAATAACTCGGCGTTGGCGTGCTCGACGCCTTTTTTTTCCGAACCCGCCAGCGGATGCCCGCCGAGGAATCGAACTTCGCCGCTCAACGAGGCTTCAATGTCTGCTACGATCGGCCCCTTCACGCTGCCGGCATCGGTGAGAATCGCATCGGGTTTGCAATGTGGCATCGCTTGGAGGACTTGCTCGGCAATTCGATTGACGGGCGTGCAGAAGATCATCAGGTCCGCCTCGGCACTCGCCTGGCAGAGGTCGGATGTCCCTTCGTCGATTGCACCGCAGGCGATGGCCTGCCGTAGTCGAGACGCATCGCGCCCGACGCCGACGACGCGCTGCGCCAAGCCGCGTTGCTTGGCCGCCAACCCGATGGACCCGCCAATCAGACCGACGCCGACAATGGTAAGTGTGTGCAACTGCATCATGAAGCCGAGAAAGAAACGAAACCAATGGTAGAGATGTTATACGGCACGTCGCACAAAATGAAACATGCCTCGGCGAGCCACCGGGTTCCCAAACTCCTGTTTGGGAACCCTCGTCCTTGGAACTCCGTTTCGCGGAATCTGGGATTGTGCCGAGTCAATGACACGAAACAGAGTTTCCTGAATTCCCGTTTCCAAACAGGAATTTGGGAACGAGAAACAAGAAATCGAGCGGTCAGTTGTGCGCCAAGTTGATGACTATCAGCGCGATGGCAAGGCTCAGCTGCGAGCCATTGACGGCAAGGGCGGTGGTTGCCAGCCTCACGCTGCCGCCGCGCAATCGCAACGATGCCATTGCGAAACCGAGTCCGAACATCGCTGGTATGAAGCTGCCGAGGAAGAGGAAGTACGCAATGAAGATCACCGTCCTGCCCGGCGACTGATGGAACGTGGAAAACGGGATCAATGTCAGTGCCAGCATCAACCAGGCAAAGGCGGCAAAGAATACGCTGAACCAGGCCTGCTTGGTTTGTAACTGCGATTCGGCCGGACTCGGTTCATCATCGAGTACCGCCAAATCGATGCAGCGAGGGCAGACCGGTTCGTCCTGCCAGCGCGTCCGGCACGAATAGCAGATCGGTTTGGCGCAGCGAGCGCATTTTGCGACGCTCGGAACGTCTGGATGTTGCTCGCATTTGCCGAAGTCCTTTTCGGGTGTGTTTTTCCGTCGGGCGGGGTCTTCGTAGAGCGGCATGCGACACTTGGGACAGCGTGCGCCGAGCTTTTCGGGCGATTCACGGAAAACTCGATAGCAAAAAGGGCATTCGACCATGGTTCGTCTCGTCCTGTTTACCGCTTGCGGCTTAGCGCCCAGGTGGAATCATCCGAGCGCTAAGCCGCAAGCGGTAAACAATAACATCTCGAAGTTTTGTTACACCGCCAGGCGATTGGCGACGACGGTGAGTATTGCCATCATGACGCAAGTCAGCGTTGCCGTCGTTACCCCCGTAAGCGCGACCCATTGTCCGCCGCCTTTGTTTTCGCGTTCGGCATCACGTAGCGCCCAGACACCGAGGCCAATTGCGAGAATTTGCGGTAGGAGTGAAAACCAGCTCAGGATTCGGATTGCATCGGATCGCTGGGATGACATGACCATGCAGATCATCAGCGGGCCGGCGATCAGCGAAATGATCAAACTTGCACTGGCGAGCGACGAGGTCACGGGCGGAACCTCACGTCGGCGTGCGCGAAAGTTTTTGCACGTCGAACAAAGTTGATCGCCTTCCAGTTTCACCACGCAATCCGCGCAAAATCGCTCGCCGCAATCCGCGCACGTGCCGACGTACGGACGACGCTGGTGATTAAAACAATAATCCGGATCGCGTTTGTCGCTCTTCCCATGGCGATACGGGCGGTCTTCGTCATTCTCTTCCACAGGTATCGTGCGCCGGTCGCTGGTGGTGCTCGATTTCGGCGAATCGATCGGCCCCTGTGGCCCTACGTAAACCGTTTCAAACTGAATCGGCGCCAAATCGGGTCCTTTCGGCGTCTCGGCAACCGGCACAGTCGATGGCGCCGGCGGCGGTGCGGTGCTCTCCCACGGCACGGTCACGCCCTGTCCACAGCCGCAAAACAGCATCGTCCCGGCCGAGCTTTCGTCCCGGCCGTGCGTCTTGCTACATTGTTTGCAGGTAAACCAAATCATTGGCGCCAACCTAATCCACAGTCAAAATACGATAAGAGCACTAACCACAGAGGCACAGAGGACACAGAGTAAATGCCTGGTAATTGGCAACTGACTGAAATCCATTATTCCGACGCTCTCACCTCGCATTTTCTCTGTGTCCTCTGTGTCCTCTGTGCCTCTCGGTGGTTCAATGGAGTTCCATCTACGTCAATCGGGCTTGCGGAACGCTTTGCGGAAATCTTCTTCGAGCCGATCGAATTGATTGCGTGGGGCGGCGGCGATCTTTACGATTACGTCGGCGTCTTTGCCGGTCGGGAATTGCAGCAGGAAGCGGCGCGTCTTGCCGGCCAAGCGCAGTTCAAAGGTCGCTTCATAAAGGTGCAAATGTTCGTCGTTTTTGCCTTTCAATTCCGGCATTTCCACCGGCATTGGGATGCCGTCCAATTGACCGAGCAGGTTGACCAGTTCTGATTTGCTAAATCGTTCAGCGACCTTGGCAAGTCTCGACTTCAGATCATCGTCGGTAAACTGCACGTTCTGATAGGAAACGAAGGCGTCGCGCGCGACATTGATGAGGATGATATCATCCGCCCAGACGTTTTCCGGTAACTTGCCCGGCGTTTTCAGGCGTGCCCACGCTGGCGAGGGGCGTGCTACGCTAAGATCGCGTTGCTGTGAGGCGACCTTGTAGACATCCGAATTTGTATACTGCAGTCGATCTACAAATTTGAATTCACGAAGCAAACGGTCGAGGCCGGCGACCGTGGGCAGGAAATATTGCACGACACTCAGCACCGTGAGCACGCTGCCGATGATAATCCCGGCTTTGGCGAGTTTGACGCCCGAAAGTTTCCGCGGCCTCTGACCAATCGCACGCAACGCATACATTCCCAGCGCGATGCCGATGATTCCGAATCCAGCAAAGCCCAGCACCAGCGATGTTGTGAAACTATAGACCGCAAGGGCACTGGTACGGCGATAATCCGGCAGATCGAGAGGCGGCGGCACGGGCTGCGGGACAGGGAGCTTGGTAGCCAGCGGACGTGAGCAATCCGGGCACGGGACATCCTTGCCAACGAACGCGTCATCGAGCTCCAGTTTTGCGCCGCACTGACATGTGACGGATAACGACATACCCACATCCACGTGAGGAAAGGGAGACCTGATCACCTAATTCATTATACACCATGTTCGCCGCTTGCGGCTTAGCGCTCGGATTCGCCCGCCTGAGCGCTAAGCCGCAAGCGGAAAACCAGAAAGTTACAACGTCGGATTCGGCCTCGGGCCAACCGCCGACGCTGACGCGTGGCTCTGTGGTCGGAAACTGGTCCACATTCTCAGCGGGATAAGGCCCATGCCGGCAATCGCCAGGAAACCGAAATCGATCATCATGAGCGACACCATCGCGCCTTGGCGGAAACCATAGGAGTGCAACCCGACGCCGAGGAAGTTCGTGCCGAACCACGACCACGATGTGACGATGATGCCGAGCACGCTCAGGACGGCGATGCCACGGTGCTTCGCCATCCCGCCCCAGCGAGCGTGTAGGATCAGGGCGATCCAGATGACGATCAACAGGGCGCCGTTTTCCTTCGGGTCCCAACCCCAGAATCGGCCCCACGAATAGTCAGCCCACAACCCGCCCAGCACTGTGCCGACGAAGCTGAGAAACATGCCAGTGCAGAGAACGCCATAGGTCATGCGGGTGAGGTTGGTCGAGCCCTCGCCGCGAAGTTTATTCGTGAACAGGCCAAGCATGATGTAGGCAATGCCCATGAATCCCGCGACAAACGCCGCAGTATACCCGAGCGTGATGCAAGTGACGTGCGTCGCCAACCAAAAGTTGGTGTCGAGGACGGCTTGCATCATTTCGAGGGTATCGCCCGACATGCTGAGCATATGCGCGATGATGAGCGAGCAAAATCCGGTGACGTTGCCAATGACCAGCGCGATACCGTTCTTGAAGATCAATTCGGCGATGATGCAAACGAACGCACAACCAAGCCCAATAAAGACGGCGGAGGAGTAAAGGTTTGTTACGAAGACGAACATGCGGTCTTGCAGATACATGCGGACCACGAGGCCGAACAGGTGAAACACAAACGTCGTTGCCATGGCGGCCATGGCGGCATTTTTCAACGACCGACTCCATTCCGACGGAAACCACGTTAGTCCGCCAATGAGCGCAAGGATGGCGTAGATTTCCAGGCATCGGTAAAACGGCGCGAAGTCGTTGAAGAAAACCTCGACACGAACCGAACGCATGTTCGCGGGCGATTCAGTGCGAAGTTCAGCGAGATGTGCCGCGAGAGCTTCATTGAAGTCGCGAACGTTCACCTGATCGTAAGCGACGAAGAGTTTCCGAAGGGCCGCGTAGGTTTTTGCGTCCGGCGTCGCGGGAAGTTTATCTAACTTTTCGCCGAACTCTTCGTGCGAGGACCGAAACATCGACCATTGATCCGATCCATCAGGATTCGGAATTGACAGGGGCAGCGTGTGCGACGCGAGTTGGAAGGCAAGCTGAAGATGCGTGGCGAGTTCGTGCACTTTGCCATCGAACAACGACAACGTTTTCGGGTCCTTCGAGCGGACTTCCTGAGCGTGCTGCACGAATTCCGGCCATTTCTTGCCATCGCCCAGAATCTCAGTCAGTGAATAACGCAACCCCTCACGGTGTTTGAGATCCAAAAACCGTAACAATTCGTCATTCTCAATTCGGAAAACCTTCTGCGACCACGAAGGCTTTTTCTCGGCGTTAATCGGAAAAAGCTCTCGGAGATCGTCGGCGTTCGGCAACGGAGTCGTTTGCGCGTCAAGCAGCCATTTCGTGGCCGGGTGACGCTTGCTCGTCTCATAATCGTAGTAGGACGACCGATGCGTGATGACCATCAACGCATTCTGTGCGACCGATTGGATCGGCTTGTAGCGTCCGCCGTCGATCACGGGGATCATGCCGAACTCGTGGAAGTTGAAACCACGCGAATCGCTTGCCCGTGGGTAAGCGTGGTAGGCGAAATAGGAAAGCGTCAGCACAACGGCGATAATGGGCAACCGTCGCTGGATGGTTTCTTTGTTCATACGGCCGACCTCCTGCATTGTACGGGGCGAAAATAGTCGACAGACTTCATTTAACGTTCGCGAGATCTTGTGCTGGCGAGTCCTCACGCAAATGCTCAGCGGGAATTAACGGGTACCAACACGAACTGCGAGGCGACTTGCGCGTGCTTTCGCCGTTCGAGGAACTTGCTCAGCGTGTTGCCAAAATGCCAGAGCATGCCGAGGCCTACCAGCACACAAGAAAGATAAGGCAACAACCAGCCGGGATTGCTGACAACTTGTAATACCGTGCCATCGGCGCGGCCGGTGAGAGGGTCGGTCGTCCACGACGATTGGTAGAAGGTCTCACCCTGGTAGTAGAGCGGAGCATTCATGTAGATTTCGACTTTGCGTTCCGTGCCATCGGGTTCGAGTACACGAACATAGCTGCGGAAATCTTTGGGTTTTTCGCCGCCCGCGAAACGTTTGTGCTCGAACTTATCCAGATGAATCGCAAATGGTCGACTCGTTTGGCGGAAGCGCAAGGCCGCCCGGTATTTTACGCCCTTGTACGTGATCCATTGATTTTCGAGATGCGCGCTGAACAGCCAGGTCTTGAGGTCTTCGCCGTCGCGGCCGACGAGATCGACGTAAATCGATGGAGCGTCGTGCTTTTGTTCGGGGTCAACGCCGGCGACTTCGTCCTTTCTCTTCGCGACTAGCGATCGGCCAATTCCTGCGGTCGCCAGGTTGAGTTTGACTTCCTTGACTTCGAGCAGCTCCGAGTTGATCATGTATTCGCGCACGCGCAGTTTGAATGGCAGATTCGGATCGTCGATCAACTCACCCGGTTGCAGTCGAGCAGCGGGTACGGCCGCGACCTCGTCTTCCTTGTCGCTGACGCGCTTCATGACGACAAACTCGGCTTTGCCGCCCTCGATGACGTAATTGACCGCTTGGCCTTCCTTGATCATCATATTTCCCTCAACGGCGAAGAGGCCGGTGATTACCTCGCCTACCATGATGACGATCAGGCCGACGTGGATCAGAATAATCCCTCCACGGCTCCACGCCAGGCGAAATCGCACGGCATGGGCAGCCAGCAGGTTCACGAACATTACCCCGCCGATCAACCAACCGCCAGGAAAGGGAATCTGCAGCGTGCGATCGTCAACCGCGAAGAACAGAATGTACTTCACGGGAACAAATACTATCGGACTGCGGAAATACTGCTTGACCACCGTCCAGATGCCCATGTCAACCTGGGCGAGCGTACCCCAAAATACCAGTAACATCGAGAGCGAAAATAGTAGAACTGTGATTCGCAAGTCCGCGAGGAATAGCAATAATTCGCGGGCAGGCGACGGCGCCCCGCGATCCGCCGTTAGCGGGGGTTCAGGTGGCAGGTGCCTCGGCGAATCGGTGATGCTGGATTCGATAGGCTTCGGCGTTGGTGCCTTGCCTTGTACTGAAGTCTTATCCATGGCTTGAAATCCCGTCCCCGCTCATTCAGCACGCGATCCTAGCGATCGGTTGCTCAACGCACGGCAATCACAAAGAATAGATGAATGTCTACCGTTTCAAGCGAAACGATTGCACGTACGTCTCGAAGTCGTTCTTATGCTCACCGATGAATTCGATCGAACCCGTCATTTTGATAAACCAGTGGCGACCATCCTTCCGCGGGATGACCACGCCAAGGATGCGGTTCTTGGTCGCATCCTGCCACTGGGCATTGGCAATATCGACATAACGACACGGCTGGTCCGGAATCTCAAGTTTAATGACGGTTTGGATGAGTTCTTCACCCTTCAGTGACTTCAGACCTACCTGCGTGCGCCAGCGATTAATGTTATCTGATATTTCACCGCCGACGTTTGATATCGTGATATCCGCCAACATATCACCATCCCGGATCTGGTATGCCTCGACGGCGAACTGATTCGGCGCTTTCTTGATCCAACCCTTGGGCACAACAGTTTTGAATGGGCTGCCGGCCTCTTTCTTGGCTTGTACCATCGGCATCAGCATCTTCTGATTTCCCGCCACGCGCGGATCGGGCGGCTTGCTGACGAGGTGCGAACCATGCCCGGCGAGATCTACCCAGGTGACGATACTTTTGCCGACGATGTCCTTCTTGACGACGCCTTGCTCAATCAGGTCGGCTTCCCTTTCCGCTGTCGGCAGTTCCAGCTGTTTCTGCCAGCGATTCACGTTGGTCAGAAGATGGAATTTCTCCCTCGGCAAACGGGTAACGCTGACTTCGAGTTCCTTCGGCTCCGCATCAATTCGATAGCCTGCATAACGCTCGCCGAATGCGGGCTCCTTGCGCCAGCCCTTGGGTTCATCCCATTTCAGCGGGCGATCCTCGTCCTCGACAAAATTCAACGATTTGACCATCACATCGAAGGTGGCGGCATGTTTCCCGACATCCTCCAGCGGGCCAGATAAGCGAAAAAACCACGCGAAGTCGGCATCCTGCACGATCGCAACGCGCGTGCGCAGCTTCTGGCGATCAGGGAACGATACGATTTCCTTTCGGATTTCCGTATCGCTTTGACAACCCACAATGAGGCCCGCAAACAAAGTGCCGATGCACAGGGTGACCGCTTGAAAACGCACGAGATCGTTCCTTGGTGTCGTTGAGGAAGGCAATAGTTATGGTTACATGCCGAAGCGAGTCAGTCAAGGTTGGTTGTCGATGGCAGGGACGAAATTCGGTCGCTGGCAAGAGAAATAAATTGTCATTGAATCTATTTGAGCCGGAATCGGGACTAAAAGCAAGCGAATTTCGGGAATTCCGCGCATACAATCATCACCAAGCACACAAATGAGGAGCTTCTTCATGCCACGCTGGAAAATTGCTGCGGTACAGATGGATTGCACCTTTGCGGAAAAAGCGAAGAACCTCGACTCTGTCCGCACTCATCTACATGAAGCGGCGAGCAACAGGGCAAAACTTGTCATCTTCCCCGAATGCGTCCTGCCGGGCTACTGCTACGACAGCCTCGCCGAAGCCCGTCCGCATGCCGAAACTATCCCCGGACCGAGCACTCAAACGCTCGCTGCGGATTGCGCGAAACTCGGCGTCTGGGCCGTGGCCGGCATGCTGGAGGCCGCCGGCGATAAGCTATACAACGTCGCCGTGCTCATCGGCCCCGACGGCGTGCACGCGGTGTATCGCAAAATCCACTTGCCGTTCCTGGGCGTCGATCGCTTCACGACGGGCGGCGACCAACCATTCGTTGTGCACGATCTCGGCGGCCTGCGCATCGGCATCAACATTTGCTACGACGGAAGCTTCCCGGAATCCGCCCGCTGCATGATGCTCGCCGGCGCCGACCTGATTGTGCTGCCGACGAATTGGCCCACCGGCGCGATCAGCACCGCCCGCACGCTGATCCCCGCTCGCGCTCTCGAAAACCACGTCTATTACGCCGCCGTCGATCGCGTCGGCACGGAGCGCGGCTTCAAGTTCATCGGCATGAGCCGAATCCTCGGCTGCACCGGCGAGTTCCTGGCGGTCTCCGACGACGACCAGCCAACGATTTTGTATGCCGACATTGACCCAGAGAAGGCCCGAAACAAACACCTCGTCAACATCCCCGGCAAATACGAACTCCACCGCACCCGCGACCGCCGTCCGGAGATGTAT
>SIAQ01000100.1 GCA_009697105.1 Gemmataceae bacterium | reverse complement strand
AAATTCGCCGAGATAATCGGCGAGTTGAGGACCAAGCGAAAGTATTTGATCGAGGGTCATCCGTAACTCCTTGCAAACGTCCGTGGTTTAAGGAGTTACAGTGTACCATAACTGACAGCTGCAATGCAAGTAGCGCTGTCGTATTAAGCCGAACGTGAACTCCCTCGCCGTCGATTTGAAGATAGGGCTTGCCGAAAGCCGTTCGCCAAAAATCGTATAGCAACCCGACGACACCGACGAAGGCGAAAACACCACCGACGAACACTAAGAATTGGCCACCTGACCAAACCATTACAATACCGCCAGCGAAAATAACCGTGAACACTGACCATTCAACCAAGCCTGGATTGTTGTGAAAACGAAACGATGAAGGAATGTATGCCATAGGTGATTTACTTTCTGTTATTGTAGGCGTTGCGTTTGTCGCATGCTCCATAGTATTTTGTGAAGCTATCATGGAGAAAATTTAGCGATTTGGCGTGAAAACGTCCGAACTGACAAATGGCTCCGGTTCGGACAGGCGGAGCATGCGTGATTACGATTGTCGGCCATCGTGATCAATCGTGATAGCGATCGCAAACCAAGGATATTTCAATGCATCTCACCCACTATCTCGACGACATCACCGTCTGGGCTCCTGCCAAGGTCAACCTCTTCCTCGAAGTGCTCGGCAAACGGCCCGACGGGTATCACGATATCGCCACGCTCATGGTCGCGATTCGGCTCTATGACACGCTCATCTTTCGCAAAGCCAACGAACTGACGCTGACTTGCTCCGATCAATCGCTCAGCGTCGGATCGGACAACCTGGTGCTCAAAGCCGCCCGATTGCTGCAACAACGCACCGGCTGCAAGCAAGGCGCGAGCATTCGGCTCATCAAGCGGATTCCGATGGCGGCGGGGTTGGCGGGTGGTTCGACCGATGCCGCCGCGACGTTGGCGGGGCTGAATCAACTGTGGGGTTTGAAACTGTCGAACGCGGAATTGGCGAGCATGTCGGGCGCAATCGGCAGCGATATCCCGTTCTTCTTTCACGCGCCGGCGGCCTGGTGTACCGGTCGCGGTGAAATCGTCGCACCGGCCAATTTACCTATCCCGCTCGATTTCGTGCTGCTTTGCCCATCTTTCGGCATCTCCACGCCGGCGGTTTACCAGAATGTTACCCTGCCTGCCCAGCCCATCACGGGCGAAGCGATCCGCGAGGCACTTTCCAAAGCTGACGTTGATTCTATTGCGAAACTTTTGCACAATCGGCTCGAAGATGCAGCGGCGAAAGTCGAACCGAGGATCGGTGACTTCGCCAAGATGCTCGCGGACACGAAGCCTGCGGGTAGTCTGATGTCGGGCAGCGGCAGTACGCTGTTCGCCTTGTGTCAATCGCACGAAGATGCGACTCGCGTCGCCGCCGAGTTGGCGCCGCAGATGAAAGCGCACAAGTTCCGCGTCATCATCACGCGGACGGAGTGAACCGCCCAAGCCCCTGGATGAGCGTAGCGAATCCTGGGGATGAACCCCACCATTCGCTACGCTAATGATGGGGCTTGAGGGCAGTGAGGAATATACCGCACCTGTGCCACAGCAATAAAGGAGTGCTCCTGTGGTTGTTACCGAAGTCCGAATCAAGCTCATGGAAGACAACAACGAACGATTGCAGGCGTTCTGCTCGGTCACGCTCGATGACTGCTTCGTCATCCGCGACCTGAAGATCATCGAGGGAACCAAAGGCTCGTTCGTTGCGATGCCCAGCCGCAAGCTGACCGATCGCTGCTCGGGCTGCGGTTGCAAGAACCACCTGCGGGCCCGGCACTGCAACCAGTGTGGCCGCAAGCTCGATGAAAGCCGTGCGATGCGCGGGATGGAAAGCCGTGCGAAGCTACACGCGGACATTGCACACCCGATTAATTCGAGCTGCCGCGAGTCGATGCAATCGACGATCGTGAAAGCGTTCCAGGAAGAAAAGCTTCGTGCCAATAAGCCCGGCTATGTTTGCCGCTATGACGATTTCGACATCGAGGGCGAAGCCGGCAGTTACACCGATATCGTGTCGCAAATGGCCGAATCACGCGCCCAGGGTTATCGGACGGATCAGTCTCATTCGCCGCAAGGAGCGCATGTACCCGAAGTGGAAACGATGGAAAAGATCGAACGCTTCGGGTCCGGGATTTTGTAGGGTGCTTTCGCAATCGCGTCAGAGCCGCGCACGAAGTAAGCGGGAATGGCACGATTGCGAGGTCGTTTTCTCTGTGGGGGGCAGCATGACCACCAAGAAGATACTGATGCTCGTCGGCGATTTCGTCGAAGACTACGAAGTGATGGTCCCGTTCCAGGCGTTGCTGATGCTCGGCCATACGGTGCATGCGGTATGTCCCAACAAAAAAGCAGGTGAACGCATCCGCACTGCGATCCACGATTTTGAAGGTGATCAGACCTACAGTGAAAAGCCCGGCCATAACTTCACGCTCAACGCGACCTTCGGCGAAGTTCGGGCTGAGGATTACGACGCCCTCGTCGTTCCGGGCGGACGCTCGCCGGAGTATCTGCGACTCAACCCGGCGGTGCTCGATGTCGTGCGTCATTTTGCGGTGAAGAACAAGCCGATCGCGGCGATCTGCCACGGTTTGCAAATTCTCACCACGGCCGGCGTCGTCAAGGGTCGCTCATGCAGTGCGTATTATGCGGTCGGCCCCGAGATCACGCTCGCTGGTGGGACGTACATAGAACTGCCCGTCGATCAGGCCCATGTCGATGGCAACCTCGTGACCGCGCCCGCGTGGCCGGCGCACCCCGCGTGGCTGGCGAAATTCGTGGCGATTCTTTGATGTACCTGAGCGCTAGGCCGCATGCGGAAAATCGGCATGCCCCGCTCCATTTCCGTGCACCTTTCGCGTAGTGGCATCTCCGGACAAACCAGCAAAACCCGGAAAATCAGCAGATACCATCCGCGTTCCCGAAAAGTTCCACCAATTTCATGTTGCGTAGGTACAGAGAATCTCGACATCGGTCGATGCAAACTCTGAGGCGTGGAAAATCCGTTCGAGTGGAGCCACCGTGCCACCTGCCAATAGACTTTTCATTTGAAAACTTGGCAAGTTTGAACATTCATCCGCGAGGAACGCAACATGAGCAAAACGTACCGAAGCAATCGGCGGGGTGGTTTCTGGATCGCCGTGGCGTTCATTTGGGCTACTACCACAATTCCAGCGAACGCACAGCCGGAAATTATTCAGTCAACGCCGGTATCGCGTGAAGTCGTTCGACCGACGACTCCGACAACCGCGACCGCAGCCGAGGAAACGGCACCTCCGGTGTCGCCTGCCGTGTCGCCAGGCCCGATGTCGCTTGAGGCGTGCCTGAAGCTAGGCAATCGCCATCAACCCGCGATCGATGCCGCCCGTGCGAGTCTGTCGGCGGCGAACTCGGGCAAGCGCGGCCTCGATCGGCTGTTTATCCCGCGACTCTTCACGCCCGACCTCGGCATCCGCAAGCAACAAGCATCCGAGGGCATCACCATTGCCGAGGCTGGTTTAATTCAGGCGGAATGGGAAACTCGATATTCCATTACGCGGAACTTCTTCACCGTGCAATACATCCGCGCGCAACAAGAAGTCATTAACGATGTGCTCAGTAATCTGGAGAAGGGGACCGAACGAGCCAAGAAAATTTTCGGCGACGGCGATCCCGATGGCAAAATCACACGTGTCGATCTCGATTTTCTCGATGTGCAGCTTGGCCTCGTCGAAAAGAACAAAGCCCAAATCGATAACGGTATGCTCAAGGCCTTGGCGGCGCTGCGCGAAGCGATGGGCCTCAGCCACAATTATCCCCTCGAAATCGGCGCAATTGGTCTTCCGCCGGCGGTCAGAGAGGAGATCCAAATGGAGAAGGATAAAAAGGGCAAAGATGTAAAGAAGATCACCTTCCACCGTGTCTACAAAATCAATCGGGAGGATCTGATCCTCGCCGCCTTGAGCAATCGTGGCGAGATGATTCAGGCCAGCGCGGCGAATCGCGTGGTGAATCTCGAAATCTCGGCCCAGAATCGCGCCCTCGGGTGGAGAGTCAACACCTTCGGCAGCGGTTCGGATGTGCATGCGAAACCGATTCCGCAGGGAATATTCAATAACGATTATCGCCCTGGCGCGATCGGCCTCGAAATAGCGCCGACGGTCGTAGGACGCAAGGCCGAGCGCGTACAACATGTGACCGACTTTGCGGCTCGTTCCAGCGCTGTGGTTGACAAGACGACGAACTTGATATCGCTCGATGTCGAGGCGATGTATTTGAAGTGGCAAGAAGCGGTATCTCAGGTTGAATCGCTTACTCGCGTCGTGGACAAGGCTATCAGTTTGCCAAAACGCGTCCAGGAACTTAATCCGCGCGAATTCACGAGCACGGCGATCATTCAAGCGAACACCGTGGCAATTATGGTTCGCACGCAACTTAACGATGCACTGCATACCCACGCGTTGGCCCTTGCCGGGCTAGAACGCGCGACTGCCGGGGCGTTCCATATCTACCCCGTCCCCGCAGTTTCTCCAAGCGTGACGAATAAAGTTCCCTGAAAATCGCTGGACGGCGGCGGATGTTCCGCTTGTCGCCGATTTCCATTTTTCCAACTGGCGTTGGGATGCCGATTTTGCCGATAACTCACAAGAGGCACAAGTCGGCCCCAAGAACTGCCATTCGGATTACCGACTGAACCTGCCGCGAACCCAGGATGATCCGGAGTTCGCCCCAGTAGCAAACGAAGGGTTTCGTTGCATGAAAAAACCACTCGTCGCCTCAATTCTCGTAGGTGTACTTGTCGTATTGGGTTTGCCAATTGGCCCGACGCCACTTCGTGCACAGGGTGAGAAACCCGTGCCGATCGGCATGGCGAAAACATTCTTCGCGGACCTCCCGCCAGTGATCATTAGTTTGGTGAAAGCTCCCTTTGCGGATCTGATGAAGACCGCCACGGGCCTAAAAGGCGAGCTGCACACTGATTGCGATGCTTTCACGCTGGCCGATCAACTCGACAAGGGCACGATGCAGCTTGGCGTTTTTCACGGCCATGAGCTGGCATGGGTACGAAAGAAACACCCAGATATCAAACCATTGTTGCTTGCCATCAATAAGTATCGTGACGTCAGTAGCTATGTCATCGTTCATAAAGACTGCACGGCCAAGGGAATTGCCGATCTCCGAGGTAAAAAGATCGATCTTCCACTCGGGACCAAACAGCAATGCCGAGTGTTTTTGGAACATCACTGTGCTGACAATAATCAGTCCGACTGGCGAAAATTCTTTGGCGCCGCGTTGCACTCACAATCGATTGTAGCTGCACTCGACGATGTCGCGCGGAAACAAACCGACGCGGTAGTCGTCGATCATATCGCGTTCGAGTTGTACAAGTACGAACGCGGACCGGTTTACGAGAACAAGCTGCGAGTGTTAGCGAAATCAGAGCAGTTTCCGCCCGTCGCAATCGCCTACAAGGAGGGCGCGATTCAGCCCGATGTATTGAAGAAAATCAACGATGGCCTTCGCAAGGCGAATGAGTTTGAAGGCGGCAAAGATCTCATGCTACTTTGGCAAATCGAGGCCTTTGAAAGCGTGCCCCCTAGCTTCGAGAAAATGCTCACCGACACCAACAAACGCTACCCATCCCCAGCACGATAGCGAAGAGATGAGCGCCGAGAGCCTGGAGCTAACTGCTTCCTGGCTCTCGGCGCTCATCTCTTATCTTTTTGCTCTTGACCTGCTTCAATTCTCTCGTTATGGTCCCGATTCGAACACACAAGTTGCGAACGGACTCGCTCAGCTTTGGAAAAGGCTGGGGCGGCCCGAAGCTGGATTTCATGGCATGGAGGAGAGACGGAGATGCGATTCAAACCGTGGGGAACCTGGGGCGCACTTGGCTTGCTCTGCGCTCTCATGATCGGATGCAACAACACCAATCGTCAGCCGGAAAAAACACTCGGCGCGACATCCGGTAATCCGCCGCAAGGCAAGTTGAGTACGTCCACCGGGGCGCCGGCGTATGGGGTGAACGGCAAGCCGTTCCCAACTACGGGCGGTATTCCGAACGGGACTGGTTTCAACAATTCACAGGGAACTTCGACATCCGGGGGCCTTCCGAATCTTACCCCGCCGGCCCTGGGTGGTTTCCAACAGCCGAATGCTGGTGGTTTCACGCCGAACGCCAACGGTTTTGTACCACCGAACACTGGCAACCCAGCGTACAGCAACCCGCCTAACCTGGCGCCGACACCGAACATCGCGCAGCCGACGCCGGGCTTCAACTCCGATCGAAATACGGTGTCGCCCGACAGTACGTTCTCAGGCGTGAAAATGCTCGGCCAGCCATAACCGAGATTGTCTGCAAAATCTTCCACAAGGCGTTCGCGCATCAATGCGAGAACGCCTTATTCTTGCGCCGGCGTCGCTGTCGCTTGTTTTTGACATGGAAGTTGGCTGGTACTTTCACATCCCGCGGGCAGTTGCGCTTCTTCCACCACGAGAATCGGGAAGCCGTCCTTGATGGGAAATCGCAGTGCGCAGCGCTCGCATTCGAGGTGATCCGCAAGCAATCGCAGCCTGGTGTCGCTCGGTCGTAGCGGACATCGTAGGATGTCAAGAAAATCCTGGCTGATCATGCGTCGGCATTCCTTGGTGTAATGTCATCTCTCATGCGCCCGACTCCAGGGCCGGAAGCGTAGGCAACGGATCAAATACACTGAAGTCGGACTCCGGCCTCATTCCGCCAAGTTCTTTGGGTTGATCTTTTCATCCAAAACGGCACGTGTTTGCATCAACAGCAGACAGACCCGCAAAAAGAATAGTACCAAAAAACCAAACCAAACCGTATAAACCACGCGCATCACCTGCACCAAAATCGGCGAAGCACCGCACAGGCTAACCAACTGAAAGGCAATCAAAGTAAATAACGTGCCCAGGCAAAGCTGCGTCATTCCGCTGCCCCCCTCCGATATCGGCTTCTCTTTGATCGATAGTCCGCACGACCAGACAAAAATGCACGCCAGGGCGAAATGAAAATAACGGCAACAATAGAAGAGGAACGTCAGAAAATTCTCCCAGAATGGCGATCCGCTCCACAACACATTGATCGGTACCATTCGCTCCATGTTGTACTCGGTCAGGCAAATTTCCGGCGTGACGAACGAAATCATGACATAACCCATCATGCCTATCGCCGGCAGAAAACAAAAGATCAGCACGACGAGAAAATTGATAGCTGTTAATACCATCATAGCCACGATCTGTCCGAATGTTCCGTACCGGTTCGGCACCGACAGACACATCGCTTGGCCAAGGCCCAGGAGAATAATCTGGGCCAGCGTCGACACCGTCGAGAGGATCAAGCTCCCATGAGCGAAGTCGAGCAGTTTGCGGCCTGCGATCATGCCGAGGTAGATGCGAAGATTCTCCAGATCCCAGAAGCCGTCATTTTCCGGGAAGTCGTCGTTCCCACCACGGTGTTCGAGATTGTGGGCAATCATCACGGCGTATTCGGAGAATTCGACTGACCCGAGTAAGACATAGGCGCCTCTTAGAAGATGCGCGAACAGGCCGGCGCCGAAACCGAACATCATGAGTTGCAAACCGAAACGAACCTTTGCCCACGAATCGGCATCGGGGATCGCCTTGACTTTGCGTGCGACCTTGGGGAGTTTCTTCTTGCCCTTCTTCTTTCGTTTCCTGGCTTCTTCCTCCTCCGCCTCGATTCGCTTACGGATTTCCTCCAGTTCGGGATCGACCGTGGCTTCATATAAGGCTGGCCCATCGTCCGCGAATTCATCCACTGGTTTCGGCGGCGACGGCGGTTCGGGCGGTTTTTCGGGTTCCACGGCGGCGACGATCGGCACCGCGCCGCCGCACTTCGGGCACTTCGCACGCTTGCCCTCCTTCTCCGCGGAGAACTTCATCGCGTGCTGACAGCCTGGACAATTTACGGTGATCAATGCCATAGTCGAATTATTGTATTACACGAGGCCATTTTGACGCGCCCGACAACAGTACGAGGCGGAAGCGTAAGCGACGGAACGGAGCAATCCGTCGCTTACGCTTTAGCCTCGTAAAGCGACTTTTGTCGGCCGTAGTATGCACTGTCACACTTCCGTCGGCTCGTAGATCGGCTCCTCGCCGGGCGGCGGTTTGCCTTTGCCCGCGCGGATGTACTCGGCTCGGCGCTGGGCGTATTCTTCCGGCGTCAGCACTTCCAACTCGGCATCGCTTTGCTTGTGAATTTGCTTCAGAAACGGGATGCACCACCCGCATCCCGTGCCCGCGCCGCCGCATTCGGACAGCTGGCTTGGCACCTTCGGCTGCCGCTGCCTCATGAAGTTGACGAGCTTCCGCCGCGTGACGTGGAAGCAGTAGCAGATTTTGGCATCGATGTCCATCGTTGACAACTTTTTCTTGCAAGCCCATTGGGTGAGGTACTCCGAACCCTTGGGATTCGCGAATATCCCAACGGTTCGGAGTACTTCACCATTGGGCTTGATTTCCTTACACCTCAACCACATCTTGCAACCGCGCGATGGCGACCATGTCACTACGCATGACCAACAGTTTCTTGCGATTGCGTTTGATTCCCGTCGCCACCGAGGCCGCGATGTAGTTCTCGCGAGTCGTGTCTGTGTCGCGCAGGTCGTGCAGGTCGGCGTTGCGCATTTCCAAGTAATCGGGATGAACGCCTTTCAGCGTGCCCAGGCAGACATAAGGGCTGCGCAGATCGATGACGACGATTTCGCCGATCCACTCCTCTAACATAATCGACCTCGCGAAAAGAGCTGGACTGATTCGTACACTGGTAGTGTACCGAAACGATAGACCCCCACCAATCGCTACGCTCATGGTGGGGCTTGGAGTGCATCATGCCAACACTCTCCGCCGCTCAACGCTATTTCGATGACTCACTCGCTCGCCTGCATGGCTTGCTCGACACCCAGCGCGACGCGCTCGACCGTGCCGCGGCGCTCTGCACCGATGCCATCGCCGCCGACGGACTCGTGCACCTCTTCGGCTGCGGGCATAGCCGAATGATGTGCGAAGAGATGACGCCGCGCCAGGGCTGTTTCGTCGGCTGGCATACAATCGTTGAACTGGGGCTGACGTTCCATAACCTCATCGTCGGGCCGAACGGGCTTCGCCAAAGCCTGCACCTGGAGAAAACGCTGGGCTATGCCGAGCAGATTCTGCGCAACTTCGCGTTCGGCCCGAAGGACGTGATGATCGTCGTCTCGACCAGCGGTATCCGCGAGATCATCGTCGAGATGGCCGACGGCGCGAAAAAGCGAGGCCTGGGCGTCATCGCCTTATTGAGCAAGGCGCACTGCGAGCAAGCTAAGCCGGCCCATCCATCGGGCAAGAAGCTGATGGATATCGCCGACGTCGTGCTCGACAACGGTGCCCCGATCGGCGATTCGATCCTGACAATCGAAGGCTGCAAGAACAAGACCGGCCCGTTCAGCACGCTCGGCGGCGCGATGGTCATGAACATGCTCCGCTGCGAAGTCGCCGAGCGCCTGATGAACCGCGGCATCGAACCGGTGTTCCTGCCAAGCCATCAATTCGTCGGCAGCCGCAGCGTCGAGGAGCAGTTGGAGTATTTCTACGCGCAGTATGCGAAACGGGTGGCACCGCTGTACGGACGGCAGGGGTGAATTTATTCCTGGTGTGAGGCGTTAGATGGGACACAACCTGTGTGCAGTCATTGGTCCGAAAACAAACGTTTCAAAATTCGCGGCAACATGGTTGGTTCGATTCGTTGAATTGCCGGAGAATTTTGCACTGATACCGATGACGACGTTATTGGCCGATAACATCGTGGATTTGGCGAACGTGGTGAAGCCGGATCCGTATCCAGGTTTTCAGCTACTTTCCGCCGCCGTAGCTGAGGCGTTAGAGAGCGATTCGGATCATGGCGTTCTGGGCTATTTTGAAACGGACTACTTTGGTGGAGTAGGTTCGCAAAGAGCCATTGGGTGGAAAGATCGGCGACTGTTTGTTGGGCCGCACGTCTCGGAGACAATCTGGACGAACGACGGATTGCAATCGGATGCCCCGAAGGATCGCGCAATCACCCGAATGTTAACCTCGTTCGGCGTTTGGACAAAGCCAAACGTGGACCCGTTCGATGCTCTTTAACTTGGGAATTACCGCGATACTGAGATATTAGCCGAAAAACTCCTGTAAGGCCGAATGGTATATGTCCAATCGACTTCAAAACAAACGCTCCCTCATCATCGGCGGCACGTCCGGCATCGGCCTGGCGACTGCGCGACGCTTCGCTTATGAAGGCGCGAGCGTCGTCGTCGCTGATCTGGATCGTGGCTATGCGGGCGATCTGAATTTCATCCCGTGTGACGCACGTGACGCGAGTCAGGTCGATTCGCTCCTCGCACAAACTATCCAGCATCTCGGCGGTCTCGATATTCTCTTCCACGTTGCTGGCATCAGCGGACGCAAGCATGGCGACGGCGCACTACACGAATGCACCGATGGCGGCTGGGATGCGACGCTGGACGCCAATCTCAAGAGCGTCTTCCTGACCAATCGTGCCGCGATTCGGCAATTTCTCGCGCAAGGCACGGGCGGCGTGATCCTGAACATGGCCAGCGTGCTCGCGATTTCGCCGGCGCCGACCTTTTTCGACACCGCCGCTTACACCGCGAGCAAAGGCGGCGTCATCGCGCTCAGCCAATATGCGGCCGCGCGTTATGCGAAGAATCGGATTCGCGTCAACGTCCTCGCGCCGGGCCTGATCGACACGCCGATGGCGACACGCGCGGTCAACGATCCCGCGATCCGTACCTACCTCAACGCCAAGCAACCGCTCGGCCCCGGTCCCGGCACGCCCGACGACTGCGCCACCGCCGCGCTGTACCTGTGCAGCGACGAGGCTCGCTTCGTTACCGGCGTCGTGTTGCCCGTGGATGGCGGCTGGTGCGTTAGCGAGGGATAATTGTGGTATTCGATTCGCAACCTTTCTTGTGAAAGTACCATCGAAGACATAAAATACGGATAAGGCCGTGTTTCTCCGATTTCGAGAAAGGGCGAAGTGTCATGACATCTGATAATTTTCACCATACACTCGATGAACTAACGGGCGCGCGCCCGTTTCGGATATTCACCGTTGAATTGCATGGCGGACGTCAAATTGAGATCGATTTTCCAGGGGCTGTTGTTCTACGCGACGGAGGTGCCGTTTTTGTTGCTCCAGGCGGCGTACCAATTGTATTTGACCACAAAAGCGTTACCCAATTCATCATTGCACCGGCGACTGCAGTACCCGAATAATCTCGCATGAAACCAATCGAAGAAATTGTTGTCGCCGACCCACATTCGCTTGTGGAGTGCTGCGCGCGGCTCGCCACGCATCTGCAGCTTGGCTTCGATACGGAGTTTGTCGGTGAGGACACCTACGAACCCAGCCTGTGCCTGATTCAGGTCGCCACGTCGGATGCGTTGTATCTGATCGATCCGCTGAGTGCGGGGCCGCTCGGTGCGTTTTGGCGGATACTGGTCGATCCGAGCCGACTCGTGGTTGTCCATGCAGGGCGTGAAGAGACTCGCATGTGCCGTCGGTGGAGCGGCGCGATGCCGTCGAACTGGTTCGATTTGCAAGTCGCGGCTGGCTTGGTCGGGCTGAACTATCCGCTTGGGCATTCCGCGTTGGTGTCACAGCTTCTAGGCATTCAGCTTTCCAAGGGCGAGACGTTGACCGAATGGCGGCATCGGCCACTGTCGCCGGCGCAGATATCGTACGCGTTCAACGATGTCCGTTACTTGCTATCGCTTTGGCAACGGCTGAACGGTTGGCTGACCGAGCGCGATCGGCTCGGCTGGGTGCGCGAGGAATTTGCCCGTTTCATGCTGTCGGCGATGCGCGACGTCTCCAATCCGCAAGTCGCCGAGGACAAATGGCGACGCATCAAAGGCAGCGGGGCACTGGATCGCAAACGCCTGGCCATGCTTCGCGAGATGCACGCCGCCCGCGAAGCGATCGCCACGCAAATGAACCGCCCGCCGCGCGTGCTCGTACGCGATGACCTCCTCGTCGAGATTGCCCGGCGAAATCCAAAATCGGCCGAGGACGTGGAGCATATGCGCGGCCTGGCCAAGAAATTCGTGCACCCGATGTGGGACGCGGTTCAACGTGCACGAGCACTTGCGCCAGCGCAATGGCCGGACGTTATCGAACGCGAGCAGGATCCGGCCCAGGTCGCGCTCGTGGTTAGCGTGATGACGGCGGTGCTGAACGACCTCTGTGGCCGCGAGGGTTTGGCGGCAAGCCTGACTTGCACCATCAGCGATCTACGCGATTTGGTTCGCACCAAAATGCGCAACGAACCGCCATCGCCGACGAATCTACTGATGACCGGTTGGCGGCGCGAGTTTATGCTACCGCGTTTGCTTGAGGTTCTCGAAGGCCGGCGCAGTTTGCGTATTGCGAACTTGCAGGCCGAATCACCGTTTGTGTTGGAGTGATTTTGCCACTAGCGGCTTAGCGCTCGCTCAGCGCCATGCGAACGCTAAGCCGCAATCGGCAACAGGGAGTCCAATCAAACATGCCCGCGATCGAAACCACAGAGCTACGCAAACGCTATCGCAAAATCCAGGCGCTCGATGGCGTGTCGCTCACGGTGCAACAGGGTGAGATCTTTGGATTGCTTGGCCAAAACGGCGCTGGCAAGACGACGCTCATCAAGGTTCTCCTCGGTGTCATCGGCGGTTGGGAAGGCAGTGTCAAACTCCTCGACGAACCGGCGGGCTCGTCGCATATTCGCACACGCATCGGCTATCTGCCGGAAGATCATAACTTTCCCGATTACCACACCGGCTACAGCTTGCTAGATTTTTACGGGCAACTCCTCGGCATGCCCGGTGCGAAGCGTGCCAAGCGGATTCCGGAGATGCTCGAGCTTGTGGGCGTCGCCGATCGCATGCACTACAAAATCCGCAGCTACTCCAAAGGCATGAAGCAACGTGTCGAAATCGCCCAGGCGTTGATGCACGAACCCGAAATCGTGTTTCTCGATGAGCCAACCGACGGCGTCGATCCGGTTGGCCGCCGCGAGATCCGCGAGCTGCTGCTCAGGTTGAAACAACAGGGCACGACGATCTTCGTCAATTCGCACCTCCTCGGCGAAGTCGAGTTGATCTGCGACCGCGTCGCAATTCTTCGCAAAGGCAAGGTCATCCGCGAAGGAACCGTCGCGAGCCTGACGCAGCAAAAAGGCTTCTTCCTCGTTGGGCTTGCACCCGAGGAATCGTTCCCCGCTGTCGAAGTGCAGAACCTCGGTTATGCCGTACAGCCGGCGGGCGAATTGTGGGAGGTCCAGCTTATCGAAGGCCAGACGATCGACCCGGTCATCGCTCTGTTGACGACGAAGGGGCTGCATCTACGTCATCTCCTCGAGAAACGGCAAACGCTAGAGGATTTGTTCTTGCAGACACATCAAAAGGAATCCGGGCATCCAGCCGGTAGCCGTGATTCGTACGACGAAATCATCGATCTTAAACGAGCGCAGGGAGGCCGCCGATGACGAAATATTTTGCGATCCTTAAAGACTCAATCCGCGAGGCACTCGACAGCAAGGTCCTGTACGTCATGTTGGCGATGTCGGCATTGGTGGTCTTTGCAGCTTTCGCGCTTTCGTTTCAGCCGTTGCCCGCAGAGAAGACGTTTGCGAAGTTCTTCTGGGGCAAGAAGGCTGGCAAGGATGTACCACCGCTGTTCGCCACGATCCATGCCGCGAAGCCGAGGGACGCCGAGGCTCAGAAGGCTCTGTTCCTTCGGGCCGTTGCCAGCTATCCGTTTCGACTCGTCAAAGTCGATTCGCAAGGCGAGACGGACAACGACCCCCTCGGCACCTATACGCTGACGATCGCCAAGACACCTCTACCCAAGGGAGGATTCATTTTCGCGCAGGGGGCCGATGCGGCGGATGACGCCAAAGTAATCAAATCACTCTTCCAGGAAGCGGAAAAAGACGGCTACTTCGCGATCGGCGGCGTCGAGGCGATCCAAATCGACGACCCCAAAATGGAGACGGCTCGCTATCGGCTCACCGCCCAAGGCGCCGCGAAAACCAAGCGAGTTTGGGCCACCGACACGAGTTGGATGTTCGGCTCCATTCCGCTCGCCGCCTTTTCCGGCGATCCGCTTGGCATCGAATTGGCGCTGCTGACATTTTTCATCCTCAGCTCCGGCGCGATTGTCACCGTCTGTATCGGTATCGTCGTTACGTCCTTTTTCTTCCCGAATATGCTTCGCAAGGGCACGGTGGACCTCTTGCTCGTCAAGCCCATCCAGCGCTGGGTATTGATTCTCTACAAATTCGTGGGTGGCTTGACATTTATGTTCTTGACCTCCGCCGTCACCATCACCGGGTATTGGCTGGCCATCGGCATTCGCACTGGTATCTGGGCCAACGGCCTGCTCTTGCTGATCTTCACGATGACCTTCTTCTTTGCGATCCTCTACGCCATCTCCACGTTCGCCGCTGTGGTAACCCGCAGCACCGTCGTGTCGATCATGGTCGCTCTTCTCGCCTACGCGGTGCTCGGCACCTTCGACTGGGCACATACGATTTTCGAGAGTAAGGTAAAGGATGAAGCGAACGTCGAAAACCAAAAGGAACAGAAACGCGAATTGGCAAGGTTGACGGGCGAGGTTCAGCCCAATCCAAAGGCCGAGCACGCGGCGGCAACGAAATGGGCCGACAGTTATTGGGTGCTTGCGTTTCGCGTCCTCAACGAAGTCTTGCCGCGAACCGGCGATCTCAACGCACTCAACCGTTCGATCATGCAAGCCGACTTGACGTCCGGCGACTTGACAAAGATATCCGAAGGCGAAGGGGAGGATCGAAACTGGTGGCTGATGGCCTTGGTCTCCACCGCCTGGATCGCGTTCTTCCTTGGTTTGTCGATTGCGTGGTTTACGTTTAATGACTACTAACTCAGGAGTCAGGGGTCAGGAGTCAGGGGGCAGGAATCAGGAATCAGCCGGGGAATTCTATCGCTGCACGCGACCCCTGACCCCTGACTCCCGACCCCTGACTCCCGACCCCTGACCCCTGACCCCTGAGGATTTCCCGTGGCCGCCGACGCCATTTATCAACGCTGTATTCATCCGACCTGCGGTGGCACGGCTGCCATGGATGATACGTTGTTTGCCTGTCCGAAATGTGGCGGGTTACTCGATGTTACTTATGACTGGAACCGCTTGCAGCCGCCGACATCGTTGGTGTGGTTTGAACGTAAATGGGCCGAGCGATCCGATCCACTGCACTTCAGCGGCGTTTGGCGATTTCGCGAGTTGCTGCCGTTTGCACCGCCGGAAAAGATTATGACGATCGGCGAAGGGCAGACGATCTTACAGAAGGCCGACATCGTCGGGCAATTCGTCGGCTTAAATCCGGGCTGTTTGTTCTTGCAATATGAGGGCATGAATCCATCGGGCAGCTTCAAAGACAACGGGATGACCGCTGCCTTCACGCACGCTCGCATGGTCGGCGCCAACCGGGCGGCTTGCGCGTCGACGGGCAACACCAGCGCGTCGCTTGCCGTCTACTGCTCGGCCACCGGGTTGATGCGTGCGGTCATCTTTATTGGCTCAGGCAAGATATCCTATGGCAAACTGGCCCAGGCGCTCGACCACGGCGCGCTGACGGTACAAATCGCCGGCGACTTCGACGATGCCATGCAGCGCGTTCAACAAATCTCCAAAAAGCTCGGCATCTATCTCGTCAACAGTGTCAACCCGTTTCGCCTCGAAGGCCAAAAGACCATCATGTTTCGCATCCTCGAAGCGATGCGCTGGGAAGTGCCCGATTGGATCGTCGTGCCCGGCGGCAACCTGGGCAACGTCAGCTCGTTCGGCAAAGCGTTCATCGAACTGATGGAACTCGGCCTGATTAAACGCCCGCCGCGCCTCGCCGTCATCAACGCAGCCGGCGCGAATACGTTCTACCAACTTTACGAACGCTTCGGCTTGCGATGGAACAACGGGACGCCGAAGAAGGACGTAGTCGACGGCTTTTTTCGCAGTCTGGATGTCGAGAAGATTCGAGCCGCGACGATCGCCAGCGCGATCGAGATCAACCATCCCGTCAACTTGAATAAGGCACTGCGAGCGCTCGACCGATGCGGCGGCGTCGTGCGCGAGACGAGCGATCAGGAAATTCTCGACGCGAAGGCCAAGGTCGGCGCGGGCGGGTTGGGTTGTGAGCCGGCCTCGGCCACTAGCGTTGCCGGTGCAAAGAAACTGCGGCGTGAGGGCATCATCGCACCAAGCGATCGCGTCGTATGCATTCTGACGGGCCATCAACTCAAAGATCCGACGGCGACGATCGCGTATCACAGCACCGATCAGAAAACCTTCGACGACGTGCTCGGCCATCGCGGCGTCCGCCGGGCGACCTACGCCAACCGCGCGGTGCAAGTGCCGAACGAGTTGGATGAAATCATCAAAGCGATTGAGTTGTATTCGTAGGGAACTGTTTTATTTCGTTGAAAGTTTGAAATTGTGCGAATTGCTGCCGGTGGTTATTTCGACGCGGAGCGTGGACTCGCTGTTGTAGCGGGCCGGAATGGCGTCTTCCGTTTCGTCGATCATTGTCCCAGGGGGAGCCGGCGACCCGGCGGCGATCCTGTTGCCGGTCTTGCGCTGGGCGCGAATTTCGACGCGGAACGTGCCTGCGATTGGTCCCTTCTCGCGCGAGATCTCGTATTTGCCCATCGCGATGACGGCGCCGGATGTCGGGCTGTTGGTTCCTTCGACGGGAATGAAGGAGATCGAACCGGTCTCGATGGCGACATCGTCCAAGGTTACGATACCAGAGACAGCTCCGCGCGAGCGTGACTCGCCACACCCGCTGACCAGGAAGAAGCAGAAAAGGGTGAGAGCTCGGCAATTGGTGACGTGGGGCATTGTGGGTTGTCCTGCTGAATGATTAACCGGACGCGCAAGTGACGGCGATCGCATCCGTCGCTTGCGCGTCCCGGGACGCGGCACTCGGCGGCATCAATAATCACCAACCGCGTTGCCGTCGGTAACCCACGCCAGACTCTGCCAGGTCGTCAGACTGATGCTGTTGGCGATGAATTGGACACGGCCATCGCCGAAGAGCGTGTTGACGCCGCCTGAATGAAAGCTGCGTGAACTAATGAAGTTATTCTGGCCACTGCCGGAATCGTCGATGACGCATGGCTGGCTTGGGGTATTGTAGCCTGTCGAGCAATAGCCGACGGAGAAGCTGATCAGGTTGTCCGGCGTGGCAGTATTCGGCGTGCCGGTGACGTAGAGAAACTGGTTCGATGCGCGATTGGAATAGAACCAACCCCGCGCGTCGGCGATGTCTTTACCACGAACATATTCGCCGACGACGGTGGTGTTGCTCGTGCCGTCGGTTACCTGCATCATCGTCAAAGCCCTGGCGATGCCTTGCGTAAAAAAGCCTCGCTGATTCGCTAGATAGGTTTGCAACCAGTTATGGGAGTCCTTAGTTCCGGAGAAGAAACCGAGGTAATTGCTTCGCGCGAGAGGGACCGTGTTGGATGCATGGGTTGAGATCGCGTTCCCCGGATCGCTGGGACAGAGCAGAACCGGGAGCGTTACGTCATAGAGAGGAGCCCAAGGCCCGCCGGTAATCCAGGGCGGATTGAGCGTCCATTTACCCGCACCGAGGGCCTGGAAATATCCCGGTTGTTCAAAATACGGCAAAAGGTAGTGAAAGAAATACACCCATTCCAGGTTGGGTGTGGAACTGGTCCATCCCGAGGTGCTGCAATCGGTTCCGGGCGGGAATTTCTTGTTGGCGTCGTGGTATCCGTGTAACGCAAGCCCGAGTTGTTTGAGGTTGTTCCCACATTGCAGCCGTGCAGCCGACTCGCGTACTTTTTGCACCGCTGGCACGAGCAGAGCGATCAAGATGGCGATAATGGCAATAACCACCAGTAGCTCGATCAGCGTAAAGCCGCAACGATTCCGCAGAGGCCTTGTTATTCCACAGGCGCCATTGCACTCTGTTTTGTTCATAGAACCAACTCCGTACAATGGGAATCAACCAAGCCGCCCTAGACTATCTGATGGGCCGCCCCTTGTCAACAATTAACGGAGAATTAACTCCGCCCGGTGAAGCCGCATTGCAGTGCCACGGTGCACCTACTTCGCCCCATGCTGCCACAGAATGCGTGTGCGTGTGGATGCTCGGCGTGCGTTTTTCCTGAACGGCGAGCGGCTATGAGAGAACGAAAAACACGCCAGGAGTCGGCGACGCAGCCTGTTCTTCGTGGAATGCCCTCAAAAAATGGTGTCGCCGTTTCTATTCCGTTTGCGGCTCGTACTTTTGACGGTAGCGCCAATCTGGCTTGCATCAAGAAGGTTCGTGGCCCGATAACCTAGGGAGCCGGTGGCACCGGGTGGTCTTTCAACACGCTCTCCAGACCCTTGGCATAATCGCCGGGTACGAGATCGAACGCGTCAATCCTCCAGTGCTGCATCATTTCTCGACCTGCAGCAACCTTATGAGCGCTGAGCAGGCCATCACGGAATTGTTTCACTATCGCGTCATCTACCTTGCCCGGCAAGTAGGCGACTGCCGCGGGTGGGAATATCCCCGACTGTGCCAGCACTCGCAGGTTCTTTTCAAAGACAGGGCCGCGCACGTCCTTATAATGGGCGAGATTGACTGAATCGATGACGGCGGCCTGTACCTTCTCCCGTGCGACGGCATCGAGCGCGGTGATGATAGAGTTGGATCTCTCGATCGCACCGAAAAACGCGGTCGTGTTCTTCGCCTGTGCATCGCGGTAAAGCATGTCGAGGAACACCCGGCATGGCTCCTTGGTTCCCTGCGCGATATCGATCTTTTTGCCACGAAGATCCGCGAAGGTCTTCGCGGGATTATTCACGTGCACGATGACGAACGCCTGCTCGGCAGTTTGCTTATTCAACGCGATGAGCAGCGGTTGCAACTCCGGATGCTTTTTCTTCGCCCAGGCAAATTCATGGCCGTGGAAGATTCCGAAATCGAACTTCTTGCTCATGAGGTGGTCGGCGATTTCAATAGCGCCAAGCTTGGATTCGAGATCGCCTTCTAAAGCAGTCGTCTTCTTGAGTACATCCTTAAAATCCTCGGTCGCCACGTCGGCGATGCTTTTGGGCTGATCCACCAAGAAGGTTCTGGCGAAACCAATCTTCACGGAGGTTGTTTTTTTGCCGGCTTCGGCATAGTCAGGCACGAAGACAAACCTGCAAATCACAGCGACAATCGCTGCAATCGAAACCAAGATGAAACGATAATTCAACACGAGAATCCGCGCTCCTTGAAACCAAGTCGTCATCAAATTTGTCATGGGCGAGCTTTCTTTTCACCACAAAGGTCGAGCACGGCTTCGCCCAAGGCGTGACCAATGCGCAACATGGTCTTGGGACTGCCAAGATAGTGAAACGGGAAATCGCTGCCAACCTTGTTCCACTCTGCCAGGTTCTGCTTCCAACCTTTTTTGAAGATCGCGTCGGCCTCGGTGTCCCAGAAGACATCGGTTTTGACGACGACGACATTGCCTTTGAATTCCGGCGTCGCCATCACCGCAGCCTGGGCGGCCTTGAACTTTTTGACGCCCGCACCGCCATTGACGCCATCCACGCCCATCTCGCCAACCACGAACGGCAGCTTTGGCGATTTGAAGTCGGCACGCACGTCGCGGATGAAATGGCCAAGATTGACGGTGTATTCGCTGATCGCTTCCCCGTTGATCATGTCGTTCCAGCCCTGAAACCAGATGAAACCCGCTAATTCATAGCCCTGCCCCGCATAACCGGGAAAATGCTTCTTGATGTCAGCGAGCGTGCCATTGACCTCGTCACGCATTTCACGATAGGTCGAGCCGAAGCTCTTCTTGATCTCGTCCATGGTGGTTTTCGGCTTGCCCTTTTGTGCGCCGGTGAGCAACTTCTCTAGCACGTCGGCTTTGGGCAGGCCGGCACTGGGCGAGCGGAAGTCACGGTACAAGCTGCGTCCGCCCCACGCCGTCTTGATAATGAGCACCTGCTCCTCATAGTGATCGCCGACGACGAGGCCGAATCCCAATTCCGGGCCGATGCTTTGCGATTTGTGATAGCCAACGGTGAGGTTGCCGATTTCGTTGAAATATTTGCACCAGACATCAGGCCGTTCGATCCACTTGCTGTCTTTCTTGAGCCGTTTGAACATCTCCGTCGCATTGGGCTGCGTGGCTTGATATTCGAGCAGAGAGACCTTGGCCTTGCCCTGCATGTTCGATTGGCCGGCGAGGATGAATACCTTGACGGGTTTCGCCTGTGCCGCGATCGCCAGGACAAACAGTAATAACAGCGAGACTAGATATCGCATGCGATTAACTCAAAAGCACCAGCGCATCCCGTTTGGCCGCGACGCGAAGCGGAGCGCGGAAAGAGGCCCGGCGCTGGCGATATTCTACGATTTTGCGTTCCCGTGCGCTGGGCGACTGGATAAAATGATGGTCTACAGAATCGCTGCAATCGGTCGGGGTGGCGAAATAGTGAGCAGCACGAAAAGGTGTTATATCTTGAACGGCTAGACTTGTCCGATTTATTGAATGGCGGCACAGACATTCCTGTCTGTGTTTGGGGTTTACACAGACAGAAATGTCTGTGCCACCGATGCGACAATTCAAAGCGCGTGAAGTTCAACGACACGGCTGATCGGATGCTTCTTCGTTTGCACATGAGGCCTACAGGAAGTCGCAGAGCTTCTTATGTCAACGAATCCGAGGAGTTTCGCATGGGTTTACCGAAAACGCTCCTGAACGAAGACGATTATTTGGCATTTGAACGTGCCGCGATGGATCGCCATCAGTATGTCGATGGCGAAATCTTCGCGATGGCGGGTGCGTCGAAGGAGCACTACGATATTTCATCCAATGTCGTGGTTTCTTTGGCCACACAGCTTGCCGACGGGCCGTGCCGCGTCTGGGACAAAGATGTCAAAGTTCGCAGCGGTCCGTTGCCGAAATCGCCCAGGCGGCCAGCCGGGCTGTACTCGTATCCTGACATTGTTGTGGTCTGCGACGAACCGAAATTTCTCGACGAGCACCAAGATGTCCTGCTTAACCCACTTGCCTTAATCGAAGTTCTCTCCGAATCCACCGAAGCATTTGATCGTACCCTCAAATTGGCACGCTATCAGAAATACAACCCAACGCTCAAAGATTACATTCTGATCAGTCAGGATGAGCCTCTCATCGAGCATTATCATCGCGAAAACGATGGCTCGTGGAAGTATACCATTCATGAAGGTCTGCAGGCCATCGTCAAGATCGAAGCGATCCAATGCCAGCTCAAGGCGGCGGAAGTCTACAGGCGAGTCAAGTTTGAATCGGAAACGGATGAGTAATATCGACGACGAATGTAGTGTGAAAGCGGAAGCGTGTGAACTTTCTGTTGAGGCGAGGTAGCCCGCCCGCGAAATCGAGTTTTCCGAGAAAATGAGGAGGCGAGATGATCGACTTTGAATGCGTAGAATCCAAGACCCACTCACATAAGAACGAGAGCCAAACGGGAAGAATGACGACGTGTCCCAAATGCTTTTACGTGTTGGCAATACCGAGAATCTCCCCCGAACACCTCGAAACATCTGATCTGCCCAGGCCGGTCATCCCCGCGCCCGGTAATAGCAAAAAAAACTCACCGGTGTCAAAATCAGGTCTTGCCCGAGTTCCATTTCTTGTCATTTTCGGCGGAATTGGCTGCTTGGTACTTGGCACCGTCGGACCAATCACAGTGGGCGCCGTCCAAAAAGTTCGTGAGGCTGCTGCTCGCATCCAGTCGATAAAGAACCTTAAGGATGTTGCCATAGGGGTCCATTATTTTCACGATGCAAACAAACAGCTTCTCTTCAATGGAGGTGCCGGGGGAACCGGGTTGCTTCATAGCGCCGTCGCTCAGGGAGGCATACCCAACAGCGGAAGTTGGGGGTTTAATACGACAGCGCTACTTGCATTGCAGCTGTCAGTTATGGTACACTGTAACTCCTTAAACCACGGACGTTTGCAAGGAGTTACGGATGACCCTCGATCAGATACTTTCGTTCGGTCCTCAACTCGCCGATTATCTCGGCGAATTTGA
>SIAQ01000099.1 GCA_009697105.1 Gemmataceae bacterium | reverse complement strand
TGCGGCGTGGCCGAGCAGTCGCCTGGCGGAACCCGGAAAGCGGTTCGGCAAACATAAAAAGGCTCGCCGTTCCCTTGCGTTCGTATTCGTAATCGACCCGCTCCGGATGCTCCTTGGTTGTCGGGGTCGGCACGCACGTCTCGCCTATCAGTTGCACCGGTTGCTCGTCCATGCACACCACGGGGCAGTCGGGGTCCTAGGCTTTTTCGTAGGTTTCCAGCACCTCCTCCATGTTGGCGACGAACTCGCCGTCGGCGTCGGGAGGAATTACCCAGTATTCGATTTTCCGCTTGGTCATGCCGTTTTTTTTAGCGTCTGACGGACAGTCTCCGGGCTGATCGATTCCACGATTTCCAGCTCCACCATTTGATCGGCCAGCAGTCGCAGCGTCCAATGGCCGAAGCCGGCGGGTGGCTTGCCCAACCGCATGGCGATCAACTTCGCTTCGCCGGCGCCATCAAGCAACTTCGGCGTTGGCGAGGTCGCCCGTTTCTTGCGAACGAGCGCCGCCTCGAAGCCTTCGCAGACGAATGCTTGCCGCACGTTCTCGACCGTCCGCGTCCGGCACCCGACCGCCTCACTGATTTTGGCGTCATCCCAGGCTGGCCCGTCGGCATCGGCCTTGAGCAAGATCGTTGCTCGCCGCAGTTTTTCCGACTTGCCTTTTTCCGCTTTGATGGTGGCTTCGCAAATCGTCCGTTCCTCGTTCGTGAGCCGCACGATATACTTCTTGTACATGGGAACCTCCTTGTTGACGTGGAGTTTCCCAAAAATCGCCGGTCTTGGCAACCCGAAATTTTAGTTTGGACGGGGCACTAGTTGCCGACTGGTACGATATGCTTCTGAAAAAATGATGGTGATTGCTCCTCGGATCGGCGTTGAACACCCTTATTCCGATTTCGCGGAACGTGCTGGCTACGGTAGCTCGAATCCGAACAGGCGAGCCGCGTTGCCGCCCTGGATTAAGGCTTGGTCGTTCGCACTCAGGTGCGCGAAGTGGACGCGGATGGCCTCGCGCTGGGCGCGATAGGCGTCGGCGGTTGGCGTATCGTTGAACCCGCCGCCGTAAATCAATCGCCGCGGCGTGAATTCCTTGACCATGGCGCGCAAGAGCAGCGTCACGTCAAGATCGGGATTTTTCTTGCGATCCGGCAGCGACGAAATCTTCATCACCGTGTTCGGATAACGTGACCAACGCATGAACTTGTCGTGCAACTCCAGCTTGTTGGAGTACGGTAAGCCGAGATGATCGATGATCACCGTCGTTTTCGGAAACTCACGAATCAACGGCTCGAACCCGTCGGCAAAGCGAGGCTCGCAATTGAGCTGCACCGCAAGGCCTAGCTTGCCCGCCGCCTGCCACAGCCGACGCAGCTCCGGCTTACCGAACGGCGGCAGCCGTTTCTGTGCATAGGCGTGGATGCGCAGGGCGACGATTTGTTTTGGGTTTCGCTGCACGAGGTCACGCATTTGCTCGATGGCGTCGTCCTTATCTGCGAAATAAAGACACGTCCCTTTGAGCTTGCCTTTACCGACTTTGAGGCAATGTTCGAGATAGCGGTGGTCGTCTTGATAGGGTTCGGGGTGCACGATGATGGCGTAATCAACGCCGGCGTTTTTCATTCGCTCCAGCAGCAGTTCGGGTGTAGCTGGCTCGTCGGGTTGATAGGGAGCGAGTAGGTGATAGGGAAACAGCTTATTCGCTTTGCCTGCGAAGCAATGTGTGTGCGTGTCGATGATCGGTGTGCGTTTTTCCTGAGAGGGGCTCGGCGACGAAAAGATGGAGAGCATGCCGAGAGCAATAGCAATCAGGAGTCGGCCATGGAGCGTAATCATGGTGGCATGCCCTTGGGAACGCAATCGCCGCATACGTTCTGTTTTCCGCTTGCGGCTTAGCGCTCGGATTATTTCCCGCGTGCGCTAAGCTGCAAGCCGAGGTCTCGTTCAGCGGTCCGGGCGATGGAGCGAGCCGACGATTTCTTGCCAGCTGGGCACGTTCCAGTTGGTGAAATCGGAGTCATCGGCGAAGCCGACGGGCGTAGCGGCGCGTGTCGGCGTCTCCAATGCTTCGCTGTCGTTATCGTCGTCGTTGTCGACGTCATCTCTGATTTCGGCGTGTGGAGGCGTTTTGGCCGCAATGGGCGCGGTTGCCACGGGTTCAGCATCGCGATCGCGGCCCCGTCGTCGACCACGGCGTCGACGGGGGCGACCGTCGCGACCGCCCTCGCTCTCGCCCTCGGGGCCGGCTTCCTTGCGTGGTTCCGCTTCGCCCACAGGCGCCGGTTCCGTGCGGGCGGGCACCGGCGGTTCGCTGGTCGTAGCGGCGCCGTCCGCGGGTGCCGCCGCTTCGCCTTCTGGGCGTTCGCCGCTACGCCGTCGTCCGCGTCGGCGACGACGTTTGCGTTTGCGTTGTCCGTCGCCTTCGCCTGGGGTTGCCGGTTGGCCAGCGGTTTCAGCGGGCGATTCCCCTGCGATTTCGTCTGCCTCAAGGTCGCCCGGCTCTTCCGCGTTCATCGATTCGTCGTCGTCGCCATCCAGCGTTTCCACAATCGTGTCTTCGACCTGCACAACGAGCGGAGCGGCGACCGGCTCCGGCGCGACGATAACTTCAGGCACAGCGACGGGTGCTGGTACGGCAACTTCAACAACCGCCGGCGGCGTTACGACGACTGGCACTGGCGCGACCTCCACTTTCGGCGGAGGCGGCACGGGCGCGGCAGTAGTCTTCGCAGGCTCCGGTGTTAGTCCAAGCAGTGCATCCAGTTCGCGCCAACGTGCTTCCAGCTCATTCTGATCGTTCATCGCATCGGCCTCGTAAAAATACTCGAAGCCCAGGGACAACTGCCCCTGAGCTTTTGGTTCTTAGCATCTTGGATTTCGGTTCTACTATTCTACAAATGTGTGCTTGACCGTTTGGCCGGCAACAAGAGTGAACTCCCTTTGGCGTTTCTGAGGCGTCTTACTTTCTTTCCCCATGAACTCGACCCGAATCATCGCTGTATACTCCCGATCTTCATCCATTGGCGGCGTGACAAATACTCGGGTCAGCCACGCTTGCTTGGTCGCTACTCCGTCAAAGAAAACGACGGCCTTTTCGTCAGGCACATTGATCTCAAAGCGCACTCGGCGGCGGTCGGCCAACTGCTCCTCGGGCGTTCGTTCAAACGGCATGGCGGGATGCAGTGCGTTGCGTTTGCGCGGCGTATAGTCGAGTAGGTCAGGAACCTGGCCACGCGGTGCGGGAAACTGAGCGTCTTGCCTTTGGATACCGTAATAATGCCAGGGATTCGACACCAGGTGCGGCGGCAGCACGCCATAGCCTGGCAGCGGCATGCTGTAGGGCGAATACGGCGGGTACATCAAGGAATATGCCACGGGACCCGGGACGTTCGATTCGTAAACGATGCCGTCGGGAGCGTAGCCGATCCGCCGCAGACGTGCCTGCGATTCGCCTGTATCCAGGCCGAAAATAATCGCCAATGCCGCCAAAAAAGCGCACCGAGAATGTCGAAGAATCATGGTTCGACCTACCTGAGGGATTCCGACGAATCCACCGCCTGGAAGCGAGGGACTGTCTGTCTGGTAGTATAGGATATTTTATGCCGAAATGCAAAATTTTCTGCTTACGGCTAATCGTCAATTCCCAGCTGTAACTTCGCCGCCTCGGACATTCGCGCGGGCGTCCAAGGCGGATCCCAGATGACATCTACCTTAGTTGCCGTCACGTTGTCGAGCGGCAGCACTTTACGCTGTACTTCGCCTGGTAGCGTGCCCGCGACGGGACAGCCGGGCGATGTCAACGTCATGCGGATGTCCACCGACCCCGTCGGCGCGATCGTGATGTCGTAGATCAGGCCGAGTTCGTAGATGTTCACCGGTATTTCCGGATCGAACACTTTGTGCATGGCCTCAATGATCGCGGTGTTTAGCTTCGCGATCTCCTCTGCAACCAAAGGCTGCGCGAGCGGCGGCTTCGTCGGCAGCGGCTCGGGCGCCGGCGGTGCGGGCTTATCGTTATCGACCGGTAATGGGAAGCGATCGGCCATTATGTATCACCATTCAACAAATTGGCGAGCCTAGCCGCGTAAGCGGCAGGTTGACGCACCCGCAAACCGGCTCCTTACGGAGCACGGCTCGCTGAATCCAAAGCCACATCCGCCGCGAAACGCTTCACGCGCTTCACCATTTCAGCGAGACCGTTGCGTCGGCCTTGCGTGAGATGTTTGTCCAGGCCAATGCGAGTCATAAACGCTTGCTCGTCGAACGCCGACACAAGCGCCGCATGCTGACCGCAGTAAAGGCGCTGCAACACCGCCAACTCGCCGCGGACGATATCGGCATCGCTGTCGGCGAGGAACTCGATCACGTCCGGCGTTCCCGGCTGTTTTCGCAGATGCAGAAACACCGTGCTCTGGCAACCATGCACGCGATTGCACTCTTGCTTGAGCGCGACCGGCATCGGCGGAATGCGGCTGCCGATGTCGATCAGATACTCGTACTTCTCCGCCCAATCATCGACGGCATCGAAGAACTCGATCAACTCTCCGGCGGCGGCGGTCGGATTGTCCGCGGCCGTCGGCGGGTAGATCGTGTCGAGCTTGCTATTGCTCATCGCCATGCGCGGCTTGGCGTTGCTGACGATTGCTTCCAGCGCATCGGCGAAGCGATCGACTTCATCATGCGTGTTGTACATCGCGAACGACGCCCGCACGGTTCCGGGGATCGCGAGCCGTTCCATTAACGGCTGGCAACAATGATGCCCCGTGCGGACGGCAATGCCTTCGAGATCGAGCCGACCGCCGACGTCTAACGCGGACATCGGTGGATCGTCAACGACGAACGACAGGACGCCCGCCTTCTCTTTCGCGGTCCCGATGATGCGCACGCCGGGAATCGCCGACACGCGCCGCGTGGCGTGTTCGAGCAAGCGGTGCTCATGTTCCGCGATTGCTTCGCGGCCGATCTCTTCGACATACTCCAGCGCCGCCGCCAGGCCGATTGCGCCGGCGATATTCGGCGTGCCCGCCTCGAATTTGTAGGGCAGTTCGTTCCACGTCGTCTTGGCGAAGCTGACGTAGCTAATCATGTCGCCGCCCGTTTGATAAGGCGGCATCAGTTCGAGATGTTCTGGCTTGCCGTAGACGGCGCCGATGCCAGTCGGGCCGTAAACTTTGTGGCCGGAGAAGACGTAAAAGTCGCAATCGAGTTCTGCGACGTTGATCGGCAAATGCGGCGCGCCCTGGGCGCCATCGACAACGACATAGACGCCGTGCTTGCGGGCGATCTCGATGACCTTCTTGATCGGATTGATCGTGCCCAGCGCATTCGACACCTGGCCCAGCGCGATGATCTTCGTGGCTGGGTTGATGAGCTTTTCGAGTTCGTCAAGTTGCAGCTCGCCAGCGTCGTTGATCGGCACGACGCGCAGATTGGCGTGCTTCTCCCAGCACAGCACTTGCCACGGGACGATGTTGCTGTGATGCTCGAGAGCAGAGACGATGACTTCATCGCCGGCGTGGACATGCAGTCGGCCAAAGGTCTGCGCGATGAGGTTGATGCCGTCGGTCGTGCCGCGCGTAAAGATGACTTCGCGCAGACACGGCGCGCCGAGGAAGCGTTGTGCCTGGACGCGAGCCTCCTCGAACATCTCGGTCGCGCGTTCGCTTAGGGCATGCACGCCGCGATGCACGTTGGAATGGTCGTGTTCGTAGTAGTGCTTGATCGCCTCGATGACGGCTTTCGGTTTTTGCGAGGAAGCGGCGTTATCGAGGTAAACGAGCGGTTTGCCACGGACGTTCTGGTGCAGGATCGGGAAGTCGGCGCGCACGCGGTCGAGGTTGAGCGCGGGGCGTCGAGGTTTCGGTTCGAGGGTGATGACATTCATTTCGGGTAATCCTTGTCTAGCCGCTCGCCTTTGGCGAGCGCGAAATTTTATGTCCACGCGCCAAAGGCGAGCGGCTAAACAATACGTTCTTCCAGTTCCGCGCGGATCGATTCGATCTTGACGCGGTTGACGATGTCGTTGGCGAAGGCGAAGGTCAAGAGTCGGCGGGCTTGCTCAAGCGGGAGGCCGCGCGAACGCAGATAGAACAGCTGCGTCGCGTCGAGTTGGCCGATCGTCGCGCCGTGCGTGCATTTCACATCGTCGGCGAAGATTTCGAGCTGCGGCTTGGTGTTGATCGTCGCGTCGTCGGAGAGCAGCAACACCTTGTTTGTCTGCTTGGCGTCGGTCTTCTGGGCGTCTTTCCGCACAAAGATTTTTCCGTTGAAGACGCCATGAGCGCGATCGGCGAGGACGCCTTTGTAGATTTCATGGCTCGCGCAGTTGGGCTTGGCGTGATCGATGACGGTGAAGTTATCGACGTGCTGTTTGCCTTTGGCGAGGTACAGGCCGTTGACGGTCGCCTCGGCATGTTCGCCGTCGAAGCGAACGCGGACCTCGTTGCGCACGAGCGCGCCGCCGAGCGAGAGGTTGTGCGAGGTAAAGTTGGCTTTCGCCGCCATCACGATTTGCGTATTGGCGATGTGATATGCGGTATCACTTTCGGACTGCACCTTGACATGATCGACGACGGCGCCTTCGCCAACGGCGATCTCGGTGACAGCATTGGTGAAGTAGACACCGTCGCCGAGGTAGCGCTCGATGACCGTGGTCTGGGCGTTTTTGCCGGCGACTAGCAACACGCGCGGATGCGTGACGATTGGCTTCCCGTTTGGTCGCGACATAAACAAGATTTCAATCGGCGTTTCCACAACGACGCCATCGGGGACGATGATGCAAGCGCCGTCGCTCAGGAAGCTCGAATTCAGCGCGGTGAACGGACTGTCGGTTTCCGAGGCGATCTGCAATATCTGGATGGCGTCGATGTCGGCGAGCGAACCGGCACGCACGCCATTCGGCATCGGCGACGACAGCCCTTTCGCGTATCGGCCGTTCACGAACACAAGGCGCGGGCCGACAGCGGGCGGCAGGGGCACGCTTACCGCGGCGGGCAGATCGAACGGCGTCTCAAGCAACGGCGCGATACTCGTGAAACGCCAATCCTCGCCACGCGTCGTCGGTAAAGGCAAAGCCGCAAATCGCTCGCGGGCCGACTGACGCAACGCACCATAGCGCGACGACGTATCGCGGTCAAACGCGGCGAACAGGTTTGTGAAATTCGTCTTGTCCATGTCGATCAAATTATCTTCCAAGCGGGGTAATGCCGGCCGTGACCCCGCAGGTTCGCTGCGCTCACCTGCGGGCTTGATGGTTTTTCAATCTGCAATCTGCAATCTGCAATCTTCAATTCCCAGAATAGCCGTGTGCTTCCAGCTCCAACGCCAATCCCTTGCCGCCTGTCTTGACGATACGGCCTTGCGACAGCACATGCACGAAGTCCGGAACGATGTGGTCGAGCAGCCGCTGATAATGCGTGATGACGATCATTGCGCGATCCTTCGATCGCAGTGCGTTGACGCCGTCGGCAACGGCCTTCATCGCGTCGATGTCCAGGCCGGAATCGGTTTCGTCGAGGATGCACAGTTTCGGTTCGAGCACTGCCATCTGAAAGATTTCGTTGCGTTTCTTCTCGCCGCCGGAGAATCCTTCGTTGACGGGCCGTTTCAGAAGGTCCTCAGGCATGTGCAGGACTTTCATCTTCTGCTTGACGACTTTGAGAAACGACGCCGCATCGAGTTCCGGTTCGCCGCGATGCTTGCGCACGGCATTGACCGAGGCGCGTAGGAAGTAGCTGTTGGAGACGCCGGGGATTTCGACGGGGTACTGGAAGGCGAGGAAGACGCCTTCGCCGGCACGTTCTTCAGGGGCCATGTCGAGGAGGTTCTTGCCCTCGAAGAGGACTTCGCCGTCGGTGACGCTATACGCATCGCGTCCCGTCAGAACGCCGGCAAGCGTGGACTTGCCCGACCCGTTCGGCCCCATGATGGCATGTACCTCGCCGGCGTTGACGGTGAGGTTGATGCCGCGCAGGATGTTCTTGTCAGCGACTTTGGCGTGGAGGTTGTGGATGGTTAGCATTTCTTCCTACTTCAAATTCAAACAGGATTGTAAATTCACCTAAACACAATGTGTTTTCTTCGTTTAGCGCCCGCAGCAAGCAACGCGATCGCATGGCTCGGTGCGGGCGCTATAACGAGGAACCATCACCCCACGCTGCCCTCCAGACTCACGCCCATCAGCTTCTTCGCTTCCACCGCGAACTCCATTGGCAACTTCCTTGAATAACTACTTTAGGCCGAGACTAATTCATGTTTTGTCGGGTCCGGCAACGCTCGCTCCTCCGCTTGGAAGGCTTCGATCAGGCTCTCAATCGCTTCGCGCCCCATGCGTACGGCTTCCTCATAGGTGTCGCCGTGCGTTTTAGCATAGGGACCGAACTCGGGAAGCGAAACGACAAATGTCTGATCCTCGTCTGACCATTCGATCTTCATGCTGTACTTGTATATCATGGTTTTTACGCCAGATCCTTAATGGCTGCCGTCACGTCCTTTTCGAGGTATTTCTTGGCATCATCTCCGTCGTTGCCGGAGATTGTGATTTTTTGACCGGGTAGCAAAGTGTGCGTCCACACGGAGTGGTTACCTTTGCCCGGTCTTCAATTGAAATCCCGCCTTCTTGAGCGTTGCCTTCAACTCCCGAATCTTCTTTGGCATCACCCCACGCTTCCCTCCAGACTTACGCCCAGCAGCTTCTTCGCTTCGACCGCGAACTCCATTGGAAGCTCCTTGAATACTTCTTTGCAGAAGCCGTTGACGATCATGCCCACGGCGTCCTCGGCACTCAGGCCGCGTTGTTTGCAATAGAATATCTGGTCCTCGCCGATCTTCGAGGTCGAGGCTTCGTGCTCGACGGTGGAACTCGTGTTCTTCACCTCGATGTACGGGAACGTGTGGGCGCCGCATTTGTCGCCCAGGAGCAGCGAATCGCATTGGCTGTAGTTGCGAGCGTTCTCGGCGCCTTTGAGGATTTTCACCTGCCCGCGGTAGGTGTTTTGGCCTTTGCCTGCGGAGATGCCTTTGCTGACGATGGTGCTCTTGGTGTTTTTACCTACGTGGATCATTTTCGTGCCGGTGTCGGCTTGTTGCCTGTGGTTGGTGAGGGCGACGGAGTAGAACTCGCCGACCGAACCTTCGCCGATGAGGATGCAACTCGGGTACTTCCAGGTGATGGCGCTGCCAGTCTCGACCTGGGTCCACGAGATTTTGCTATTTCGGCCACGGGCGGCGCCGCGCTTGGTGACGAAGTTGTAGATCCCGCCTTTGCCGTCTTTGTCGCCGGGATACCAGTTCTGCACGGTGGAATACTTGATCTGCGAGTTCTCGCCGACGGCGACGAGTTCGACGACGGCGGCGTGCAATTGATTTTCATCGCGGATCGGAGCCGTGCAGCCTTCGAGATAGCTGACGTAGGCGCCTTCCTCGCAGACGATCAACGTGCGCTCGAACTGCCCGGTCTCTTTCGCGTTGATGCGGAAGTAGGTGGACAGTTCCATCGGGCAACGCACGCCCTTCGGGATGTACGCAAACGAGCCATCGCTGAACACCGCGGAGTTGAGCGTCGCGAAATAGTTGTCGCTGTACGGCACGACCGAGCCAAGATATTTCTTGACGATTTCGGGATGATTGTGCACGGCTTCGGAGAACGAGCAGAATATGACGCCCATCTCGGCGAGCTTTCCTTTGAACGTCGTCGCTACCGATACCGAGTCGAACACCGCATCGACGGCGATGCCGACGCCGCTGAGTCGCTTTTGTTCGTCGAGCGAGATGCCGAGCTTCTCGAAGGTCTTGAGCAACTCCGGATCGACTTCGTCCAAACTCGACAGCTGTTTCTTCGGCTTCGGCGCGGAGTAATAGATCATGTCCTGATAATCGACGGGCGGGAACGAGACATTCGGCCACCAGCGCGGCTCTTCCATCGTGGTCCAATGGCGATAGGCTTTGAGCCGCCAATCGAGCAACCATTGCGGCTCTTTCTTGAACGCGCTGATTCGGCGAACGATATCTTCGCTCAAGCCTTTGGGCAGGGCGTCGGCGTCGATGTCGCTCGTGAAGCCCCACTCGTACTCTTTATTGGCGAACTGTTCAATGGTTTGTGTTGCGGTGGTCATAGCATTATCCTTTCACGGGCACTTCCAATGGCTCCAACTTCACGACGTGGGATACGTCAACGGTAACGATCCGCTGTGCGACCAAATCGGGATCTCCTACGATAGGCAAACCGATGTTGACGGATGTCAGCGATACCATGCAGAATTCCGGATGTCGAATTTCGTATGAAATTCCTTCGGTCAACGTAATGCGAAAGGGTTCAAAAGGCCGGCGGCGCACAGCGACAACGATATCATAGGGAGCCATAGGTATTTGTCCTTATGTAGGGTTGGGTTATCTTGTAATGCCCAGCGAAATCAGCGGCACTTCTTCAAACGCTGCCGTTGCCAACCGTTCCCGTAACAACTCCGGCAATCGGCTTTCGTGCTGCACGAGGTCGGCGAGCGTGATCTGGTCGAGCGTTCGCCTCATCCAGTGTTCGAGCGTCTGCCAAACTGACTTCAACGTGCACGTGCCATGATTGCGACAAACGCCGTTGGGCGCTTCCGTGCCTGCGTGCTTTTGGCAGTAATCGACCTCGTCGAAGAGAGGCTCGCCAAGCGTCAGGAGTAGCGTACCCAAGCCGATCGCGTCAAGCGGCTGGGCGAGCCGATAGCCACCGGTGCGACCTCGCGTGCTTTCGATGATGCCGGCGTTTCGCAGCACGGCCATCAATTTCGCGACATAGGGTTGCGACAACCCCTCAGCAGCGGCGACTTCCGGCAGCGTGGCAACCCCGCTCTCGGCCTTGGCGAGTCGAAGTAAGCAACGCAGGCCATATTCTTCTTGCGCAGTGATCTTCATTGCCGACCTCCCCGGTGATAGTGGTATCATAATAATCCGTACTTTTTTGTCAAGTATTGGCCATTCGCTATATAGCCCGCCATTTAGGGCGGGTTCGCAGCACTCCCGCGATAATTGGCGGGCTATATGACGCCACAAACCGCACGACCGCGCCAGACCGAACGCCGTGCGTTCTCGGCAAGCTTTCCCACCACAAAACGATTGACACAACTGCGAAACTGCTTAAACTGAAGGGAGATTTGCGATTTTCGATTAATGATTTCGGATTGACGATTGAAAACCAGTACAAGCCCCAGGATGAGCGCACCGATTCCTGGGGGTGAATGTGCCAAAAACCTAATATCATTCATCAATTCCGTGACTGAGAGGTTGCTTTATGGCGACGGCAAAGAAGAAGAAAAAAGACAAAAGCGGCAATCCGAATGTCGTCATCATCGTCTTTCTCATCATGTTCATACTCTCTACCATCGGGCTTGGACTCTGGGGCTATTACGCGCAGGCCGGCCTGACGGAATTTGAGCCGAAAATGCGCACGCTCGAGGCCAAGGTCAAGGTCGAGCAGAACGGCAGGGAATTCAGCACCTACCTCTTCAACTCCATCCGCACGGCAGCGGGCGACAAAATCGAAGGGCAGGAACTTGAGTTGATGAAGAACACCCACGATAAGTACGTCGCCGGCCAATTTAGCTCCGATGCCAAACATGATGGCGCGAAAAAACTCCTGGAAGACCTGGAGGCTCGGCTCAAGATCGACGAAAACGGGGCGTTCAAATCAACGTTCGGCCAGGAACTCGCCGCTGCCCAGGCCCGGGCCAAGGACCTCGAGGCAAAACTGGAAGCGTCGGTCATCGCCAAGCAGCGCATGGAGAAAATATCCGCGAACTACACCGCGCTGCGCGATAAGTTTCAGGATGACATCAAGGATCAGATCTCCAAGTATGAAGCTGAGGCGTTCAACCGCGTAAAAGGCAATGCGGACGCATTCACAAAACTACGAAATCAATTGAAGGAAGAAAAAGACAAGCATACCGAGACATCCGACGCACTCAATGCCGTCAAGGACTTGCACGCGGACGAATTGCGGCGAATCAACAAGGAACTTGCCATCCTCAAAGCCGAACGCGATGAAGACAAGCGGCTCGGCAAAGGTGGCCCACCAGGCGGAGCGGTTGCCGGTGGCGGCGGAACCGGCGCGTTTCCCCTTATCCTCGACATCAGCGGCGGCACTTCACTTTGGGATCACAAAGTCGGCGCCATCACCCGCGTCGATTCCGAAATTCGCCAAGTCACCATTGATCGCGGCAGCGAGCACGGCGTCGTCGTCGGCCTAACCTTCAACGTCTTCGCCAACAACGCCGACCGCGCTTTCAAACTCCTCAAGGGCACCATCGAAGTTGTCAAAGTCGTCGATGAAACCACTTCCTTCGCACGCATCACTTCGCTCTACGACACTCGCGGCGAGGAAATCCCCCTGAACCTCCAATCACGTTCCGTGCGCGAGCTTGATAACTTCCTCCGTGAGGGCGATCTCCTCTTCAACCTCTTTTGGGGATCGCGCGTCGCCGTCGCCGGCAATGTCAGCATCACCGGCGAACCCACCAACAGCCCGTTCGAGCAGAAACGGCAAATGGACGACTTCCTACATCTCCTTCGCCGCAACGGCATGCATGTCGACGCCTACGTCGATCCCGTCGATGGCACGATTCGCGGCAGCATCAGCGGTCGCACACGATATGTCATCCTTGGCACAACGACTGCAAGCACCGACAAAGATAAGGGTGCCGCGCCGAAGGTGGATGAGAAGGAAATGGAGAAGGAGCCAGCCAAGGACAAGGAAGCGCCGAAAGAGCCACTCGGCAAAGAACCGCTCGCCAATGGGGATCGCGTCGAGGTCATAAAAAATGCGATCGCCCAGTTGAAGAAGGACGCCACCGATCGTGGGTTAATCATGATCTCCGCCGAGAATTTCGGACACATGGTCGGTTTCCGCAAGGCCCGTAGCGCGACGGAATTCGTCCGCTCGCGGTTCATGCCCGGTGTTCCGAATGCCGGGATCGTGAATGTGGAAGCCGGTCCGCGCCCCGGCGGCGCTGCGCCGATGAACGAGGCAAAGAAAGGCCCAGCGGACGAGAAAAATTGACGAATTAACCGCTTGCGGCTTAGCGCTCGCAAGGCGCCGCGCGAGCGCTAAGCCGCAAGCGAAAAACCATACCCATGCTTGACCTCTCCGTTACCCTCGGTCGCCTTCGTCTCGCCAACCCGATTCTTGTCGCATCGGGAACGTTTGGCTATGCGCGCGAGATGGCCGGCGCAGTCGATTTCGCCAAACTCGGCGGAATCATTCCGAAGACGGTCACGAAGTCACCGCGCGCAGGCAACCCGCCGCCGCGCACCGTCGAAACCACGTCGGGCATGCTCAACGCCATCGGACTGGACAACGACGGCATCGACCACTTCATCGCGCATCATCTGCCTTACCTGCGCACCCTGCCAACTGCGATCATCGCCAATATCGCGGGCAAGACGGCGGACGAATTCGTGACGATGGCGGCGCAGATCGGCAGGGAGCCTGGCCTGGCGGGATTGGAGCTGAACCTGTCGTGTCCGAATGTGTCCGGCGGATTGGATTTCGCGACCGATGCCGCGATGATTCACACGATCGTCGCTGACGTGCGTGCGGTTTGTCCGCTGCCGATCATCGCAAAATTGACGCCGAACGTGACGAACATCGTGCCGATCGCTCGAGCTGCCGCCGATGCGGGTGCCGATGCCGTGTCGCTCGTGAACACGTTTGTGGGCATCGCGATCGACTGGCGCAAGCGCAAGCCGATCCTGGGCAACATCACCGGTGGCCTGTCCGGGCCGGCAATCAAGCCGCTCGCATTGCGGTTGGTTTGGCTGGTCGCGAAAAACGTGAAAGTGCCGATCATCGGCGTTGGCGGAATCAGCACCATCGACGACGTGATGGAGTTCCTCGTCGCCGGCGCATCCGCGATCCAGGTCGGCACGGCGAATTTCTTCGACCCGAGTGTTTCGGCTCGGCTCGTCGATCAGTTGCCGGAGGCGCTGAAGACGTTGAATGCAGACCGCGTGGCGGATGTGGTTGGGAAGGCGCACTGATTTTCGCTTGTCGTTTAGCGCTCGAAATACGCCATCCGAGCGCTAAACGACAAGCCGAGGAGCTTCACTTCTTCTTCGCCTCACGCACCGTCCGCATGTACAGAAACTTCGGCCTACTGCCGCCGGTCTCGAACTCGACGACTTGATCGGGTTCCATATTCGGAAACGGGTAGTCATGCGCGACAATGCGCGTACCCGGTTTGAGGCGAGCCTTCAGCTGCGGTTCGAGCTTTTCCATGAACTCAGGCAACATGTAGAGCATGATGACGCTTGCCCGTTCGAGGTCCTTCACCGTCAGAGCGTCGCCCTGACGGATATCGACGAGGTCCGCCTTGATGCCCGCCTTGCGCATGGTCGCAAGGCTGTCCTTGATGCGAGCGGGGTCGATGTCAATTCCGACGCCCTTCGCGCCAAATTTCTTGGCGGCCGTGACGACGATACGCCCATCGCCGCAGCCGAGATCGAAGACGTCGTCGTCCTTCTTGACCTTGGCCATCTCGAGCATCTTCTCGACGACGACCTGTTCGGTCGGCACGTAGATGATTCGGCACGGGACTTTGCTGTCGTCCTGGCCGAACGCCAGGGAGAACGAAATGGCGACGATGGCGATGAGTGTGATGGTGCGAAGCATGAATCTGCTCCAAAAGAAATGTTTCAGGCAAGCCCAGGGGTGAGGTACTCCGAACCCCTGGGATAACCGCGGGGTATCCCAGGAGTTCGGAGTACCTCACCCCTGGGCTTGTTTCAATTACTTCGCCTTCTTCTCCGGCACGACCCACATGAGCACCTTGTGGTTATCGCGGCTCGAGCTTTTCACGGTGGCGGTGGCGACCGGCTCCCAGCCCTTGGTCCAGCTGTAGTCGTGCGACAGGATGCGTGTGCCCGGTTTCAGCGTCTTCTCGGCAATCGGGAACCAGATATCCATGAATTCCGGGAACATGTACATGACGACGACGGTCGCGTCCTTGAGGTCCTTCATCGCCAGGGCGTCGCCGTGACGGGTTTCGACGAGCGGCAGCTTGACGGGGCCGAAGCTGATGGCGTCGTCCTTGTTGTACTTGTCGAACATGTCCATGGCTTCGCGGATGCGGACGGGGTTGGTTTCGATGCCGACGCCGCGGGAGCCGAACTTCTTGGCGGCCATGAAGCAGATGCGGTTATCGCCGCAGCCGAGATCGAAGATGACGTCGGTCTTTTTGACTTTGCCCATCTCGAACATTTTTTCGATGACTTCGTCTGCGGTGGGAACGAAGGTGGGGTTGTTGTACTTCGGGTCGTCTTTCTTGTCTTTGACTTTGCCCTTCTTGTCGCCGCCGGCGTTGATGCCGGTTGTCAACACGACGAGTGCGACGGCGAAGAGAGTGACAGCCAGGATACGCTTCAACATTGCAGTGCTCCTCAAAGTGGTATTCGATTGGGATGGAGATTTCAGGGAATTATAGCGATGGGGGGAGGAATTCAAGGAGATTTGTGCACAGCATGACTCATGTACGTCAGGGATCATGCCAATCAACGAGTTTCAATCCGATTACGCGATTGAATTCCGAGGTGTTGTGAGTGACGAGTGTCAAATCGTTTGCTAATGCGATAGCGGCGATCATTAGATCGTTCGGCCCAAATAAGTGTTCCTTTGGCCTGAAGGTCAGCGCGGATCTGTCCATAGAACTGGGCTGCATGATCATCGAATGGCAAACTCAGGAACACTGGAAGGAACGTGGCCAACAAAGATACGTTCGCAGGCGGATTTAGCGACTTGAACGCTCCGAAATAAAGTTCTCCAACCACCACCGAGCATACGCGCAACTCATCCGGTTGGCGTGAGTGGATGTGATTGATGACGTTGGCGTTTTTCTTTCGCAGATATTCGACGCATGCGTTGGTGTCAAGCAGGAATGGTGGCGTCACAATTCCTCCCGCGTCTCGAATTCGCCTTGTGGCGGTCGCTCAAAATCACCCACCCATTTGCCAGCGGTGGCTTCAAAGAATCCCGGCGGCCAATCGCGCACAGGAACTTCGGGCAACGCATTTTTTTCTGAAATAGGCTGCATGAGCACAATGAAATGATATCGACGATTCGCTTCTTCAACGGGAACCACTAGATGCACCATTTTGTGGGCATCGGCTACCTGTAATGTTTCGTAGGTTGTCATGGTAAGCTCCAAGTTTACTTCCGTTCATCGTATCAGACCTCGCACGGGTCTGTCAACGAATACGGTTATGCCTACGAAACGAGGGCGGAACAGCCATCATTGGTTGTTCCGCCCTCACTTGCATTTCGTGGCAACCCGATTACAACCCCGCGTCCTTCTTCAACGCGGCGGCCTTATCCGTCTGCTCCCAGGTGAACGCTTTCAACTCGCGGCCGAAGTGGCCGTGGCGGGCGGTTTCCTTGTAGATCGGACGGCGAAGGTTGAGCGACTCGATGATGCCTTTCGGCGTCAGCAAGAAGTGCTTGCGGATGAGATCGACGAGTTGGTCGTCGGTCACGCCTTTCGCCGTCGTGCCGTTGGTGTTGACCCAGATGTTGAGCGGGTCGGGATAGCCGATCGCGTAGGACAGCTGCACTTCGCACTCATGCGCGAGGCGGGCGGCGACGATGTTCTTGGCAATGTAGCGAGCCATGTAGGCCGCGGAGCGATCGACTTTGGTCGGGTCTTTGCCGCTGAACGCGCCGCCGCCGTGACGACCGCGACCGCCATACGTGTCGACGATGATCTTTCGGCCTGTCAATCCGCAGTCACCGTGCGGGCCGCCCACTTCAAAGTTGCCGGTCGGGTTAATGTGGCAAGCAATCTCGCCTTCCTTCGGCTTCTTCGACGCCTTGCCTGGCATCACGAGGACAAGCTCACCCTTGATGAGGTCGGGGCGTTCGGCCTTCAACGTCGGCAGGATCAGTTTGTCGACGATGACCCTGCGGGCGTCGTCGGTGAACTTGCCGTTCTTGCCGATCACACTTGCATCGTGTTGCGTGGAGAGCACGACGGTGTGGATGCGGTTTGGCGTGCCGTCGCCGTTGTATTCGACCGTGACCTGGCTCTTGGCATCGGGCCGGAAGAATGCGACGGCACCGCTCTCGCGCAGCTTCGCATGGTTCTCGACTAAACGGTGCGCCAGATAGATCGGCAGTGGCATGAGCGACTTGGTCTCCCGACAGGCAAAGCCGAACATCATGCCCTGATCGCCCGCGCCGCCCACATCGACGCCCATCGAAATGTCCGGCGACTGCGCGTGCAGGTTGACATGGATCTGCGCGGTCTTGGCCGCAAACCCGATCGAGGGATCGGTGTAACCGATCTCGCGGATCATGTTGCGGATGATCTTGTCGACCGTTTCGCGCGACAGGTCGGCCTTGGTCGTGATCTCCCCGGAGACGATCGCGAGATCGGTCGTCACCATCGTCTCGCAGGCCACTCGGCTTGTCGGGTCGGCGGTGAGACAGTGATCGAGGATGGCGTCGCTGATCTGATCCGCGACTTTGTCCGGGTGTCCCATCGACACCGATTCACTCGTGAAGAGGTAACTTTTCGTAGAAGACACGCTGCACCTTCCTGGATTGGAGTTTCGTTGACCACTAAAATAGTCGATTGGAAGAATTATAGAAATTTGACGGCAAAGAAAAAGAAGCGATCCGTCACCCACGGCTAACACGCCAAAATTGATAACATCACTAGGGTTGCCGTTTGCGGCTTAGCGCTCGCATGGCACGCAACGAGCGCTAAGCCGCAAACGTGGAATTCGGCATGCTACGTTCTTTGAAAGGAAACTCCGTGTCTGCCACTACCTCCGACCTCATCGTCAGCGTTTCGGGGATTCGCGGCATCATCGGCGCGGGGTTGTCGCCTGTCGCCGTCGCCACTTTCGCTCAGGCGCTGGGCACCTACGTTCGCGGTGAGCGAGTTGTGCTCTCGCGCGATTCGCGTCCATCCGGCGACATGTTGCGTCACGCCGTCATCGCCGGACTCGAAGCGTGCGGCTGCGAAATCATCGACATCGGCGTCGCCCCAACGCCAACCTGCGGCCTGGCCATCCGCCGACTCGACGCTCAGGGCGGTATCCAAATCAGCGCCAGCCACAATCCCGCGCCATGGAACGGCCTCAAGCTCTTCGGCAACGACGGGGCCGTGCTCTCTCCCAGCAAGGGCCGTGAGATTAAGAATATTTACGATACGAATAAATTCGTGCTCGCTCCGCACGACAAGCTCGGCGACATTCGCGAATGCCACAAGGCCGAGGATTGGCACCGCGAGCGCGTGCTCGAACTTGTTGACGTGACGCGCATCCGCTCACGCAACTTCCGCGTCTTCCTCGACGCCAACGCCGGCGCCGGCGGGCCGCTTGGCAAGGCGCTGCTCGATTCGTGCCAGGCCAACCCCGTCATCGCCGGCGGTCATCCCGATGGCCATTTCGCTCACCCGCCCGAACCGCTCGCCGAGAATCTGACGACGATCCTCCCCCGCATCCTGCAAGAACGCGCCGATGTCGGCTTCGTACTCGACCCGGACGCCGATCGGCTGGCGGTCATCGACGAGACGGGCCGGTATATCGGCGAAGAACTGACGCTCGCGCTTGCCCTGTTGTGTCGGCTCAAGAAAGACCCCGGCCCGATCGTCATCAACATGTCCAGCTCGCGCGTCAGCGAGGACATCGCCAAGCGCTTCGGCGTGTCATGCGTGCGATCCGCGGTCGGTGAAGCCAACGTCGTCGCCTTGATGCGCGAGAGCGGCGCAGCGATCGGCGGCGAAGGCAACGGCGGCGTCATCGACCCGCGCGTCGGCTGGGTCCGCGATCCCTACATCGGCATGGGCCTCATCCTCCAGCTCCTGGCCGAAACCGGCAAACCGCTCAGCACGATCGTCAACGAATTGCCGAGCTACACGATCATCAAGGACAAGTACACCGTCTCGCCCGACCGCCTGCCGTCGCTGTACGCCGAGCTAGAGAAGCGCTGGCCCGAAGCAACGCCCAACCGCCTCGACGGCCTCCGCCTCGACTGGCCCGACCGTTGGCTGCATGTGCGTCCCAGCAATACCGAGCCAATCATCCGCGTCATCGCTGAGGCCCCGAAAGCGGACGACGCGCGGGAGCTGTGCGCGGCCGTGGGGAAGATGCTGGGGTAGGCAATCGGCTTGGGCGAGCGCGGTCAGGAGACGCTGACGCCCGCCGAGATGCGGAAGAAACACGGCTGGACGAACCACCCGTCGAAGGTGCAACCGGCTCCCTTGTCCATCACCATTTCCCACGGGGACTGGACGCTAAGCGAGCGGGTACGGACAATAGCTGCACCTACCTAACAAGCGAGTGTCGAGAGGCGAAGGGCGAGGGGTGAGGAGCGAGACGGAGTTGCCAAAAACATTGGGCGATCTGTATCCACCACTTAGCCACTAGCCACTTGCCACTAACCACTAGCCACTCTTTCACGAGGTTCCTTGCTGATGAAACGCATCTTCTTCGCGACGCTCGCTTTCACCGGCGTGCTGGCTGCCGGTATCTCGGCGGCGCCGTATGACGACATGGATTACGGGCCGTTTATTTCGCACACGTATCAGTTGCCCAATGGCAACATCACGCTGCGCGGCATTGCGGTGCCGTTCGACGCGCCGATCGACGGCGACGTGATCCCGCCGAAGGAGCCGCCTGTGAAGGGCAAGAAACCAGCTCCCGCCACGAGTCCCGCCAAGTGCGGCATCGTCTTCGACACCGAATTGTTGCGCTACTCCGGCTACTGGAACGGCGGGTTCATCACCTGGAACGGCGTCGTCTTCAACGGCAGCCACGGCGGCAATCCTGCGCCGGTCGGCAAAGTCCTCGCCGCCACCAACGTGACCACCGGTTGGGCGAAATCGGTCAAGGAGCTGGTCGATCCGCGTGCCTATCCGCACGGCCCGATGCCGCGCGACGTGGGCCGCTACAAAGGCCTGTATCGCCATGACAAGGGCGTCGTCTTCAGCTACACCGTGGGCGATACGAACGTGCTGGACATGCCGAGCGTCGAGGTGCACAACAAGCAGCGCGTGTTCGTCCGCGTTTTGAATCTCTCCCCGGCAAAGGACGACCGCTACATGCTGGTCGCCGACTTGCCCGGCAAAGCGAGTAATGTCGCTGAGGCCAATACCGTAGCGACACTCGACGACGGCAAAGATGTGATCATCGGCAATATCATCGGCGGGCCGAAAGGTACGGAGTTTGTCCCAGGCACACGGCTCATCGTCAAGATTCCCGCCAGTGCCGAACCGGTGCAACTGACCGTCGGAGTCTGGGGCGGGCCGAAAGACGCCAGCGTAGCCGCCAACAACGCCGTGCAGAGTATCACTAAACCGAGTGACCTCGCCGTCCATACCAAAGGCGGCCAGGCTCGCTTCCCTGCCACGACGGTCACCCAGGGCAAGCGTGGCGATGACAAGACCGCCTACACGGTCGATTCGCTGACGCCGCCGTTCAGCAACGCGTATAAGTCATGGATGCGCATCGGTGGCCTCGACTTCTTCTCCGATGGCCGCGCCGCGGTTTCGACCTGGTCGGGCGATGTCTGGATCGTATCGGGCATCGACGACAAGCTCGAAAAGCTGACGTGGAAGCGTTACGCCGCTGGGCTGTTCCATGCGCTGGGCTTGAAGATCGTCAACGACACCGTCTACGTGCTCGGGCGCGATCAGATCACTCGGCTGCATGACGTCAACAACGACGGCGAGGCCGACTTCTACGAATGCTTCAACAACGAAGCGATGATTACCACGAACTTCCACGAGTTCACGTTCGATCTCCACACCGATCCGGAAGGCAACTTCTATTTCATCAAGGGCGGGCCAGTACGGGGCGGCGGTCGAGGCTGGGAAAAAGTTACGCCGCATCATGGCTGTGTGTTCAAAGTGTCGAAGGACGGCTCGAAGCTCGAGGTCGTCGCCCGCGGCTTCCGCGCACCCAACGGCATGGGCGTCGGGCCGAACGGCGAGATCACCAGCGGCGACAACGAAGGCACGTGGACCCCGACTTGCCCGCTCAACTGGATCAAGCCGGGCGGTTTCTACGGCGTGCCTGACTTCGTGCCGACGAAGGAGAAACCGAAGATTCGCGACAACCCGCTTTGCTGGATGCCGCACAACGAAGTCGATAACTCCAACGGCGGCCAAGTCTGGATCACCGGCAAGGACTTCGGCCCGCTGTCCGGTCAACTCTTGCATGCGTCCTATGGCAAGTGTCGGCTGTACAGCGTGATGAAAGAGGAAGTCGCCGGCCAAATGCAAGGCGGCGTCACACCAATCCTGCCCGCATTCGACACCGGCATCTGTCGCATGCGCTTCAACGAAAAACAGAATGCTCTCTTCGTCGCCGGCCTACGCGGTTGGCAGACGACCGCCTCGAAAGACGCCGGCCTATATCGCGTCCGCTACACCGGCAAGAAAGCCAACCTGCCGATCGATCTCAAAGCCAAGCAAGGCGAACTGAGTATCACCTTCAGCGACCCGCTCGACCCGAAGACCGCCAATGATGCCGACAACTTCAACCTTGAGCAATGGAACTATCGCTGGACCGAGAACTACGGCTCGCCGCAGATCAAGGTCTCCGACCCGAAGAAGCAAGGCCACGATCCGGTCGAGGTGCAATCCGCCAGCCTGTCTGCCGACGGCAAGACCGTGACGCTGAAGATCGACAATCTGCGCCCCGTCATGCAGATGAAGATCCAGTACAACCTGAAAGCCGCCGATGGCAGCACCGCCAAGAGCGCGATCTGGAACACGCTCAACGTCGTCGGCAACCAGCGCGGCGAAGTGCACGTCGGCGAGTACCGCGTAGTGCCGACCAAGCAGTAACGTTCATCCAGGCGAGCCCAGCCGCGTTAGCGGCAGGTTGAGTTTGCGACTGCCGATTCAACCTGCCGCTTACGCGGCTAGGCTCGCCCAAACGCCCTATAATATCACCATGAAGCGAACCCCCCCGAAAAGTTCGTGTCGATGAAGAAATACAACATGTCTATCTGACGGTGTTAGTACGACAGCGCTACTTGCATTGCAGCTGTCAGTTATGGTACACTGTAACTCCTTAAACCACGGACGTTTGCAAGGAGTTACGGATGACCCTCGATCAAATACTTTCGCTTGGTCCTCAACTCGCCGATTATCTCGGCGAATTTGA
>SIAQ01000098.1 GCA_009697105.1 Gemmataceae bacterium | reverse complement strand
TTGCCGGACTTGGCAGAAGAATCGGCGCCAGACAACAGAAGTAAGATTCACGGCTGAGGTCATCGAATATCACCAGCAGCGTAATCGCGCCGCTCGAATCTCTCGCCAAAAACAGCGAACGCCGCTGCTAATGTAGCGCTGTAGTGCTAGAAAGCCTGACCCACGGACCCCACGTGGATGTCGCTCATGTTGCTCATCCCTTTTGGTATGAGCAACATGAGCGACATCCAACTTTGGTCACGAGCCGAAAGCGTAAACGACGGACAAAAACCTTCCGCCTCGTGACGGACCGTGCACTATGTCCCGCAGAAGGTTCGGTAGCTGCCATCGTCGGCAGGTGGTTCTTGGTAATATGCCGATTCGGCCCTCGCTTCATACGGCGACGCCAGTGCCGCTAGCAGTCGATGCAGGACCGATAGGTCATCGTGATCCTCAGCGGCCAACAGTGCTTCCTCAACGCGGTGATTCCGCGGGATGACGGCTGGGTTGACGGCCTGCATCACGGCGTAGGGCGAACTATTCGTTAGGCCATCACGACCAAGCCGATCCTGCCATCGTGAGTACCAGGCCTGGAAATCCGGGGCCCCGTAACGATCGCCGGTCGGCAGCTCCTTAGATGATAGATCGCGGAACGTGTTGGTGAAATCAGCCCGGGAGTCCTGCATCCAGTCGAGCAACGACCGAATCAACTCGACGTCGCCGGACTCATTCGTCTGGAGCCCCAGCTTTTTTCGCATCCCGGCGAGCCTATAGCGCTCGAACACGGCGGGATATTCGCCAAGAACCTCGGAGGCGGCGGCGATCGCCTTCGCCTGCTCAGAATCCAAAAGCGGTAACAGAGTCTCGGCAAAGCGAGCCAGGTTCCACTGTGCGATCACGGGTTGATTGCCATAGCTATAGCGGCCGTTGCGGTCGATCGAACTGAACACCGTGTCCGAGCGGTAGGCGTTCATGAACGCACACGGGCCGTAGTCAATCGTTTCCCCGGAGATCGCCATGTTGTCGGTGTTCATCACCCCGTGGATGAAGCCGACGAGTTGCCAGCGGGCGATGAGCGAGGCCTGGCGGTCCGAGACCGCACGTAAGAGCTCCAGGTACTTTCGCGGGGCGTCAACCAGTTCCGAGTAGTGACGGTCGATCGTGTAGTCGGCCAGCACCCTCAGGTCCGCATGGTTCTGACGAGCCGCCAGGTACTCGAACGTCCCGACTCGAATGTGGCTGTCGGCCACGCGGGTCAGGATCGCCCCTCGGAGCGCGGCAGCTCGGTAGACGGGTTCGCCGGTGGTGACGACGGCGAGACTTCGCGTGGTAGGGATGCCGATAGCAGACATCGCTTCGCTGATGACGTACTCCCGGAGCATCGGTCCAAGGACGGCGCAGCCGTCACCGCCACGCGAGAACGCCGTCCGCCCTGCCCCCTTTAATTGGATGTCAACAAGCCGACCGGACGGCGTCCGGTGTTCACCCAACAGGATAGCGCGGCCGTCGCCGAGCATCGTGAAGCCACCGTACTGGTGCCCCGCGTACGCCTGGGCGATGGGTCGAGAACCCTCCGGCAGATGCTGGCCTGCAAACAGGGCGGCGACGGCATCCGGCGACATCGCGCCGACGTGGAGGCCGAGTTCGTCCGCCAATCGGTCGTTCAATATCGACACCCGTGGCGCCCGCACCGTGGCCGGGTTGGCCAGGGCGAAGAAGACATCCGGCAGCCGCGCGTAGGTATTATCGAACCGCCAGCCCACGTCGTTGTTACCCGCAACCGATGAGGTTGAAGTGACCATTCCATTCCTCCAGACATTCAAATTATCTTACGCGCCGAAAGCGTGAACGACGGAAAAGAACCACTGTCGCTTACACTTCCGGCTCGTGACCAAAGTTGGATGTCGCTCATCTCGCTCATCCCTTTTGGCATGATCGACATGATCGACATCCAAACGATTCAGCCTCCCCGACGAAAGGAGACACATGCAAGCGATCCTTCGGAGCAGAGAAACAGTCCGCCGACCGTCAAAGCCACGCACAAAATAAGTGGATGGAATTCGCTAAAACCACTTACTTTGTGCGTGGCTCTGACAATCGTGGGTCAGGCTTTCTAGCCTGCCGGAACTAGCCTATGATAGTCGAAATACGGCAGGCTAGAAAGCCTGCCCCACGGACGACGGCAGGCTGGAAAGCCTGACCCACGGACCAAGAACAAATGCCATAATTGGATTCTTCCTCGAGGGAGTATTTGAAAAGAAAGCGCAGGCACCCAGTCTGCGCGCGCCCACCTACCTAAATATAAGGGGGGGGCTAACTACCTTATATAAGGAAGATCTGCGGAGACCGTGCTGAGTTGATCCTAACACGAGCTGATGACGATTCGCAAAGTCAGTTGTGAAAGATTTTTGGATGTCGATCATGTCGATCATCCCTTTTGGTATGAGCGAGATGAGCAACATCCAACTTTGGTCACGAGCCGGAAGCGTAAGCGACGGATAAAAACCACCGTCGCTCTCGCATTCGGCTCGTAAGGCAATTTGGATGTCGATCATGTTGCTACTTCACTAACCCCAGTTTTCGCCGTAGATCGCGCAGTCGCTCGTCGTCTTTGCGGCGGAGGCCCTGGTCGTACAGGTCGAGGGAACGTTGCCAGGCGCGGGCGGCTTCGGGACGCATCTCCAGGCGATAGTAGACGTCGCCCAAATGGTCGTAGATGACTGGGTCTTCGCCGCCATCCAACACGGCGGCGCGCTCCAACTCTTTCCGGGAGCTTTCGATTTGCCCCCGGCGGAACAGCACCCAGCCGAGGCTATCGACATATGCAGCATTGTCTTTGTCGGCCTCGCTGCTGACATTCGGATTATTGCGGCGTTGCCTGCGGTCTAGGTCCAGTGCGAGGCGGACCATGCGTTCGGCGTCTTCGAGGTTCCTGCTTTGATCCGCCCAGAGGTAACCGAGATCGTTGTTGACGGTCGCATTGTCGGGATCGATTTTGAGAATGAAGTGAAGCTGTTCCTCGGATTTCGCATTCTGCTTGGCCCCCGAATAGATACCCGAGAGGACATAACGCAGCTCGATGATGTCGGCAGGCCGCACGGCGGCTTTGATAAGGGCGAGAGCTTCGCGTTCGGCGACGTCGAAGCGTTCGGCCGTGGAGAGGATGCGAAGGCGGAGCATCTGAAACAGGAGTCGATTGCCGTCGCCAGCCAGGCGAGCGCCTTCATCGGCCTGGGTCAGCGCTTCGTCATAACGCTGCAAGGCAGCGAGAGCGCGTGGATATTCGCTGTAGAACAAGAGTGGGTTGGTCGCCTTGGCTGAGGCGAGGCCTTGCTTGCAGAGGTCGATAACTGCCTGATGTTTCTTCGCCTTGCTCAACACACGCAGCAAGCCGGCGTAAATGATCTGCTCGGTGCTCGGATCGGTTTTACGCAGGCAATCGCGATAGAACTGCTCGGCCTCGTTGAGTTTGCGATGGCGGTCGGCGATGACGGCAAGGAAGTAGACGGTGTCGAACTTCAATTCCGGATTGGTCTTGGCCTGGCGGAACGCGACATCGACGAGCTTGCGGGCGAGGTCGCCATCGTCGCGGACGGCGGCGACCATGGCGCGGGCGTGTTGGGCGTTGCCGATCGGCGTCGGACCGGCTTCACGCGTCGTCTTGTCGATCGCCTTGTTGAGCATGGCGAGGATACGGGCTGTGCCGGCGGGGCCTTCGTCGTTGTAGATCGTGAACAGGCCGCGATAATACTCGGCACTGGGCGTGTCCTCAAGCAGCTTTCGATAGATTGGCTCGGCTTTCTCGTTGAGCTTCGCCGTCACGTATTCTCGCGCGAGCAACGCCTGCAGCGCATTGTTATGACGTTCACCAGCGGCGACCTGCTCAACCCAGGGAACGATGAGATCGGGCCGTTGCAAGCGGCGCAGCAGCGACACACGCATGTCGTAGGGATCGGCGCTCAGCGGCCTGGTGCGAAGATAGAGATCGAGATGGCCGAGCGAGGTCTTGAGGTCACCTTGTTCGTCGGCGATTTGGGCCATCTGGAGGCTCAGGCGGGCCGCCCGATCTGGAGCGAGGGTTTGGGCCTTGCGCATCGCCTCGAGTGAAGGGCCGTATTGCTTCGCTTGGCGATACAGTTGGCCGATCCTCTCGTGCATCTCGGCGGCGCGGGCCAGGATTGCTTCGCGCGGGAAGTCGCCCTTCGCCTCGATCGCTTCGGGATGTTCGAGGATGACGGCAGCTTTGCTGTAGGCGTCGGCGGCTCGCCCTGGCCGATCGACCGATTCATACAACCCGCCAAGCTCGAACAACATCTGTTGGGCGACTTCGGGATGATCCTTGAGCTCAGCGGCCTTCAGGCCCGATTCCATGGCGGCGATCGCCTCGGGATATTTCGCCAGCGTCTTGCTCAGCTTCGCCAGCGAATACCACGAACGATAATCCCCGGGATCGAGCGCGACGACCTTGCCGCACGAAGCCAGAGCGTCGCTATATCGCCGCATGCCGATAAGGATCGGGGTCTGTGCTCTGAACACCGCCGGCGCGTTGGGATCGAGCTGGGCCGACTCCTCGAGAAGTTTCATCGCATCGGCGTACTTTTCGTCGTGGATGAGCGTAAGGGCAAGGACGTATTTCTTCAGGGCGTCGCGCTGCTCCAGGTCTTGGCGTGTAGGCGCCGTTTTGGGCACAAGCAACTTGGGTCGATCGTCGAAGCGTAGATTCTGGGCGCCTGCGATGCCGACGGAACCGAGCAATGCAACCAGAACGAATATGCGCATAGCCATAACGAACACTCCAACCGACGCGGGTCCATCCCCCGACGATTGTAGCGTATCGGCTGTGGTGCTGCCAATAGGAAGTGGTCGGCATGTGAAGCTGCGAAAGGTTGGAGCTTGCGCAGATTCGCAGGCGTGTTTGCGTAAGATGGATACTGCACGCGTTTGGGTTTGCCTAGTCCGAGCCTGAGCGCCAGCGAAGGGCACCGCTTGGCCCTTCGCTGGCGCTCAGGCTCGGATACGATTGTAACGAAACGCATCTCGGAGACAACATCGCATGGAACCTTTGGGCATCGCTCTAATTGGCTGTGGCACGGTCGGCACGGGCGTCGTCAAATTGCTACTCGAACACCCCGAGCGTCTGACAGCTCGCGCGGGACGGAAGTTGGAACTGCGCAAGATCGTCGTGCGCGATCTCGCCAAGCCGCGCGATCCGGTTGTGCCGGCGCATCTTGTCACCGATGACATTCAGAGCGTGCTCGACGATCCGTCGATCCCGGTCGCTGTCGAAGTCGTCGGCGGAGTCGATTGGGCCAAGCGAACGACGCTCGACCTTCTCGCGGCAGGCAAGCACGTTGTAACGGCGAACAAGGCGCTGTTGGCGACATGCGGGGCGGAAATCTTCGACGCGGGCCGACGTCACCATCGCGCGATCGCCTTTGAAGCAAGCGTCTGCGGCGGCATCCCGGTCATCGGTGCGCTGTGCCAAGGCTTGGCCGCCAATCAGATTCTGTCGCTGCAAGGCATCCTCAACGGGACATGCAACTACATCCTCACGAACATGACGGAGAACGGCCGCGCTTACGCCGACGTGCTGCGCGAAGCCCAGCAAAAGGGCTACGCCGAGGCCGACCCGACGCTCGACGTGGACGGGACCGATGCGGCTCATAAGCTGGCGATCCTCGTGCAGATCGCGTTTGGTGTGGCGCTGCCGGTGGCGAGCATTCAGCGACGGGGCATCGCCGACATCGATCTGCTCGATATCCGATTCGCGAAAGAGTTGGGCTACACGATCAAGCTGCTCGCGGAAGCTTGGCTGGAGCCTCACGCGGGATCGGATCACGCCGGTGGGCAGCTTGCCTTGCACGTCTCGCCCGTCATGCTCCGTCAAACGACGCCGCTCGCACAAGTGCGTGATGCGTATAACGCGATCTTCGTCGCCGGCGATGCCGTTGGCAGCACGCTCTACTATGGCCGTGGCGCCGGACAGATGCCGACGGCCAGCGCGGTCGTCGCCGATCTCATTGATATGGCAGTGGGCCGCGCCCAGCAAACCTTCGGAAGCCTGAAGTTGTGGTCGGGCAATCATCGCGACATCGAACAGCGGCCAGGCTCCACGATGCGCAGCCGATATTACCTGCGCATGATGGTCGACGATCGCCCCGGCGTGTTGGCGGACATCACGCGCATCCTGGCGAATCAGCGCATCAGCATTTCGTCGGTCATACAACACGAGGCGTTGGAGCCAACGAACGGCGAGACCGAAATCGTGCCGCTCATCATCATGACGCATACCGTGCCGACGGGCAGCTTCGCCGCCGCCCGCGCCGAGATCGATGCGCTGGCATCGGTGCATTCGCCGAGCGAATATTATCCGGTGGGTGATTAGCAATTTCCGTTTAGCCGATCGCCTCTGACGAGCGCGGACGTGGCGTTTTGACGTTGACCGGGCCATGCCCGCGCTCGCCAAAGGCGAGCGGCTAAACAAAGCGAACTATTCGGGGGTACGCCATGCATCGCATCATTTATTCCATCATCGTCGGTGTCGTGGTCCCATCGTTGGCTCGCGCTGACGTCATGATTCTGCCGCCGAAACATGAACGCTTCGTCAATGCAGATGTCGTTACCGTCGGCAAAGTGATCGGCCTGGAGCCGATCGACCTGGTAACGACGATGACACCGGACAGCGAGTACAAATTCCGTTTTCGCATCGCCATCGTCAAGGTGTCAGAGACGCTCGTTGGCAACAAGAAGGCTGACACACTGCGGGTCGCGTTCGTGCCGGCGGATGAAAAGCGCAATCCGATTGGGTTCGGGAAATATCCTGAGTTGAACTTCCACCTCGCCATGGGTCAAGAAGGCCTGATGTTCCTGAAAACGCACCCAGTCGCGAAGCTACCCTACGGCCGACTGAATCACGACTTCGTGCCTCGCGGCTTCGACACCGGCAAGGAAGTACCCGTTGGGCGAGCGGTTGTGAGCTATGATAGCGAGCTGAAGAAAGCTCGTGCCACGGCAAAGGTGTTCGACGATCCAATGAAGTCGCTGCGTGCCGACGAACCCGCGGATCGCTGGCTGGCGACGGCGTGCCTGATACTGCGCTACCGCACGCCGAGCCAACCGAAAGCGAAAACAGAGCCGCTCGGTTTGGAGGAAAGCCAGCGCATCCTGACGAACCTGCTCGAAATCGATTGGCTGACTAAGCGTGACCGCCCAACGCCGTGGGAATGCTTCCGCGTGCTCGACCTGACGCCGCAAGACAGTTGGATCGCCCCGAAGCAGTTCAACAACCAAAACGAACTGCGTGACCACATCCGCGTCTGGCATGGGCAGCAAGGGCAGAGGTATCAGATTCGTCGCTTCGTGGCTGCGAAATAGTCGTGGTCCCAGGCTTCGGTCTACTCAAGCTTTGACAAAACCGGCGTTCTCTAGAACTCGGATACGGTCATGCGAAACGCTCCGCCGACGAAAAGCGTATGACTGGAAACTTCGAGACGATACACCTCAGTTCGCGGTGCTGTATAGATGATCCGTGTGCAGTTCGTCATGCAACCCTCATCGTCGAAGGCGACGATCACACCTTCCGCATTCATCAGCCTGGCGATAGCTGGGAAGGCATCGGAGTTCACCTCAATCACATACCGCCGGTCTTTCTCGAACGCCAACTCGGTGGAGTGATTCGCCCATTCCTCGGCGGGGCTGATGTCACCGAACATTTCAAATAGCACGGGCAACTCGCGGATGGTCAAGGTGTAGAACCCAACATCGATCGGCATCCTCGCACCGACGAAAATGCGGTGGCGTTCGGTCACCGCCGGACGGTACAGGATGCTGCCGCCGATTTCGCCACACAGATCGCTGTCCAGGGCGACACAGTTGCCGGCCTCATTTTCGAGCGACAGCCATGTATTCGCTTCGGAAGAGTTCAGGCGAATAAAGTAGGTATTGCCGGCGATCAGATTGGCGTAGTGAATTCGCGGCGTGCATTCGACACTGGGATCGTCCGCGCGATTGGGGATGAAGAACCCGCTGAGGATGACAGTATTGCCGTCACCCCGCGTGGCCGTAACAGCGGCGAAATTGCCGCCGAACAAGAGGCTTATGAGAGCGAGCAATAGGGCCAGCCAGATTTTTTTGCTGAATGCGTTCATGACTATCCCTCCGCGTGGCGATGTGAATTGTGATTTCTAATGAAAAATGCTGCAACCATCGCGCCAATATACACGAATTCGCATGGCTTTCGCAAGTCGTTAGATGGTTATGGATTGAGGCGACAGCAAGTCGGTGGAATGCTGAGATGCCGACGCATGTGATGTGCGGATTGGGTTCAGCCGGTGAGACGAAACGGGACCAGCGCCGTGGGACGACGACGCCGGGTTCTCGTCAATCCCGCAAGGCCGTGCCGGTCAGGTGGAGGAAGACATCCTCGAGATCGGGTTCGTTCATATTCAACTCGGTGACGGCGATCTGGCGTGCGTTGAGTAATCCGATTGCCGATACCAGCGTCGCTTTGGCATCGTCGGCCTCGATTTCGATCTGGCCGGCGTTATCACGTATCGCACGGACGCCATTCAGCGTCTGTATTTCGCGGCGCAATGCTTCATCAACGCCGGACGCGCGGAAGCGGATCGTGCCAGTCATCCGGCGAAGCAACGTTTGCACGCGGTCGCAGGCGATCAGCCGGCCGTGGTCGATGATGCCGACACGCGGACAGAGCGCCTGCACCTCCTCCATGTAATGGCTCGTGTAGACCACGGTCAGCCCAGCGGCGTTGAGGCGGCGGACCTCCGCAAAGATATGATTGCGCGATTGCGGATCGACACCCGTCGTCGGTTCGTCCAGGAGCAGCACCTCGGGTTTGTGTACCAAGGCCGCTCCGAGGTTCAATCGCCGTTTCATGCCGCCGGAAAACGTGTCGGCACGGTCATCGGCGCGATCAGTCAGGGCGATGGCGGCCAGGATGCGTGCGACGCGCTGCTCCAACTCCGCGCCGGCGATGCCATACAGTTGACCGAAAAAACGGAGGTTTTCGCGTGCGGAGAGCTGCGGATAGATCGCCAGATCCTGCGGCACGATGCCAATGCGCCGACGCTGATCGCGATCCCGTCGGTCGAAACGTTGGCCAGCCAGCACCACTTCACCGGAAGTCGCATCGAGTAATCCGCTGGCGATCGACATGAGGGTTGTTTTGCCCGCGCCATTTGGGCCGAGCAAACCGAAAAGTTCGCCCGTGCCGACGGTGAAGGAAACACCGACGAGAGCAGGCGTGGCACGATAATTTTTGCACAGATTGCGAACTTCAAGCATATTGTCGTGTTGCTATTGCCGAGCGATTCGGCATGATAGAGGTAGGGCCGGCAAATCTTGCCGAGGGCGCCCATTTTAAGTTATTTAGCCACTCGCCTTAGGCGAGCGCGGGCGTGCTGAATTAGTGTGACGGAATATTCGAGCGCCCGCGCACGCCGAAGGCGAGCGGCTAAACTGGAACACGTATTCTATGAACCGCACACTCGTACCGTTTGTGGTTTTCCTTCTCGGCGCCTTCGGCGTCGAACATGTTACGTCCGCGCAGGAGAAGCAACCGCCGCCGATCGTCGATTGGCAGAAGCTGCTCGCCGGCGTGCGGACGCGCTTTGCCAAGTCAACCGACGCGACGCTGAGGCAAACGCGCATCGATCGCGCCTACTTCAAGCTCAACGAAGACGATCCCGATCAGCCGCCGTTCCTGCATATCGTCGGCGTCGCACTGCAAACTGCATTTGACGACGAGAAGACAATGCGCAACCTCCTACACAAAGAGCTAAGCAAGATCGCGCTGCCGAACACAAAGTATGTGCTCAAGATCGACGATATCCGCTTCTTTGAATCGCCCATTTATACATTGCAATCCGCCGCCGTGGCTCGACGAAAGACCGATCCCGCGCTGAACGTGTTCTTCGAACGAGCCGAATACGACGCAGCCGGGCAGCTTCACCTCGGCGTGTTGTTTCTGCAAAATGTGCCGAACGCGAAGGTCGCCAAGCTCGCGCAGGAGCGCGGCCTACCTGCTTCGTTGACGGCGATCCCGGTCGGTAAGGCCAAAGGGGCGAAACTCGATCGCCGGGATTTCGATTGGCTGGCGACCATCGCCGACCTGCGTCGCAAATACTCCGCGTCGCTCGATCCGCTTATGCAGCGCAGCCGAATCGATGACGGTTGGCTGGAGTACACCGCCGACAAAAAGGGCGTGCGTTTCCCGGTCGTGGGCATGTGCGTGCACCCGCCGTCGCTCGTGGCGGATAAAGAGCGCACTCGCAAGTGGACCGAAACCGTCAGCAACCTGATCCCGAAGGTTCGATACGACGCCGATGTCAACGGCATCGCGATGCCGACGAATCCGTGCATCCCTTGGCAAGACGACGCAGCCGGCAAGGAACCCAACGACGGCGTGTTCTTTCACCTCGCGCAGTTCGATCCCGTAGGCAAACTCAAGTTTAGCGTGATGCTGCCGACCGAACCGCACCGCGCGACGGTGATGAAGATCATCGCCGACAAACCCGTGCCCGCGCCGCTGGAACCGATCGATGTGAAAAACATCGACTTCCAACCCTGGCCATGGAGCGAGGTGCTGCCCAAGGCTCAAGGCCGATTGGCGAAGGGCGATTTTCTGCTGCGCCGGACTCGGCTCGACCGTGTCTTCTGGCGCTACGAACCAACGCACGGCGAACCTGTTCTCCACTTCGACGGCGTGAGCCTGCATCCCACCGAGATCGAACCCGCCGCCAAGCTGCGTGCTCGCCTGGAGCGTTCGTTCCTGTTCCTGCCGCCGTCGGCAATCGAATACAAATTGCAGACCGAAGGCATCCGCTTTTTGCCCAGCCCGATCTATGCATTGCAAACCGAAGCCGTTTCGCAGAAGCTCGATGGCACGCTATTCGCCGACGGTTACTACGACGAACTCGGCAAGCTGCACATGCACATCGCGCATGGCACGCCGGGGCAGCGCGAGGCGACACGCAAGCTCGTCGAAGCCTTCACGACGCCAGCCGGCGTGATCCGACCGACCGCTGCGAAAGATCAGCCGATGCTGCATTTCACCGAATTGGCGTGGATCGACATTTTAGCGGAGATGCAGCGCTGGCTGGCCCGCGACCGCGACACGCTGATGCGCAAAACGCGGCTCGACCGGGCGTTCTTTAGCTACTCGCCGAGCAAGGTTGGGCCAGACCTGAACCTCGCGCTTGTCGGCATCTATCCGAAAGCCGACACGACGACCGACCGCCTGCGGAAGCGCTTCGAGTCGTACGCGCTGCTTTACCTCGACGACCAGCTTCGCGCCGGACCGATCGCGGGCGTACCGTTCATCGATCACGTTTTGAACCCGGCGCCGATTGTCCAGGCCAAAGTCTACGAATCGCCCGCGCTCGACGGCGTGCGCATCGACGACGCCAGCTTCGATGCCGCCGGCAAGCTGATTCTGCATGGCATCTGGGTCAGCAAGAAGCAAGAACCGACGCTCGAAAAACTAGCGCGCAACACGCTCACGCCGGGCAACACCGTGCTCCAGCGTGGTTTCAACTGGCAAGCGATGCAAGAGTTCGACTCGCCTCGTCTGTTGCATGATCTGCGAGTCTGGGTTGCCGACCAGCAGAGCATCGATGAGGTTTGGCTGGAACGTATCTTCTTCGACGCACTCGGCAAAGTGCGCGTCGCCGGTTTCGCCACCAGACCGACGGACAAGGCTCAGGCGGAGAAGAAGCTGCCCGATTTGTTGCCATTGTTCCCAAGCAAAAAACTGCCGGCGATCGAAGGCAGCCCGGAAGAACCGGCGCCGAAGAAGAAGGAAGAGTTCACCGCTTGCGGCTTAGTGCTCGCGTGGGATGACCTGAGTGCCAAGCCCCAAGCGCAGTACACGAATTTCCAAGACACCAAGGACGATGGCCCAATCGTCCTCGACACGCTGACGAACATTGCCGAGCATCTGCGAAAAAGCATCCCTGGGCTTCGGCCATGCGATGGGTTGCGCATCGATCGTTGTTTTTACGATCCGCAGGGCGTGCTTCGCATCGAAGGGCTAGCGGATCATGCCGACCAGTTCAAGCAATTGAAGCCGTTCTTGGATGGCAAGCAAGTTCCGTTCGATCAAAAACGCCAGCTGCCCAACGGCTGGGACCAAGGCCGGCAGACGATCATCCCGCTGCGGCCGATGATGGTCAGCCTGGCGGAGCACCTGCCTTCGCTGGCGGAATTCGATGGCCTAACATTGACGCGTGCCCATCACGATGACAAGAACCGCCTCGTTCTGACGGGCAATGCGATCGGCGGCGCCGACGCCAAGGACCTGACCGACACGCTGCGACGGCTCATCAATACGCATCCGCGCTGGGAGTTGCGCCTGAAAACCGGGCTGGTGCTCGACATCACCGATCGCATCCCCGCTGACGGGGACCTGGCCAAGAAGCTGGTGCTGAAGGCATTCTCGCTGTTGCAGGTGAACATCGGCGAAGCGTATGTCGTGCCGCTGCCGCCGACGAAATACACCTGGTGGAGCCACGCTTGGCCGTTCGATGACAAGCTACCGCGCGTCCGTCCCACAGAAGACGATTACGATCGCTGCCTGGAATGGCTCAATGCCGCGATCGCGCATGATCCGCGCAATGTGCAGGCGTGGTACCTGCGTGGTTATTGCTTGCAGGCAAAGCATCGCTCCGACCTTACATTGCGCGATCTCCGCCGCATGGTGACGTATGAAACCGCCGACCCGGAGCAGAGGCACAACCGCATCCTCGCGCTGGAACTCGTGCAGGGTCGGCTGCGGCAAAGCGCGTTCGTCATCGAGCAACAAGCGATCCTGGAAGTGGCGGAAGGCTGGACGCTGCGCCGCCTGATGGAAAGCCCAGCGGCGCCGGATGCGACGAGGGAGTAGGTGTTGGTGATGCTTCCGCGAATTGTCGCTATAATACATCTACAATCCTGCGAGGACTGCGATGGACACTGCTCTTGCAATAATGACGATTAACCAGATTCCACCAACGGAGCGCGTCGGAATCGTCGCCGATCTATGGGATCAGCTTGTTGATGATGGTTTCCAACCAGAGCTTGACTCTGCGACGGCAAAGGAACTCGACGCCCGCTGGACGCGGTTCAAGGCCGATCCGACTACTGGATCGACATGGTCCGAAGTCGTGGCCTTCGTGAAGCGAGATCGGCCGTGAGCGCACCGGTTACATTTCTAATCGAAGCCAGAAGCGATATCGACCAGGCCTATCAGCGATATGAAGGTTATCGAGAAGGGTTGGGGCAGCGATTCTTGGATAAACTTGAAGACCGCATGAAACACGTCTGCGATTTTCCGGAAGCCTATGCCATAATCGATTATGGAGTACGGGCAGCACCGCTCAAGAAATTTCCCTATATCGTTTATTACCGGTACGAGAACGAACATATCTTCGTTATTGGCGTCATCTATTGTTACCGCGATTCGCACGCATGGAAGCGTCGATTGTGAGATTTCTAACGCCGTCAAGATCGCCATGCGAGCGCTTAAGGATAGTCGAAAGAATAACTTCCCAATTTCCTCGTTCCCAGGCTCCTGCCTGGGAACGCACTACGTCAAGGCTCTGCCTTCCTGAATTCCGCGTGATCCGAATCACTTTGCGCCCAGGCAGAGCCTGGAAAATAGTGTGTTCCCAGACAGGAGCCTGGGAACAAGATAGGGAAGTTGTTATTTTGGTTTTCCTATACAGCAAGCGAACGCTATGGCCATTGATCACTCCATCGGCGCCCGTTTATAGGTCTGCACGATCGCCGCGCGTTCCAGACCGGCTGACAGTCGGACCGTGAATTGGCCGGGATGAATATCGCTGTTATCGCCTGAAGTATTGGTGGCAATGACAAGCCGATTTCCTTCGACCTTGACGATGCCTAGGACTTTCTGTCCCGGCGCGCCGTTCTTTCGTACGAGGGTGATTTTTGTATAAGGCTTGCTCGCATCGACAGTAATCTCCGCAGCCGATCCGTTGAAGATTAAGTCGCCGTTCTTCGTGGCGTGGCGCAAAAAGTTCTTCTCGATATAAATCGACTCCTCGGGTAGAGTCCAGTAGCTGAAGCCGTTGCGTTCGGATTTTTCAAAGATCCAATGTCCCTGGAGACTCTTCAGGACGGCGTCGTTGGCGGCCTCGAGCATTTCCGGGCTGAACTTCTTGACGACAGATTTTTCGTGAGGCTCGGCTTTGACAAGTTTGAACGTTTGCACATTCGTGGCCCGCTCGGCGCCAAAGGTAAGTTTCACGCCGAACTTACCGGGCCGCTTGTCCTTGGTCGTAGTATCGGTGGCCAAAACGAGCCGGTCGCCTTCGATTTTGTAGATACCCAGGACCTTTTGGCCAACGTTGCCGTTCTTGCGAATCAAGTCGATGGTCGTAGGGTTCTTCGTGGGATCGATGGTGAACGTGCAGGTATCGCCATTGAAGATGAGATCGCCGTTTTTCCTCGTGTGCCGTACGACGTTTCTCTCGAAATAAAGCCCTTCCTCGGGCACGGACCAATATCCGGCCGCGTTGCGTTCACCCTTCTCGAACATCCATAGACCTTGCAGTTTATGCATTGCTTCGCCGGTTGCTTTGTCAAGCTCGTCTTGGGAAAGCTTCTTGTCCTGAGCGGCTGCGGTAGAGCAACACAGAAGAATCAAAAGCAGGCTGCGCAGGAAAATCATGCCGTCCCTCCAAATAAAAGTGGTGACTTTATCATTCGATTCGTACTTTCCGCTTGCGTTTCAGCGTTCACGCGGCACCGCGCGAGCGCTAAGCCGCAAGCGGAAAACGCGGAGACGCTATTCCACCGCCCAATCGCGTGGCTTCAGGTACACATCGTACAACTCCGCTTCGCGCGTACCCGGTTGCGGTTGAAAGTCGTACAGCCAACGCACCATCGGCGGCAGCGACATCAGGATCGATTCGATGCGACCTCCCGTCTTCAGGCCGAAGATCGTGCCGCGGTCGTAGAGCAAATTGAACTCGACATATCTCCCGCGGCGAAACTCCTGAAAACGACGCTCTTCCTCAGTGTATGGCTCGTCCTTGCGTCGCGCTGCGATTGGCAGATAGGCGTCGAGAAACGAGTCGCCGCAGTCGCGCACAAAGGCGAAGAGCGCGTCGAAGTCGGCTTGCAGATAGTCGAAGAAGATGCCGCCGACGCCACGCGGCTCGTTGCGGTGCGGAAGGTGGAAATATTCGTCGCACCCGTTCTTGAACTTGGCATAATCGACGGGTGCCTGGTGGCGCGTGCAAACTGCCTGCCAGGTTTTGTGGAAGTGGATCACGTCCTCGCGGTAGGGATAGTAGGGCGTGAGGTCGGCCCCGCCGCCGAACCAGGCCGCGTTGCCTTTGGTGAGAAAGCGGAAGTTGGCGTGCACGGTCGGGATTTTTGGATTACGCGGATGCAGGACGAGCGAGATGCCGGCGGCGGTGAAATCGACGCCATCGCCAGGCAGGTTCTTGGCGAACTCGGGCGACATTTGGCCAAAGACTTCGGAGAAATTGACGCCTGCCTTCTCGAAGACGCCGCCATCGACGAGGACGCGCGAGCGCCCGCCGCCGCCGCCGTCGCGCTGCCAGGTGTCTTCGTGAAACGGCGCGCCGCCGTCGAGCTTGTGCAGCCCGGCACAGATGCGGTCTTGCAGCTCGCGGAAGTATTGCACCGCCCGCAGGCGATTGGCTTCGAGTGGGGACATGACGAGTCCATATACGCGGCGCAAAATGAGACATTGGCGAGCCTAGCCGCGTAAGCGGCAGGTTGAATCGGTCAATCGTTTGTTCAACCTGCCGCTTACGCGGCTAGGCTCGCCAATGCCTCAAATCCAGCCGCACGGAGTATGTGTTCCAGTTTAACAATCCTACCGAGTTTACTTTACGAATCGAGAGAATCGACTGCAATCAATGCGACTTTTACTTCATCTGCGCAAGCGTTACTGCCGATGAAGGAAGTGTGTATGAATAGCTCTGCGGTCGAGGAGGGAGTCTCGTGGCCGAGATCTCCAGCGACCTGGTGGTGGAAACAAATCAACTCACGAAGATTTACCAAAACCGCCAGATTGCGCTGAACGATGTAAATCTGAAGCTGGAGCCTGGCTGCGTCCTTGGTCTCTTGGGACACAATGGCGCGGGCAAGACGACGCTGCTGCGCCTCATCCTCGGCCTGCATCGCCCGACCGCCGGTTGGGTGAAGCTGTTCGGCGAAACGATGACGCCCAACTCCGCCGACCTGCGCTGCCGAATCGGCTACATCCCCACGAACCCGCAGTTCCCCAAGGGCATGACGCCGATCACCTATCTCGACTACATCGCCCGTTTGTTCGGACTGCCCGCGGAAGTGCGCAAGCCGCGTCTGGCATCACTGATTCGCGCGGTCGATCTGCTCGGCGCGTCAGGCGATACCGTCGATAACTTCTCCAACGGCATGATCGCCCGCTTAGCCGTCGCCACGAGCCTCATCAACGAGCCGGACCTGCTGATCTGGGATGAACCGACGCTCGGCCTCGATCCGGAAGCCCGGCGTAGCATGCTCGAACTCATCAAGACGTTGGCACGCGACAAGACGCTGATTATCGCGAGCCATAATCTCGGCGATATTGACGAGGTATGCAACCACGCCGCCGTGCTGAGTCATGGGCACTTGATCTACTTCGGCTCGTTGCAAGATCTCAAGGGTCGCATGAAGCGCAATCATTATGAAGTCGATCTGGAAGGCGATCAGAAAGCGATCACCAAGGCGATGACCGCGCTGAAGAGCATGGCCGAGTTCAAGCTCGTGAACCTGCGGCAACGCCGTCTGGAGCTGCGTCTGACCGACGACGCGAACAATACGACCGCGTTGGCAAACGTGTTCATGACGCTCGCCGATAGCAAGGTCGCCGTCATCAGCATCCGCAGCGTGGGCATGCAGACCGAACAGGCGTTTCTCGACCTCGTGGAAGAAGAAGAATCGCGCGGCTTCGCGCGGGCATACAAAGCGGCGGCGTGATTATTCAATCTCAAGCCCAGAGGTGAGGTACTCCGAACCTCTGGGATGGAAGCGTGCCAGCGATTGATCCCAGGGGTTCGGAGTACCTCACCCCTGGGCTTGAGTTTTCTGGAACAGGTGACACTATGGATCTGGCTGTGCCGACACGTCTGAAGCGCAATCGCCTCTTGCCGTATTGGGCGGTGTTGCAGGCGGATTTGAAAGCGACGTTCAACAGCTGGCTGTACCGGTTTTGGATATTGCTCGCCGTCGGCGTGCTTGGCGGCTACTTGCTGTATCGCTTCGGCGCCATGCGCGTGGCGGGCATGCTTCAGAGTGCGCCGGAAGCGATTGGCGAGATGTTGCACTGGGTGGTTTATGGGACGATCACGCTGATCATCGCGCTGACCGCTGGCACGATAAGCTCAGAAGGCGGGACAATGGCCGACTCGGTGTTGAGCCGAGGCATTAGCCGATACCAGTATTTCATCGGCAAATGGCACGCCCGACTCGCGCTCGTGTTGGGCACGTATTTCGCCACCAGCATCGCGGCGATGCTCGGCGGATACTTCATGCTCCACAGTGACTCGCTCACGCTGCACGGCGGATTCGTGGCCATCCTGATCGTCGCATCGATGCTGCTGTTTGTCGTGACGTTCGCGGTCAGTGTCAGCGCGATGTCGAGCAATACGCTGGTCAGCATCGCAGTCGTCTGGGTCACGCTGTACGGCGGTGGGTTTCTGCTCACGCAGTTGCCTGGCTCGATCCCATCGCCCGATCGAGCGCTACAAAGCTTGCCCAACGTCATGAAGGGTTTCTACGACTGGAACTCGCTGGCCCAAACGATGCTCATCAGCGTCGGTGTATCGACAGCGACGGCGTTCATCGGGATGATCACGTTTTCGCGACGGGATGTATGACGCGAAAATGCCCCGATCACTTCCCCGGCGGCATTTGGAATGTGCGTTGGCCGTTCGCTTGCACCTCGGCGATGAAGCCGTTGCAATCCGGCTTGCCGACCGATTGGTCGCCCGGCGCCGGTTTGGATGCGGACAGAGCGCGATAGAGTTCGCTGGCGTTGAGGCCAGCTTTGCGCCCGCGGTCAAGCAGGCGGCGATGATTGCTGATGGACATGGTTGCCTCCTCTTTTTTGTTCCACCACCAACGTAGCTTATTTTTCGATGCGATGGCGGGATTTCTCGCGCTTACCCCTTTAACGCACGCATTGGCGTTGCTTGCGATAAATCTTGCGCAGCCGCACGCGTTGCCCGGTCGATGGCGGCTTCCCAGTTGGGATCATCGGGTTTGAAGCAAGCGGTCAAGCCGCGCGAGCTATTGACGATAGCGCCGGCGCCGTCGGCGCGGAAGCCGGCGGCGGTGTCCAAGGCACTACCGCCTTGCGCGCCGTAGCCGGGGATCAGGAAGATGACGTTCGGGATCCACTCCCGAATCCGCGCCAACTCCGCCGGATGCGTGGCCCCGACGACCGCTCCGACATCGCCGAATCCGCAGACGCCGAGGTTCTCCGCCGACCACGCGGCGACGGCCTCGGCAACATGCTGATAGACCGGTTTGCCATCCGCTCGCAAATCTTGAAACTGCCCCGCACCCTTATTGCTCGTCCGCACCAACACGAAGACGCCGGCATCGCATCGCCGAGCGCTAACAAGGAACGGCTCGACGGCATCGCGGCCCAGGTATGGGTTCACCGTCAAAGCATCGGCTCGCCAAACGGGCAGCCGACGACCGTCATGCAGCGTGCCCGCGAAGCCGGCGTCGGCGTAAGCCTCAGCCGTCGTCGCGATGTCGCCACGCTTGTTGTCGAGAATCGTCACTAGGCCCAACGTTCGCGCCTTGGCCAATACACGCTGCTGCGCCAACATTCCCGCCGGGCCGCACGCTTCAAAAAACGCGCTCTGCGGCTTGACGACAGGAACATGCGGCGCGACGATGTCGAGCACGCGCAAGCTGAACTCCTCGATCGCGCCCGCCATCGCGTCCAGCGTGCCCGCGCTATGCCTGCGGCGGATGTCAATCGGCAACTGCTCCCAGCGTGGGTCGATGCCGGCACACAGCGCATTGCCCTTGGCCTTGCAGGCTTGCAGTAAACGATCAGCGAAATGCATTGGATCATCCTTTTGATTGAATAAGCCCAAGGGTGAGGTACTCCGAACCCTTGGGATGAACGCTTGCCGATGATTTATCCCAGGGGTTCGGAGTACCTCACCCCTGGGCTTACGTTGTCTTCTCAATCCCAAACAGGAGTTTGGGAACCAGGAAACTTCAAAACTTGCGTGCATCCCAGAGGTTCGGAGTATCTCACTCATGGGCTTTCACCTGCCACAGCGCCCGGTAAATCGGTCGGCCTTCCTCGCGATACTTGCGTTCAAAGTTTGTCAGCCCTTGCGCGGATGCTTCGGGCATTGGCAGCATCGTCAGTGCGGCAACCTCGCGAACTAGCTCCATGCTTTCGACGAAGTAGTCCTCCACATCCGTTGCGAAATGCAACAAGCCACCCGGTCGCAACACACGGACGCATTGCTCGGCGAAGTCACGCGTAAACAGCTTGCGTTTGCGATGGCGCGTCTTCCACCACGGATCAGGAAAGTAAACGTGAACGGCCGACACGCTGCCCGGCACGACGCGTTCGCGCAGGAACCAGCGGGCATCGGTGCAGCAGACTTTGACGTTACCCAGTTTCCGCCGAGCGAGGCGATCGGCGCCGACGAGCGTGTACTTGCGTTCGATTTCGATGCCGAGAAAGTTGACGCCAGGCCTGGCCTCGCCTTGGGTTGTGAGGAACAGGCCCTTGCCGAAGCCAACTTCGATTTCGACAGGGTGATCGTTGGCGAAGATGTCGTGCCAAGCGACGGCGGGCGTCGGCGCGAGCAACGGCGAATCGGGAGGCAGGTGCCCCGGATGCGGCATCTCAAGCAGATAAGACGTGAGAGCTTCGATGGGAAGTCGGCGGGAGGCACGCACGGGGTCAGCCCTCGTTCCGCTTCAGAGCGACACCGATGATGTCGCCGTTGAATACGAGTCGATCCTTGACGAACGCTTGCACGCTATAGATCGTCTGCCGCCGGTTGAATTTGAGTTGCTTGGCGATGAGGATGAGCCGATCGCCAGGTTTGACGGGGCTGCGAAAGCGGACGTTCTCCATGCCGCCGAAGCCGAGGAAATCGCCCGCCAATTGGTGCTGAGTCATGGAATGGTAGCTGCACAGCTGCGCGGAGGCTTCGCACATCAGCACCCCAGGAAGCAGTGGAAAGCCCGGCAGATGGCCGCGAACCCAGAACTCGTCGTAGCGCACGTCCTTGTAGCCAACGATGATCTTGTTCGGAGTATCGATCAAAACGACGGCATCGAGCTGCTCCATCTCGAAGCGCTGGGGATTCACCTTACGTATCGCCTCGCGGTCGGCAACGATATTGCCGAAATCGATATTCGCCGGATCGTAATGCAACTCAGGCGGCATGATGTTCTTTCTTTAATATAGCCCGCCATTTATGACAGGTGCGCCGCGAACCCGCCATAAAGGGCGGGCTATCTATCCTTCAAGTTAACTCAGCAACTCCACGATTTGCGGCAACGCCGTGAGCATCGCGTCGGGGCGTGTCGCGGGATTCTTGAGCTGCTCAGGCGTCGCGTCCACCGATCCCTTATCACCGGCGAACAGAGCGGTACGCATGCTGAGCTTCTTCGCCGGCGCCAAATCAAGCAACAGCCGAGAACCGACATGCAACACCTGAGCCGGCGCGATCCCCTGTGAGGCAAGCTGTGTGAGCATCTGTTTGAACAGCCGCTCGGACGGCTTCTTGCCGCCCACGTCACAGGAAAACGCCCGCAGGTCGCGGTCGATGAGCAGATCGATATCGCCGCTGTTCTGTTTCGCGAGTCCTCTCTTCAATTGTACAAAGCTGAAGCTCTGCGCGTCGGCGATTAACCCCTGTTTCCGTCCGGCTTGCTTCACAGCCTCCAGCGCTTGAGCCGCGCCATCGTAACAACCGGTTCCCTGAAGGCTGGCGTGGAAGAAGTACGCGATCTTTCGGCTCAGTTCCGTCACGCTGCCAAAAAAGCCAACGTCGTACTTGTAATCCTTTTTTTGCAGCTTCTTGACGACTTCTTCCCATATCCGCTCAGACTGGACTTCTGGGTATTTCTCAGTGGGCGATGGAACCATGCGAAGTTCCGTCAGCACCCGGCGATATATCTCACCCATGTACTCCGACGGTTGCCCCGGCTTGCGACTCATTGAGCCCCACATCTTGAACTCTTGCACCGTCTTGTCCAGAGCGATATCCATCACGAATTTTTGCGGATGCTCAAAGAGCAACTGGCCGTCAAAAATGTTCAAAAGCGTGCCATAGAGATTCCACGTCACGACACGCACATGCGGCATGACGGCGAGTTTCGGCTTCGCCTTGGGCGGCTTGGGCTTGGGCGGCGCAGGCCAAATCAGCTCGCGGGTATCGAGGTACTCCGCATATTGTTCGAGCGACATTGCCATGGGTGCTGCACGTCTCGTGGACCGTTTCGACCGCTTGCGGCTTAGCGCTCGCATTACGCCACGCGTCCGGCTAACGGCGCAAATCGACTGGTTTGCCAAGTATGATTTAGTAAAACCAACAGAAATGTCCGTTGTCGAATTGATTGTTGGTAATGAACCCATGTCCACACCGAATACGAATAACGTGCCACCGCCGACACCGGGATTGCCGCCCGTGCAGCCGCCGTCGGGTCGGTTTATCGTGCAGTTGTTTGTCGTTCCGGGATTAATTATCGGCGTCGTGGTGCTGTTTGTCTTGGCGCTCAGCTACTGGAAAAAACGCGAGCGTGAGCCAAATTATTTTCTCAACCAACTCGACAGCGATAACGCCGACATCCGGTGGCGCGGCGCCAGCGATCTGTCGCAGATTCTCAAACGCCAGGAGTCGGCGACGCTGCGCTGGAAGGCCGACCCGAAGTTCGCGCTCGATTTGGCCGAGCGCCTCGATCTTGCCTTCAAACGCCTCGTCGAGGAGGAGTCGCGCGTCGGCGCCGAAATCGCTCGGAGCAACGACAAGGACAAGCACCTCCTGTGGCGCAAGCTGCGTGTCACGCGCGATCATGTCAGTTTCCTCGCCAGCGCCTTGGGCGAGTTCCACGTTCCCGCCGGCGTGCCGATCCTGTGCGAAATGCTCAAGCACGACAAAGCCGCCGATATCAACGGCAATGCATTGCAACGCCGCAAGGCGCTCTGGTCGCTCATGAACATGGGCGAGAACATGAAGGGTTACG
>SIAQ01000097.1 GCA_009697105.1 Gemmataceae bacterium | reverse complement strand
CGAATGCCCGAAGGCGGTTCCTGAGTCGAAGTAGACAGTGAAGGAAACGGTTTTGGAAATGCGCAGAGGAAAGATACGAAGGAAGGAGAAGCCTTCGGGTGGCCCTCCTTTGACGATCGAAACTGGCTCTCTTTTTCAGATCGTTACCAAGGGGTTCGGAGTACCTCACCCCTGGGCTTGAATTTGATCAAGATTTTTGTGTGCCTACTTCTTCTTCACCTCAATCCGACTGATCGCAGCGATCGCCGAACTGCGAGCAGCCTGGTTCGGGTCGTTCGACAACCCCCGTAATCCTTCCAAAGCGCCCACGGCGTCCGGACCGATGTTCGCGAGCACGTTGCACGCCATGATGCGAACGGATACGTTGCCATCCTTCAAGCAATCGACCAACGCGGGCACGCCTTCCTTACGCTTATATTGGCTCGATTGCAGGCTCTGGACGATAGCGACGCGAAAATTAGAATCGGCGCCTTTGAGCGCGGACTCCATCGGCTCCCACGCTTTCGGCCCATAGAAATGGCCAAGGTAACCGGCCTGCATACGAACGTTCTGGTCCGTGTCTTTGAGGGCAAGTTTGAAAGCCTCAAAGCCCTCCGCAGAGGTTTGTCCGAAATTCGTCAGTGAATTGACGACGACCTGCCGAACCTGTTGGTGCGGATCCGCCATCGCTGACTTCAAGAGCGGCAATGCGATATTGCGATCGCGCGAATGGATGACCGCGGAAATCAGGTTGGCGCGAGTGCTGCCGTCTTTTTCCTGACTGAATTGCTTGACGAGGTATTTCGAGCCGTCTTCACTCAGGGTCGCATAGACGATCATCGCGTTCATGCGAACCTGCGGGTTCTTGTCGTTGATCGCTTCCTTGACGTGGGGCAACGCCTTCTTGGCATTGGAACCCATATTGCGTAAGGATTGCGCGGCCTGGATGCGGATATTGACGTCGCCGTGCTTGAGCAATGCGCCAAGCGGTTCGGCGCCTTTCTCACCGGCGCGGCCGAGCATCCAGAGAAACTGAAAGCGTTGCTGGCCGAGCGAATCGTCCTTCATCAATTCAACGATCGCGGGCACCACCTCGCTGATGTCGCCTTGCATGTTTTGCATCGCGGAGATCGCTTGCTGGCGAACGGTATTGTCTTTGTCCTTCAATCCCGTGAGGATGATGTCCTTGCCCTTGCCGCCGTACATCCAGACAATCTGCAGCACAGTCCGGCGAGCGTCGGCGGTGCCATCCTTGTAAATCCCATCGAGCACGGGCACAATGATCTCCGGCGTGCCGCGAATGTTTTGCAAAGCGTAGATCGCTTGCAGGCGGACGGTCGCTTCGGGATCGCGTAGCGATTGGGCGACGGCCACGGCGGTGGGGCCTTGCGAGTTGCCCATCATACTGATGCCTTGCAACGCTTGAACGCGCACGCCGCTCGACTTGTGCTTGAGGCCGTCGAGAAATATCGACGTTACCTTATCGAGTTCGATCCGCCGTTGGGCGAGCGTAAACGCCGCCTGCATCTTGAGGCCCAGGTCCTCGTGTTTCAATGCGCCCACCAGAACCGGCGTCGCATCATTAACATCGAGACCGACGTTGACCATCAAGCTCGCGGTGTTGATGCGAACCTTGTCGCTTTTGCTTTCCAGTCCCTTGCGAAGCGTCGGCCTGGGGTCGTCACCGATCTGCTGCAATAAATGGTATGCCTGATTGCGGATATTCTGGTTCATGTCAACCAGCGCTTCCTTGAGTTTCGGCCCGGCGAGTTTCGCTTGAGCGCCGAGATTGGCCAACGCATTGATGCATGTTTGCCGAAAGATGTCGTCCTTGTCGGCCAAACCGTAGGCGAGCGCGATGACGACCGATTTATCGCCGATGCGCATCGGCAAAAGCGTCTGGGCGGCCAGGCGGCGAACCTCAACATTCTTATCGCCAAGCGCATCGACGAGAGCAGGCACGGCATCGGCACCGACCTGGACCATCGCCTGCGACGCGGCTTGACGCACATTCGGACGGCTATCATGCAGCCCTGCATCGAGCGCCGGGACCGCCGGCTTGCCGATCTTGGCCAGCACGTTCGCATAATGATGGGTATTCGCTTCCTCCTTGGCCAACAACAGATACTTGAGCAACGGCACGGCGTCCTTGGCCTCGGAACCGACGTCGCCCAGTGATGTCGCCGCCTGAAGTTTCGCTTTGAGATTCTCGCTCTTGAGCAACCCGATCAACGGCTTGACGGCGGTTATGCCAAACTTCGACAACGCATCGCCCGCCGACTGCCTGACATCGTCGTTCTCGTCCTTGAATGCATCGACGAGCACGCTGATCGTCTTGGTCGGATCGCCCGCCAATCGGCCGAGTGCAAACGCGGCCTTGCGGCGGACGCTGTCGTTCTTATCGTTCATCAGCTTGATAATCGTCGGCGTCGCGGCCTTGGCTTCGGGTCCGATGCTGCCGATCGTCCAGACGGCGTAGAACCGCACGTCGGCGTCATCGTCGGTCAATAGCTTGCTGACGGGAACAATCGCCGGTTTGCCGATCTTGGCAAGCGCGATCGACGCGTTGAGCCGCAGGTCTTCGTTCTTTGTGGTCAGCGCGGCGAGCAGGTCAGGCAGCGCCGGTTCGGCTTTGCTGCCGAAGTCGGCGAGGTCCATGATCGCCTGGATGCGAACGTTGATGTCGATCGTCGGCTTGGCGTTTTTGATCGCCTCGGCAAACGTCTTGTCGGGATCGGTCTTTTGAGCGTATGTCGGCGTCGCGATGGCAACACCGAACAACAGCGTCAACGAGAGGGATGCAATGATGCGCATGGGTGGTTCCTGGTGTCGAGTATTGGGACAGGAAAGAGCAGGTGGTTTTTACCCTAATTGTAATCCTACAGTTTGTGATCTCGCATCGGAGATTACGATTTCGATTAGGAATAAAATTCGCGGAAAACGAAACGCCCACGGAAGCGAATGCCGTGGGCGTTTTCATGATGATATAGCCCGCCATTTATGGCGGGTCCTACGATCAACCCGCCATAAATGGCGGGCTATATGGCGGACTATCACGGCGGCGAGATGGGGAACAACTCTTCGTATTCGCTGCTGTCTTCCGCGCCGTTGTAGCGAGCGGGGACAATGTTCAGGTCGTCATTCATTTCGTCACGCGCGAAAATCTTGCGGAACTTGGTAATGAACCAACTCTCGGCCATGTGACCGGTGAGTTGCTGAAGGTTCTTCACGTCTTCGTTCGGCGCGTGGCGGACAAGGAAACCTAATGGACGTTCCTTCTGGGCCTTCGCCAGGCGAGCACGGATGACCTTGTAGATGGCTTCGGCGCGAGCCGGGTCTTTGACATCGGCTTGCGTGAAGCCTTCGTCCACATCAGGCACGGTTTCGCTGTACGGTTGCTTGCCCGTCAGAATACCGACGTCTTCCGTGGACAGCTTGCGCGCCCATTCCATCGTCGTCGGAATGTGGCCCTTCGCGTTCGGAGTCGGGCGCTGGTTCGGCGTGAAGCCGAACTGCAGCGCTCGTGCACGTTGCATCAATGGTGGAATCTGGGCGTTGAAAGCGTTCAACCACAATCCGCCCTTGCCGGGAATGCCGCTGGGCATGCAACCCGCTGCCGCTTGCAGCATCGGAACCCAGGTGTACTGATAGCTCATATCGCCTTCGAGATCGACCTTGTACGGCGCCTGAATGTAGAACAACGCCTCAGTTTTCTCCCGCACCGAAATTTGCGTGATCTTCAGCGGATAGACGAGCTTGTCGCTGGCAAACTGAAAGCGGGTCGGCGTGACATCGCCGGCAAACGTGCCGTCCTTGTTGCGTTTCATCTGTGCCGTGTCGATCTTCATGACGGTAAAGAGCCATTTCTTCTGCACATAATGATTGAGCGTGGCTTCATCGCCGGAGTAGGTGTATTTGTTGTCTTTGAGCCATTGGAACAAATCGTCGGCACGCTCGGCCGAGATGATTTTGTAATCAAGCGAGCCAACCAGGCCCTGCTCGAGCACGATGACCTTGGGGCGTTCTGGTTCGGAAGCCTTGGAGTCGCGGCGGTTCTCGGCCAATCCCCGGGCCAACAGCGGAGCGCCGAGGGTACGGAAACGCATATTGGTTTCGGGCAACAACTTCGACCGCGGCGTCTGGCGCTGCTTCATGATCGTGTAGACCGCGAGGTGCTTGAAGAAATCGCGCGGCATCTCGCTGAGTTTGGGCTGCGTGGGAGTCGGGATGACCATGCCGAAATCGAGTGCGTTGCCCTCGAACTTCGGTTGCACAGTGAAGGTTTCGATCTTTTCCTTCGGATCATAGCTGATGAACACTTTTTGGGCCGGCTGCAAGATGTCGGCGTTTTTGGCGGAGAAATAGCAGCAAGCCGCGCGGGACGTGGCGGGCAAAAGCAGTCCCAGCACTAACGTGGACAGCAAGGCATAACGCATGCGGGGTCTCCCGGAATGAATGTTATGGTGTTTAGCGCTCACATCGCATCATGCGAGCGATAAACGTAAACAACGGATATTATTACGGAGGCGAAACCGGGAACAGCTCTTCATACTCGGAGTTATCCTCCGCGCCATTGTATCGCGCGGGCACGATTGAGAGATCGTCGTTCATTTCATCGCGGGCGAAAATCTTGCGAAATTTCGTGATGAACCAATTCTCCGTCAGATGGCCCATCAGCTGCTGGAGGTTGCGAACGTCCTCTGCTGGGGCCTCACGAACGAGGTAGCCGATCGGGCGTTCCTTGTGTGCTTTCACCAGGCGAGCCTGAATGACTTTGAAGATCGCCTGGGCGCGTTGCGGGTCTTTCAGATCGGCCTGGGTGAAGCCTTCGTCAACATCGGGAACCTTCTCGGAGTACGATGATTCGCCGCGAAGAATCTTGACATCGCTTGGCGAGAGCTTGCGTGCCCATTCCATTGTCGTCGGGATGTGGCCCTTGGCGTTGGGCGTGGGGCGTTGGCCCTGGATGAAGCGGAAGTTGAGGACGTTCGCCCGCTGCATGAGCGGCGGAATCTGGTCCTTGAAGGCCGCCAGCCAATCGCCGCCGCGTCCAGGGATGCCGCTCGGCATGCAACCGCTAGCCATCTGGAGCATCGGCACCCAGGTGTACTGGTAGCTAAAGTCGTCCTTGAGATCGACCTTATACGGCGCTTGCACGTAGAACAGCGCTTCGGTCTTTTCACGTACGGAAATCTGCGTAATCTTGAGCGGGTAGGTCATTTTCTCCGTGGCGAAGCGGAATCGCGTCGGCGAGACGTTGCCCGAGAACGTGCCGTCTTTGTTGCGTTTCATCTGGGCCGTGTCGATCTTCATGACGGTGAAGATCCATTTCTTCTGCACGTAGAAATTGAGCGTCGCTTCGTCGCCGGAATAGCTGTACTTGTTTTGTTTAAGCCAATCGAAAAGGGCATCGGCGCGGTCGGCTTCAATGACTTTGAAATCGAGCGACCCGACGAGGCCTTCTTGCAGCACGCGAACGGGAGGTTTTTTCACCGGCCCGTGACCGTCGAGGTCCATCGCCGCCGCCTTATTGGCAAGCCCGCCGAAAACCGCCCCGCCGCCCGGTGCCTGCGGTGCGAAGATCGGCAGCAGCTTGGAGGCCGGGAACTCGCGTTTCTTCATGATCGTGTAGATCGCCAGGTGACTGAAAAAGTCACGCGGCATTTCGTGCAGCTTCGGTTCGGTCGGAGTCGGGATGACCATGCCGAAATCGAGCGCGTTGCCCTCGAACTTTGGCTGCACGGTGAACGTCTCGATCTTCTCGACCGGATCCCAGGTGATGAACACCTTCTGGCCCGGCTGGAGAATGTCGGCGTTCTTCGCCGAGAAATAACAGCACGCCGCCTGCGCGGAGTGAGAAACTGTCAATCCTATTGCGATGGCGGTCGATGTGGCGAGTCGTATCTGCCAATTTGTCATGAGCTAATTTCCTTTCGTAAGCAGAAAAGGAGAAACACCAAACCTTGAGTATAAGACGAACGCCGAGGCAATTTGGATTGCGCCGGCGTTTCATTTTTATTTAGTCCGCCATATTTGACACCACCGACAAATGCCAAATTCCGTCCGAGGCCGAAGCGTAAGCGAGGCATTCAGGCGGCCTCGCTTACGCTTCAGCCTCGGAGATCCAGTTTTGTCGACGGCGTGTGGCGGGTATGTCACCTGCCCCGCCGTAAATGGTGGGCTAAATGCTAGTGGGCCTTCGGCGTTTTCGGCCCGTCCTTTTCGGGGATGCGCATCGAGTAGAACGAACGCCAGACGAAGACGAGCGCGACGACGAACAGAGCCGCACCAACAATCCAGGTGTAATCGTACGCCATCTTCCCCTCGCCGACCGCGACCTTGACCGAGATGGCGATTTCGACGGCCAACAACCCGAACAGCGTCGAGAATTTGATGATCGGGTTCAACGCAACCGACGTCGTGTCCTTGAACGGATCGCCGACGGTGTCGCCGACCACGGTGGCTTCGTGAAGCTTCGTGCCCTTTTCACGCAGATCGACCTCGACGTACTTCTTGGCATTGTCCCATGATCCGCCGGCGTTCGCCATGTAGATGGCCTGGAACAAGCCGAAGACGGCGATGGAGATCAGGTAGGCGACGAAAAAGTTCGGATCGAACAGCGCGAACGCCAGCGTAAAGCACATAAGGGCGATGAAGATATTCCACATACCCTTTTGTGCGTACTCCGTGCAAATGCGAACGACTGTTTTCGAATCCTCGATATCGGCTTCCGTCTTGGTGAGGTCCATGTTCTGCTTGATGTACTCCACTGCCCGATACGCGCCCGTGGTGACGGCCTGCATCGAGGCGCCGCAGAACCAGTAGATCACCGCGCCGCCGCAGATCAGCCCGAGCAGGACCGGGGCGTCGGTCAAACTGACGTGGAGCATCGTCACGCCGCCGATCAGCGTTTTTTCGAGAATCAGGATGATCGAAAAGATCATCGTGGTAGCACCGACGACGGCGGTGCCGATAAGCACGGGTTTGGCAGTCGCCTTGAACGTGTTGCCCGCGGAGTCGTTTGCTTCAAGATAGTGCTTGCCTCGCTCGAAATCGGGGTCGAAGCCGAAGTCACGCTTGATCTCTTCCTTGATGCCCGGAATGTGTTCGGTCTGAGCCAGCTCGAACACCGACTGGGCGTTATCGGTCACCGGGCCGTAGCTGTCGACGGCGATGTTGACGGGGCCCATGCACAGGAAGCCGAACGCCACCAGGCCGAAGGCGAAGGTCGGGGCGTACTTGGCGTGCGAGCCGAGCAGTTCCTCGCCGACGCCCTGAAGACTGACGGCATAAGCGACCGCCATCAGGCCGGCGATAAGGATGCCTTTCCAGAAGGCGCTGAAGTTGCCCGCGACCAGGCCGGAAAGGATGGTCAGCGAGGCGCCACCTTCACGGGATGCGATCACGATTTCGCGGACGTGCTTGGAATGCGAACTCGTGAACACCTTGGTGAACTCAGGGATGAGGACGGCTGCCAGGGTGCCGCAACTGATGATGATGGCGAGCTTCCACCACAGACCAGCGGCCATGTCACCGATGAGCAGGTAACTCATAACGAACGAGGTCCCGATGCTCAGGATCGACGCAATCCAGATGAGGCGAGTGAGAGGCTCTTCAAAGTCGAATTCTTTCAGCCCGCGGTATTTTTTCTCCGAGATCGCCTGATTGATGAAGTAGGATGCACCCGACATGAAGTCCATGAGGAAGCGCATCGCGAAGATCCAGGCGATGAGTTTGGCCTGAACGAATTCCTCCGGAACCGCAAGGCAGATGAAGGAGATGAGCGCGACGCCGGTAACGCCGTAGGTCTCGAAGCCGTCGGCGGTGGGGCCGACGGAATCGCCGGCGTTATCACCGGTGCAGTCGGCGATGACGCCCGGGTTGCGAGGATCGTCTTCCTTGACGTTGAAAACGATCTTCATGAGGTCGGAACCAATGTCGGCAATCTTGGTGAAGATTCCACCCGCGATGCGCAGAGCCGACGCGCCGAGCGATTCGCCGATGGCGAACCCGAGGAAGCAAACGCCAGCGACTTGTCTTGGCACATACAGCAGAATGATGACCATCATGACCAGTTCTAGTGAGATCAAGAACAGGCCGATCGACATGCCCGCGCGGAGAGGAATATTGACAACATCCCACGGCTCGCCTTTGAGCGAAGCGAACGCGGTGCGAGCGTTGGCGTAGGTGTTGACGCGAATGCCGTACCAGGCGACGGCGTATGAACCGCCCATGCCGACGACCGAAAACAACAGCACCAGGCCGATCGTCTCCAGCGTGTGGGAGGCCGAGTGCTCCGGTTTCTTCTCCAGGTAAAAGTAAAACGCGATGGCAGCGGCGATGAAACAGAAGAGCAACAGCAGGAACTTACCCTGCTGAATCAGATACGTCTTGCATGTCTGAAAGATGACCTCGGCCACATCGAGCATCGACTTGTGCGCCGGCTGCCGATGAATCTGCCACAGCTGATAGAGGCTGATGCCCAGCGTTCCCGTGATGACCAGGGCGCCCCAAAACAGAAGGTTCCAGGCCGAAATGGGCTGGTTGAATATCTTGAAATGGGGCTTGTCGGCCGTGCCATGCAGGTCAGGAATTTTCAGATCTGCTTCACTGGCAAATACCGAGGCACTGGCAAGCAGCAAGATGGGGAGAGACCAAGCAAGGTGCTTCATTAACGTCACGATCCACGCTCCTTGTTGAACGAAGTTTCATGTTGTTTGTTATGTTTTTGCGTACCCTTGTTATAGTGAAAAAATTCACAAAGTGGCAGCAGCCAACTCGCCGCCTGATTCGCAGGAGATTAATCACGAATAGAACGTCGCGGACGGGCCGAAAAAAGACATCATCACGAAAGCCCGAAAAAACTATCGGGTTCCCTATTTCGTGCTTTCGTACTTTCGGCCTTTCGTGATTTGTATTGGGAATAAACCCGCGAAGTCGTGTCGCGTGCCCGTGCAATATTCCGATTTGCATTGTGTATTGCTTTGCGATGTCGGGAAGGATAAATTCTCCCTCCTGGCCAAATCCCGCAAACGCGTGCAGGAATTCGACAGCCCATGGAAGGACACGTTGCAGGCGTTCCTTCCCGCGTTTGTTCTGTTCTTCTTTCCCGACATTTACGCCGACATCGACTGGGCAGGTGGCTACGAATCGCTCGACAAGGAATTCCAGAAGATCGCCCGCAAAACGAAAGGCGGCAAACGCATCGCCGACAAGCTGTTCAAAGTCTGGCTGAAAGATGGCACGGAGCATTGGCTCCTGATCCACGTCGAAATTCAAGGTGATGCCGAGATTGAGTTCCCGCAACGCATGCTTCAGTACAACTTTGCCGCCACCGACAAAAGTCAAATTTCCGTCCGAGGCTGAAGCGTAAGCGAGGCATTCAGGCGGCCTCGCTTACGCTTCAGCCCCGGAAATTATGTTTTGTCGGTCGCGTCAACTCTGCCGCTCGGCAGTTGTATAATATCGAAGTCATCAGTCTTGCCGTCTTGTGCGATGAAGGGCCGAGTTGGCGTCCGACGACGTTCGCGTATGGCCGATGGGGCTGCAAGATGGAGCTGACGTTTCGCATTGCGAAACTGCTCGACTACGCGGACAAAGTGGAGGAGTTGGAGGCGAGCGACAACCCGTTCGCAGCGGTCGTGCTCGCCCACCTCAAGGCGATAGAGACGAAACGCGATCCGTTGACCAAGAAACAATGGAAGCTGCGGATCGTAAAGGGCCTGTACAAGCGGAATTGGACGAACGAAGAGATCGTGCAGCTATTCGTGGCCATCGATTGGATGATGGAGTTGCCGGAAGATTTGGGGAAGGCCTTTGACACAGAAATGGAAGAATTCGAAGAGGAGACACACATGCAATGCGTATCAAGTACGGAATGGCGAGGAGAACAACGTGGATATCGTAAGGGATTGATTGATAGCATCGCGATGGACTTCGACGCCAAATTCGGCACGCAGGGCAATCGTTTAATGTCCAAGGTTTCTTCGATCGACGATCTCGAAGCGTTGCGCGCCTTCGCGAAATTCCTCAAGCGAGCGCAGTCCCTTGACGAAGTTCGCGAGCACCTCAAGTAATCGCTTTCCCCAATTCGTTCTGACACGGAGTCTCCATGGATTTGTTCACCGCTGAGGTTAATGGCCAAACCGCCCTGCGGGGCATGCCGTTGCTGTTGGGTGTTCTTTGCGTCTTGGCCATTGCCTATCGCTACTACTCGGCATTTCTCGCAGCCAAAGTTGCGATGCTCAACGATCTCAAGCGCACCCCGGCGCATGAATTCAACGACGGGCAGAACTACCACCCGACGAACAAGTGGGTGCTGTTCGGCCATCACTTCGCGGCCATCTCCGGGGCCGGCCCGCTCATCGGTCCGGTACTCGCGATCCAGTACGGCTATATGCCCGGTCTGCTTTGGCTGGTCATCGGCGTCTGCCTCGCCGGCGCGGTGCAGGACATGCTCGTTCTCGCCGCCTCCGTCCGCCGCGGCGGTAAATCGCTCGCCGAGATCGCCCTCACCGAACTCGGCAAACCGGCCTCGCTCATCGTCTCCGTCGCCATCCTCTTCATCGTCGTCATCGCCCTCGCGGGCCTGGGCTTCGTCGTGGTCAAGGCGCTCGGCGGCGAGGAAGTGAAGCTGCCTGAAGGCATGGAGATTACGTTGCCTCCTGGCCAAGTCGGACCACGAAATGTGACGCTCGAAAGCTCCATCGATGTGCAATTCGTTGAAGGTTGTACGATTCGTTACACCAAGGATGCGCCGTCCTTGGTTCGTCCCGAAAAATTCATCCTACGCATCCCGACCAAAGATCTTCCGACCAACTCTGGGTCGATGGTAGGCCCAAATGACATCGAATCGTTCGTCGTGACCAAAGGTTGCGTCCAACTCGTCGCCGGCTCCGCGTGGGGCACGTTCACGATCGCGTGTACGATTCCAATCGCGCTGTTTGTCAGCTTCTGGATGTACCGCTTCCGTAAGGGCCACGTCGTTGAGGCGTCCGCGATTGGAGCGGTCGGCGTGCTGATTGCGACCGTCGCCGGCGGGTGGGTGCAGGATACGCCGATGTTGCATGCGATCTTCTCGCTGACCAAGAATCAGACGATCTTCTCGCTGTGTGCCTATGGCTTCATCGCATCGGTGTTGCCGGTGTGGATGCTGCTGTGCCCGCGTGATTATATTTCGAGCTTCCTGAAGATCGGCACCATCGCGCTGCTCGTGCTCGGCGTGGTCGTCGCGAATCCGGCGCTGCCTTGCCCCATGGTCAATCCGGTGTTTTCCGAAGGCGGCCCGACGTTTCCGGGCAATATATTCCCGTTCGTGTTCATCTGCATCATGTGCGGCTCCATCTCCGGCTTCCATTCACTCGTCGCGTCCGGCACGACGCCGAAGATGGTCAACACCGAAGGCGACATCCGCATGATCGGCTACGGCTCGATGCTCATCGAAGGCCTGGTCGGCGTCGTTGCTCTAATCGCCGCCGCATCGCTGCCGGTGGACATGTACTACGACATCAACGTCGATCTCGATAAAGCCCCGCAGTTTCAGGGCAAGCTCGATGAACTCTACAAAGATTTGAAGATCGACCGCAATGCCGCCAAGGCAATGATCGGCGTCGAGAACCTGCACAACATCAAGGTCGAGGACGCCAATCTCGCCCAGATGGAGCAACTCGTCGGCGGCGAATCGCTGCGTGGCCGAACCGGCGGGGCAGTCACGCTTGCCGTCGGCATGTCGCGCATCCTTACGCAGGCGAGTTCGTACTTCATCGATCCGAGCTACACCGGCGGGCTTATCAAATACTGGTATCACTTCGCCATCATGTTCGAGGCGTTGTTCATCCTTACCACCATCGACACCGGCACGCGCATCGGGCGGTTCCTGTTCCAGGAGACGCTCGGCCAAGCGTACCCGAAGTTCGCGAAACCCGATTGGCTGCCCGGCTCGATTCTCGCGACCGGCATTATCACGCTCGGCTGGGGGACGCTGGTCAGCACTGGCTCGATCGGCACGATTTGGCCAATGTTCGGCATCGCCAACCAACTGCTCGCCGTGCTCGCGCTGTGCCTGGTGACGACGCTGCTCATCAACACCGGACGCGCCAAGTACGCCTGGGTGACGCTGATCCCGATGGCGTTCGTGACCTCGACGACGATGACCGCCGGCGTCATCATGGTGCGCAACTTAGCGAACCACCCGAGCCGAGTGACCGGCATTCTGAACCTGAGCCTGACAGTGTTCGTGATGGCGTCGGTCGGCTTCATCTTGCTATGGGCAATAAGCCGCTGGGTGCTGATGATGAACGGGCGGATCAAAGTGAAGCCGGATGTTGGGCCAGAAGTGCCGCGCTCGAACGTGGAGGAAACGGGGATCAAGAAGTTGGACTGACGGCAATGTGTATTTTCGAGCACCGAAGTTGCACAAACATCATAGCCCAGGGCAAAGCGAAGCGGCGAAGCCGCGCAGCGACGCCCTGGGTAAGCCGATCGAGACATTTTCCTGAAAGGGAAAAACTCCGCGACGGCGATCGTGTAACTTCACATCCATCGCGAGTTCGATTGTACCGCCCTTTGCAGGGCGCTAACAACGTGCGCTGCCTTCTCGCAGGGCGACGCGAGGGCTAAACGAGAATTCGCAATCTGCAATTCTCCTAAATCTTCTGCAAATCATGCGTCTTTGGCAGATCGTCGAGGTTGCGCAGGTCGAACATCTCCAGGAAGCGCGGCGTCGTCGAATAAGCGACTTCGTTGGGTTCGCCGCCGATGAGCGGGGCGACCTGGATCAAACCGCGGCTCACCAGTTGCCGCAACAGCGTGCCCGAATCGCCGCCGCGGATGTTGTCCACCTCGGCTTTCGTGACGGGTTGGCGGTAGGCGACGAGCGCGAGCACATCGACGGCGGTCGTGGACAGACGAGCTTCGCGGACGCCGCCGTAGAGTTTTTCGATGGTGTGGCGAAAGCGTGGTTGGAGCGTCAGCGAATAACCATCGTCGTGGAACAGAATCGTGTAGGGCCGATTCTGCCGACGATAGTCGTGATTGAGTTGCGTGATCGCTTCGACAAATTGTTCTTCGGACAACCCACGCAGAATCTCGCGGGCACGGTTCGCGGTCAACGGCGAGCCCCCGACGAAGAGCAACGCTTCGATGATGCGCATAGGTGGCGGCGGGGTCGTGTCGGCCTCCAGCTCGATCGCGGGTGGTTCGTCGCCGAGCAATTCCGCGTAGGTTCGGCTCAGATCATCCGGCGTGAGTGGGTCGGTTGGCATGGCATCCATTCCCGTTCAAATTCAAGCCCAGGGGTGAGGTACTCCGAACCCCTGGGATTCCTCAATCGCTATCCCAGGGGTTCGGAGTACCTCACCGCCTGGGCTTGCTACTCACCACGGCAATTCGTGCGGCAAAAAGAAGACGCCCGTAATAAACGTGCCGATCCAGAGCACGCTGAACGCGAGGCCCATTGCGATATGGACTTTACGTTTATGCTTCAGACCGGTGAACAGCATCGCGAAGAGCAGCACCGCTGAAGGTACGGAGAACCCTAAGTGAATCCGCATGGCTAGGCGAGCGTCATGGAGTCCAAGGTAGTCGTCAAACAAGCCCGGCGGGCCGATCACGCGGGCGATAACCTCAAGTCCGAAGAGGGCAACTAGCGTCAGCGCGAAAAAAACGATATTGATTCGGCCATGCAATCGCGTCTTGCCCAGCGCGAGCGCAATCAACGAGCCAAGCCAAAGCACCGTGACAGCAATGACGGCGATCTTGAGGATAAGGATGACAATACCGGCATTCATGAAACAGGTCGCCAAGGATTCGGGATTTCAAATCGTACCACATTTATTACGACAGCGCTACATCGTATCCTGTAGCTGAATTCGTGAGAATTCGGCCTTCCCTCGTTTGCCCAAGTCGTCCGAATTCTCGCGAATTCGGCTACAATGCGGGCCAAATTCTCGATCTAGCGCTGTCGTATTATATCATACGGAACGGGCAATCTTCGTTCAGAACTTTGCTCAAAACCCGCAAGCCCCAGGATGATCGCAGCGATTCCTGGGGGGCGATCCCCACCAATCGCTGCGATCATCCTGGGGCTTGCCGCGTCACCCTTCCTTCCGCGCACCGCGTTTGCCACGGGGTCGCGTTTTCGTCGGTGTCGTAACCGAACTCACGGGCGGCGTCATCGGCTCGTGTGGCCGGCGTTGCGCGGTCTGGGCGGCGATTTCCAGGAAGCGTTCCTGGCTGCGTACCGCAGGCTGATCCGGTGCGCGCATCACCCGGCGATACGATCCGTCCGGCAATAGTTCCCGTGCCTTGGTGTTGTCCGCCAGGCCGATCGCGAGAATTTCGTGCACGAGCCGATTCTTCAATTCGAGATTCTCGACCGGGAACACAACCTCCACGCGCCGGCTCAGATTGCGATCCATCCAGTCCGCCGACCCGATGTAAACCTGAGCGTCGCCGCCGTTGTGAAAGTGAACGATTCGGCTATGTTCCAGGAAGCGATCGATGATGGAAATAACGCGAATGTTCTCGCTGATCCCCGGAATGCCTGGCCGCAACGCGCAGATGCCCCGGCAGATGATGTCGATCTTCACGCCCGCCTGGCTGGCGCGGTAAAGCGCCTGGACGATCGCTGGTTCGAGCAGGCCGTTGATCTTGACGATGATGCGCCCCAACCGGCCTGCACGGGCATTACGTGCTTCGTTCTCGATACGCTCGATCATGAACGTTTGCATTCGGCTCGGCGCGACGACAAGCTTGCGCCATTGCGGCAATTCCGAGTAACCGGTGAGGTAGTTGAACAGAGCCGAGGCGTCGTCGCAGAAATCGTTGTTGCTGGTGAAAAAGCCGAGATCGGTGTAGAGGCGTGCCGTCTGCTGGTTGTAGTTGCCTGTGGCGAGATGTACGTAACGGCGAATACCGTCGTCTTCACAGCGAACGACGAGCGCGACCTTGCAATGGGTCTTCAGACCGACGAATCCGAAGACGACATGGACGCCGGATTTTTCGAGCTGCCTGGCCCACTGGATGTTGCGCTCTTCGTCAAGACGGGCTTTAAGCTCGATGACTGCCGTCACTTGTTTGCCATTGTCGGCAGCGAGTTGGAGCGCTTTGACGATAGAGGAATCGCTGCTGGTGCGGTAAAGCGTTTGCTTGATCGCCAGCACGCGCTCGTCTTTGGCAGCGGTCTCGATGAAATCGACCACCGGGCCGAACGAATCGAACGGATGGTGTAGCAATACATCGCGTGCTCGAATCGCGGCGAAGATGCTACTGGCGCCGTTGAACTCCGCGACTGTTTGCGGCACGAACTGCGGATCACGCAAATGGGGATAGCCGGGCAATGCGTATACCTGAAACAGGCCCGTAATATCGAGGAAAGCGTCGTGCGAGTAGACATCGCTCGTGTCGAGGTCGAGCGCTTGCATCAGGAAATTCACCACGTCTTGATGGGCATTCGCCTCGATCTCCAGCCGAACCGCGAACCCGCGGCGGCGTTTTCGTACTTCCTCCTCGATGGTCTTCAACAGATCCTCGACGTCGTCGTCGTCGATCTCGTATTCACTATTGCGAGTCACCCGGAACACTGCCGTGTACTCGATAGTCATGCCGGGAAACAACTCCGGCAGATGCATGCGAATCAGCGTTTCCAGCGGGATAAGAAGAAATCCTGATTCGAGCTTCTGCTGCACAAAGCGTGGCAACACCGCCGGCACTTGGACCACGGCGAAACGCTGCTCGCTGTCGCGCGGCCGACGCAGGATGACGGCCAGATTGAGCGACTTGTTCAACAAATGCGGAAACGGATGCCTTTGATCGATCGCCAGCGGCGTGAGCACGGGAAAGATGTCGCGGCGGAAATACGTGGCCAGCGTCGTCTTTTGCGACTCGGTCACGTCTTTGCCTGCGCGGAGCAGGATATTTTCTTTGTCGAGTGCAGGCCGAAGCTGGTCGTTGAAACAGGCATAGGCCGCCTGAAATATGTCGCGCACAGTCAGGCTGACAGCAGCAAGTTGATCGAGCGGGGCCATGCGATCCGCCCCGGAGCCGACGCTCACGCCGGCGCCGACTTTCTGCTGCAACCCGCCGACGCGGACCATGAAGAACTCGTCGAGATTGGAAGCGAAGATCGCCAAGAACTTGATGCGTTCGAGCAACGGAACCGACGGATCGAGCGCTTCTTCCAGCACGCGGCGATTGAACGCCAGCCAGCTCATTTCGCGATTGATGTAGAGCGCGGGATCGTCGAGCGACGGAACCACGAGTGATTCGTCCTTGCGCACCACGAGGGGTGTTATCGTTTCCGGCATGATCTGATTCTCCGCACGGTTCGTTTTCAACATTGTACCGAGTGGGGAAACCAGACCAAAGGCGCATACGCAAACACGGCAATCTTCATCAAACGTTCACACGCACAATCGACAAGCAGTCAATTCGGCACCTCCAGTTCCGCCGGCGCGGGCAGCGCCCGTTGGCGGCGCAGATTGACGTTCCACAAACGAAAGCCGACGTCCACGCCGGGTCGATTCGTGTTGTTGCGCTCGATCTTGCCGCCGTCGTCGTTTCCGTCCGGGCCAATCGAGTAGACGACGATGCCCTCCTTCGTTGTGCGAAAACGCAGCGGCTGATTATCGATCGGATCACGCGGCACTTCATCGAGCAGGCCCTTCTTGACAACCTCCTCCAGCGTGCTCGGCCAGGTTCGCTGCGGATGCTGAAGCCGATAGCGCTCACACGCAATCGCGACGGCGGCGGAGAGCAGCAGACCGCGTGTGCGGCCCTCGGCGGCGTGCACGATCGCACCAGCAATCGCGAACGTACGCATCACGGCATTTGTTGACGCATAGAGAGAATCTTGGTGTGCCGCCAACTTCCCCTTACGTTCGTGGTAGGGAAGCTTCGTGATCTCGACGAGAGCCGTATTGTAGCGAAGGTGATCCGGGTATTGTCTCAGGTAAACCGCTGGAAATGTGTCGGCTCCCCACTGCTTAATGTCGACTAGCAAATTCTCGTTATTAATGCGAAAAAATATCCAGCCACCGAGTTTTTGCCTTCCGGCTCGAACGCCTTCAAAGAACAAGTGATGCCCAGCCCGATCTCCGCGCATCGCCGCCAGCCAACTCGTGGTGCGATATTCCGTCAACACGCGTTTCTGCACGCGCAGCAGCACGGCGTCCGCCGCTTCGCCCTGCGCCAAAACGCGCTCGAAAGCGGTGACGGCGTCGCTATGCATCGCGCATTGAATCAAGAAAGCCATCACATAGGGATCATCGCAAAAAGCGCACCCGAGCGCCAGGCACGATTCGCACGATTGCAGCGCCTTGTCCATTTCGTCGTCCTGGGCCACGAGCCTGGCGTCGTGTATCAACCATTCGGCAAGGATGCGAACTTCCTGGTGATCCGGTATTTGCGTGGAAAAGAAATCCTCGCTGATCGCCAGCTTGAATCGGCCTCTGGTGTACTTCCTCAGCTCGCGCGCGTCGTCGAGTCGGTTGCCGATTCTCTTGAAACTCTCACGCAGGAACTTGATCTGTTCCGGGTTCATTTCGGCATTGACGGGATAATCGTCCGGGAAGAGCACCTCATATCGCTTTGGCGGTATCGAGATGTTTGTCCTCCCTGGCGCAAGAATGCGGATCGTCGCCAGCGCGATGTTTTCGTCATCCGGAATCGGTGCAAGATCGGCGAGAATCTGCTCCATGCGCCAGCGCGGATCGAGGGCGTCGGTCTCCGCTTCGGCTGCTCGCCAATCGTTCTGCGTGCGGAATTGCAATAACGCGTAGTAAGCGAACGGCGTGGCCAACAGCAACACCACGCCGGCGAGCAGATAGGGCCAACGCCGCCGCGCCGGCTTTACTGCGGGCATGATCGGTGGACCCGGAGATGCGGTTGACATGGGGCTCGCTCCGAAAACAAGCCCAGGGGTGAGGTACTCCGAACCCCTGGGATGGACGCAAGTCAGCGATTGATCCCAGGGGTTCGGAGTACCTCACCCCTGGGCTTGTTGTTCTTCTTCGCTCGCCGTTCACGAATATTCGCAGCCTCGCTCATTTTTCTAACTTTAATTCGCGACAAGGCCGATAAACCGCAAACGAATCCTCCGTCTCCCACAATTTGACCTCCGTAATCGGGAAGCCCTGCGCGGCGATATGATCATAGATCAGCTTCGCGATGTTCTCGGCCGTGGGATTGACATCGATCACGTAGACCGGCTCGCCCTGCTGGCGCAGCGTTGGCAGAATCGGGTCGTCTTTGTGCAGGATCATGCGATGGTCGAGATTGGCGTCGATCCAGGTGCTGACGACGCGCTTAATCGTGGAGAAATCGACGACCATGCCCAGTGCGTCGAGCCGATCCGCTTCGAGCGTGATGACAGCTCGGCCATTATGGCCATGTAGGTGCTTGCACTTGCCGTCGTAATTGAGCAAGCGATGGCCGTAACAAAAGCGAATCTCGCGCGTGACTTGGAACATTCAACAATCTCCTATGAGAGGTATCGAGATGTTATACTTCGGCCGGCGCCGATTGACATAACGGTAGCGATGGCGTGGGATATTCCGAGCGCTAAGCCGCAAGCGGAAATCATATAATGACGAACTGACAGCTAACCCGGAGACACTCATGGCCTCGACGAATATGGCGGCGGAGTTCAAAGATTTCGCTGACTTTACACAGTTCAACGCCCCGCTCGGGCCGCACACGCCGCTTGGCGTCGGCGGATCGGTCGAGGTGCTAGTGCAGCCGCGCACGCGCGATGAGTTGGCGGCGGTGATCCGTCGTTGCTCGGCGAAACAGCTTCGCTACCGCATTTTAGGCGGCGGTGGGAACATACTGGTACGTGACGAAGGCGTCGTCGGCATCGTGCTGCGTCTCGTTACGCCGGCCTTCACGCAGGTCAGCGTCGAAAAACGCTCGGTCAAGGCGGGCTCCGGCGCGACTCTCACCGCGCTCATCGCTCATGCCTGCCGCAATGGCCTGGCGGGGTTGGAATCCCTCGTCGGCTTGCCGGGAACCGTCGGCGGGGCCTTGCTCCTGAACGCCGGCGATCGCAACTCGGACATCGGCCAGCTCGTTCGCCGCGTCGAGGTGATCGACAGTCAGGGCAACGTGCAAACTCGCGAACACGACGAGATACGCTTCACGTCATCCGGCACGATTCTCGACGATCCGGTGCTGATCTCCGCCGAGTTCTCGCTTGACAACGACAACCGCGACACGATTACGAAGCGATTGCGCAAAGCCTGGATTCAGTACAAAGCAACGCAACCGTTCAGCTATCAATCCACCGCGCGAATATTTAAGAATCCGCCCGGCCTGAACGCAGGAGCGTTGATAGAGCAAGCCGGACTAAACACGACGAAGGTCGGCGCCGTCGCCATCAGCGAGCGGAATCCAAACTGCCTTGTCGTCGAGTCCGGCGCAACCACGCGCGACGTACTACGGCTCGTCGATTTGGTCCGAACTCGCGTGCACGATCGCTTCCACATCGAACTCGAACTGGCGATTTCCGTATGGTGAGAATGCCGGTTGTTTAGCCGCTCGCCTGCGGCGAGCGCGTCCATTGCGCTTTCATGAAAAACAAAAAGAAACCTCCTGACGCCGCCGCCCCATTTCGTGCGTGGATGTGGAAGGCCGGGCTATCGACAATGCTCGTCGTGCTCTTGGTCGGCAGCATCGTCGCGCTCAGCCGCTGGGGACGCGATTATTTGGCTGGCCGCGAGCGTTATCTCGTCGCATTTGCCGAGATCGAATGCGACCCGCCGGAAGTCATAGATCGGGCCAAGTTTCTCGATCAGATTCATTACTACTCGGGCCTGCCGACAAAGTTGAACCTGCTGAGCGACGACCTCGCCGATCAACTTCGCGAAGGTTTCGCGAAACATCCGTGGGTGGAACGCGTGGAGGACGTGGAGATCACACCGCCGAAACACATCCACGTAAAACTAAGCTACCGCACGCCCGTGTTGGCCGTGAAGTTCGGCGACAAGCTCTACGCCGTGGACGGCCACGGCATCCGCCTGCCCGGTGATGCTCCGACGCGCGACTTGCCGCTCTACGACGGCGACGCGAAGAAGCCCGCCATCCCCGAGGGCACGCGCTGGGGCGACCCGAACGTCGAAGCCGCCGCTCGAAAATTGAAACGATAACCCAAATCATTCACCACAGAGAACACAGAGCACACAGAAAAATGCCAAGAAAAACGCGATTGCTTACCAGTGGCCTATGCCACCGAAACAATCGAAGTTATTCTCCTGAAGGATAAGTTATAAGTTCCATTGAATTTCTCTCCGTGCTCTCCGTGTTCTCTGTGGTGAATAATTCGGAACCGTCCGCGAATCGAATGAACATCCCTGGAGACGCACCCATGAAAGCCGCCATCCTTGATACGCCCGGCGAACCCGAAGTTCTGCGCTGGGCCGACATGCCGACGCCGACGCCGAAGGACAACGAGATACTGATCCGCGTCGCCGTTGCTGCGCTGAATCCGATCGACACCTACATCCGCTCCGGCCTGGTAAAGATGGCCCTGCCAACGCCGTTCATCACCGGCTCCGATGTCGCGGGCAAGGTCGAAGCGGTTGGCCCGAGCGTCAATCGCTTCAAGGTCGGCGATCGCGTATGGGGTTCCAACCAGGGCCTACTCGGCCGCCAGGGTACGTGTGCGGAATACGTCTGCGCGAGTGAGGAATTCTTCTATCCTACGCCCGCCGGCACGACGGACGACGAAGCCGCCGCTGTCGCCCTCGTCGGCATCACTGCCCATCTCGGTCTCTTCCAGCGCTGTGGCCTCAAGTCGGGCGAGACCGTCTTCGTCAACGGCGGTACGGGCGGCGTCGGCTCGATGGTCGTGCAGTTCGCCAAGGCCGTCGGCGCCAAGGCTATCACTACCGTCGGCTCGCCCGAGAAAGTCAAGCTCTGCCAAAGCTGGGGCGCCGATCTCGTGCTCAACTACAGAACCGATGACGTCCCCGCCCGCGTCAAAGAGTTCACTGCCAACCAGGGCGTCAACGTTTGGTACGAAACCCAGCGCGAACCCGACTTCATCAAAACGATCGACCTCCTGGCGTCTCGTGGTCGCATGGTCGTCATGGCCGGCAGACAGGCGCAACCGACGTTTCCGGTCGGCCCGTTTTACGTCAAAGGCCTGGCCCTGCACGGCTTCGCGATGTTCAACGCCACGCCCGACGAGCAACGCGTCTGTGCCGACGACATCAACCGCTGGTTCGCCGCGAAGAAGTTACACATCCCGATCGGCAAGACGTACAAACTCGCCGAAGCCGCCGCCGCCCACCGCTTTCTAGAAGAGAACACGCTGCAAAGAGCGGGCACGCTGACGGGGAAGGTGATATTGAAAGGATGAACGACGCAAGCCCCACCATGAGCGCAGCGATTGGTGGGGGGGATCGATCAACGCGCCCGTTCATACAATAATCACGATTCGGTTCAAATTTTCTTCTATGACAAGCGAATAAGTACGAGACACTCTGATCCCGACCACGGAGGTCCGCGTCATGTCCCTCAAAGATAGCTTCATGTCCGTTGTGAAAAAGTACGGCGGCGTGGCCAGGCTCGTCACCACGACCGTCCTTAACGTCATCGCCCCGGGCAGCAGTGCCCTCGTCCAACTCGTCGAGCAAGTGTTCGACAAGGGCAAGGACGTGGCCCAGAATCACTGGGAAGCCACACTTCTCGAAGCGACCCGGACCAACGCCGACGAACTCCAACGTCTCGGCAGTCTCTTCGACCTGCTCAACGGCGAGTTGGCATTCGCCGTTAACGAGCAATCCACCAACATTGAGGAGATCGTTCGCCAAGCGCTTGCGACGGATGCCACGCTCCGCGCCGGCCTGCGTAAACTCGACACGCTGGTCAATGATTTCGCCTGCGTGAAAGCTCAACAGCGCCAACTCCTCGACGGCAACGACGAAATGCTGCCGATCATGCGTCGCCTGCAAAGCGTCTTGCCGTTCCTGGAGGAATGCCAGCGGGCCCAGGCCGATCCGCGCGAAATGTTGATGCATCGCCAGGCCATCTTGCTCAACATTAAAAACACCGATTTGCGGTTCAAATTGAGAATTGACCATCCCGACGATCATGGTTTTTCCCGCGTGTCGCCGCCGCCGAATTTATCCACGGCGACGTGGCCGATGCGGAGCGACCAAATTTGGGCGTTGGGATTCTTTGCGAGCAAGGGCGTAGCCGCTTGCATGCCGTCTTCACCGAGCGCGTAATCGCCGGTCTCGATGTCAATGGCTAGGATGCGTCCGTAGTTGCCGCGTTCGACGAGCGAGCGAAACTTGTTTTCATAGAGATCTGTGCCTCGCCGAGCGAAATCCTCAGAACTGTAACGCGGGAAGCGAGTGGCCACGACTGTGACTCCTTAAGCTATGTGTCCTCTTACATCGTTATAGACAGTAGTTTCCAGGATTCCTGATGAAAAAACGCCACCCTTCTGGCATTCTGTTTGGTAGGTAAGCCAGGCAGAAAAACTAGGAGGGATAGCGTCATGGACGATGCAAAAAAACTTTGGCAGCGTTGGCAACGGCTGATGAACCGA
>SIAQ01000096.1 GCA_009697105.1 Gemmataceae bacterium | reverse complement strand
GCCCGTTCGCACGCTGCGGGTAGAAGGCTCTGATGAAACCTGGATCCAACGAACGCCAGCGATGGCAGCAGGTTTGACCGATCACGTGTGGTCGTTGGCCGAGTGGTTGGCCTACCCAAGCGTGCAACGACGGTAGGACACCAGGCAAATCCGAAATTCGAGACAAATCCTCAATACAAAAAGCGAAAGAAATCCGAATCGGATTCGGGACATCAAACATCCCTGTTTACGTTTAGGGCTCGCGCGATAGTTTGACGGCAAGCCGTGTCACGAGCGCTAAACGTAAACAGGGTTTCGGAATTCGATAGTCGGATTTTCTTCAGAATGGGTGTTGGATGCCGAACCAGAATTGCACCGGCCGGTCGACATTCACAGTCTTGGCGACGTCGAAGCGCAGCATGGTTCGTTCGATGAAGCCGAGCCAAGCCACGTCGATACGCAAGCCTGCACCGACGGCATGCGCGGTGTCGCCGAGTTGCTTACCATGGAGGTAGGCGTTGCCCAGGTCATAAAACGGCGCGAAGTAGATATTTCGCACACCGGCGGTATGGTCCAAAAAGTCGGCGCGCAGATTCGTCATGACAGGCAAGCGCCATTCGACACTTGCCTGCCAAAGCAGGCTGCCCTGGCGATCGCTTAGGGCGAATCCACGGAAGTTCTCGCCGCCGCCCAGCGCGAAAAATTGGCCATCTTCGGGCAACGCCGCGGCGCCGGCGACCCGAAACGCCCAGCGTGTCTCGCCCAACCAGCTTCGTATCGGACCGTCTCCTAGCCAATCACGTACGGCGTGCATCCCTTTCAGGAACGAAAACTGACCGTTTACTTGGTGAAATTCGCGCTGGTTGCCAAAGATCGGCAAACCAAACTGATACGAGGCGTCGAAGGCGAAGCCACCCTCGGCATCCCAGTAGGGCGTCAGCAGGTTCTTGTGATAGTGCACACCAAGCACCGGACGTTCACGAAACAAATCCGCGCCTGGCGAGCGTGTTATCGGATCGGGCAGGCTGCGATTCTGGGCCACGCCAAACGCCTCGATATATTCAAAAGGCGGCAGATAGAGTGAGCTGCCATGCACGAAAATGTACCGCGCGTAAAGCGCACCGCGGCTGCTTGGGATGTCCGTGTCGCTTATCGTCCGAATCGAGCGTTCCAACGATAATCCAATCTGTAAATGCGGCAACAGCACGTGGTCCCAGTACACATCCGCGCCGGCGACGATGTTGCGGTCGTTCGCGCGGTAGGCCAAGTATCCCGCCGCCATCACCTCCTGCGTGCGATACACGCCCAGGCGAAGGCCCGCCGTCAGCGTCTTGCTGTACCACGGATTCTGGTAGGACGACCCGTAAAGCCAAGGCCCGGCGATGACGTTCCAGCGATCATGTGCATTGGTTACGTCCATTTCGTCCAGCTGGGTGTAGAGCGGCGTCAACTGCCAATGGATCTCGCGCTTCCAATAATTGTTCGTCGGTGTCGTGTCCAATAGCACATTGTCAGGATCAACGGAAATTTGCAACAATTCGTCATGAAGGTAAAGCTCAACTTTCACGCGAGCCTTTTGTTTTCCACCGCTGAAATCCTGTGTGCATTCCACCTTCACCTGCATTTCATCCAATTGCATCATCGGCACATCAGGATGGATTGGGATGCGAAGCTGATAGTCCTTGCCGGCTTGCAGACGAATGCCGAGCGTCGTCGGTTCGTTGAAGTCGCCTTGTTGTTTCAGGTAAACCGTCATTCGCATTGGCACATCGGACCAGCGGCTTGACCCCAAGCGAGCCAGAATCACCGGTAGCTTGTTGATTTCGACACGCTCGACGGCCCAGTCGCAACTGCCGGTCCCGTGGACCCAATGACGGAAAAACTCATCCCACGATGTGCGTGTGTAGGCTTCGAGTTCACGCTGGAAGTTAGCGACGCGAAGGATGCGGAACTGGTACTTGGCGTAGACACCGCGCATGAAATCGAGAAACGCCGACTCGCCCATACGTTCTTCGATCATACCGATAATCTTGCTGCCGCGGTCGTAAGTTGCCGCGGTGAGGTTGACAAGATGCCCGAACTTCGGAAGGTCCTGCACGGTGGGATGCAGCTCGCCGCGAGCGCGAACGCCGAGCATGCTGTAGTTGCGCAAGTCGTCTCGGCGGATATTAGGCATCCAGCGCAGGCCTTTCGGATACTCCAGGATTTCGTTGTTGCGTCCCAGTGTGCGGTCGGAGAGGCGATGGCTGAAATAGGTGGCGAGGCCTTCGTCCATCCAGGTTTCGGAGTAGCCATGCGCGCCGACGACGTTGTACCACCACTGATGACAAAGTTCGTGTTGCAGAAGATATACAGGGTAGCCCTTGGCGATGTGCGGCATGTTGAGGACGCGCTCGTCGATGAGCACCATCGCGCCGCATTCGTTGCCCATCCAGCCGATATGCGACTCGGCAATCGTAAACTGCCTATAGGGATATTTACCGAACCACTGATTGTAACTTGGCAACGCCTGCTTGGCGGCGGCGACGAGGTTCTTGGCGTGGAATTCATGCTCCGGCAGGGCGACGCAGCGGATGTGCACGCCGGCGGTTTCGTCGGTCCATTCCTGAAAGCGCGAGCTGGCGACCAGCGAGAAATCTCGTACACAGGTCGGCTCGTACTCGATCTCCTTCCAGCCGTCGTCCGCGATCGTTTCCGATTTGACAGAACTCGACGCCGCCAGCACCTGATCGCGTGGCACACGAATCTTGACGCGGTAAACGCCTGCTTCGTTGTGAAACGGCTGATGCCAAGCAATGAACGGTGTCGGCTGCCAGCCGGTGTCGTCAATCACGGCGAGCACGGGCAACCATTGGGCGAGCGTCGTGATGCCGTCCCATTGGCCCCAGCGGCCTTTGCGGGCGGGAATGTTGAAGTTGAAATTCAACTCGACCGCAACCGATTCGCCTGGAGCCACCGGTTTTGGGAGCGCGACACGCAGGGCGGTGGCGTTACTAGGTGTGAAGTCAAAATCGACCGCGTCATCAACTTTTCCGTCGCTGAATCGATGCACGCTGGTCATTTGCAACGCGGGGCCTCCGAGTAGCAGGGATTCGCGCGGCGCAAGGCGGAGGATTTCGCCGGTCTTGGCGAGGAAACCGATATCTTTTTCCGGCACCTGATAGTGAGAATGAGCGTTAAAGATGAGTTCCTGCGTCGATTGCTTGGTCGAGTTTGTCCAGTAAACGATCTGTTTCACCGTCGCAAGACGTTTAGCGGCGTTCAAGACAATCGCAATGTCATACCGAGGCAAATCCGCAGGCCAGGCATCCTGAGCGCGCAGGGCGGACGTGGTGGCCAAGAACAGCAATCCAACGATGCTGCTCCTGACTCTATCCGCCCACAAGGCGTGCCATTTTCGTACCATTTCGATCAGCCAGGTTGGGCTACATTTAGACACCGACGGTGCTTTGTACCGAATACCGGACGGCAGGTCAACGTCATTGGAGACAATCAGGGCCTGAGATTTCATTACCGCCAAATGGCGTGCCTGGGGGAGATTTTGGGAGTTTCGCGCAAGTATTCCCAAACAGGACGTTTATCTCGGCTAAAGGAGGCGAGGTGCCGAGATCGACGCACAAATCTGGCAAAATGTCAGGTTGAACTGGGCGAGACGCGGAAAAATTTGCTCAATTTTGCGGAAAATCGTGCCAAAAAGGGACGAAGTATCGTCTTATTCTTGAAATCCGCAGTTGGATCGTCTCTATGTGTTTCGACATAAGGTATAGTAAAGAATGTATTTGCGAAATAAGACTTGATTTGTGTGATTCCTAGGTCGCATTCGGCATGTTTGTTGCACTCGTTGGTTCGGCTTTGAATTCCCACCCTGCAAAGAAAGGCCGTGAGCCATGGCCCGCGATGAAGCCTTGATTCGCCTCCAAAAATCACTTTTGGATCGGCGCGAAGAACTTCTCAAACGCCTCGGCGACGAGTTGCGTGATTTCGAGTCGATTGGAGAGTCCGGCGACTCCGCGGACCAGGCCTTCGATTCTTGTGGTGAGGAAGTTTCCTCGCAGGTGGCACAGATCGAATCTGACGAATTCCTACAAGTCGAGCGTGCTCTCGATCGCCTAGCTCGCGGCGTGTACGGGTTGTGCGAGGTATGCCAGAAAAAGATACCGATTGCGCGACTCAATGCGCTGCCGTTCATCACAACCTGTATCCAGTGCAAACGGGCGATGGAGGTATCGGGCTCACGATCGAATCATGTTGATAGTGACTGGGAACGGGTCTCCGATACGGAATCACGTCTGCGCCAACCGCGCGAAACCGACATTTCCAAACTTGAGTGGGATTTCGCGAAGTAATTTTCTAGCTTCGGCGTTTTCTTCAGAGCCGGAGGCGTGAGTGACGGACGAAATACACCGTCGCTTACGCTTCCGGCTCTTTTGGTTTCGCTCAAGCCGCGAGCGGAAACCACGCAGTCTGGGGGGATTTTCCAGATCGACACACTCCAAGCGGAAAGGCTCGCTGTGAATATGGCGAGCCTGTCGTGTTTACGCTGTGCTCTACTTGAGTCAATTTTTAGATTCCTTTCATTTTTTCTCAATTTCGATTCCGGTTGCCCTGTAGAATTGCCTGCCGACGAAGAAACACATCCGTTCGGCAAGGACAGGTGTCAGCGTGGTGAACATTCAAACTCACCCATAGCGCTGATCTCGGTGAGCCTTCTCAGGACCGAGCGATTTCTTAATTAACCCGAGCGAACGATCGCGACAAGGCCGTCGTCTGTTCGTGCAATTGGAGTGGATGCATTCCATGAAGCGAATCTTCGTGCCCTGTGTGGCTGGCGCCGCGCTGCTTTTGACTTTGGGTTTGGTCGCGCATCTGCCGATGCAGATCGGCTCACACGCCGTGGCCCAGACGCGGCTGATTGCTGCGCAGAACCCCGATGCCGGCGGCGACCCGCTGGTGATGCTCAGCGATCGGTATGAGAGCGTGGCCAACAAAGTCATGCCGGCGGTGGTGTCGATCGAAGCGATCAAGCCGCCCCGACTCGTTGGCTCTAAGACCACCAAGCCGGTCGAGGAATCAGGGTCCGGCGTGATCGTGAAGAGCGACGTCAAGGCAGGCTACTACGTCATCACCAACAATCATGTCGTCAGCCAATCGAAGCCAGAACAGATCACTGTGCAGCTACAAGATGGCCGCGTGTTCCGCCCCACAGTCGTCAACGCTGACCCCGAAAGCGACCTCGCAATTCTCACCATCGACAGCCCACAGGCACTACCAACGGCAACCCTGGGCAACAGCGATAACGCCCGCGTCGGCCGACTCGTACTCGCCATCGGCAGTCCGTTCGGGCTGAGTCAATCGGTCACGCATGGCATCATCAGCGCACGCGATCGCGGCCAGGTCACGCTCGGCAATGCGATCCGAATCAAAGAGTTTCTGCAGACCGACGCCGCCATCAATCCAGGTTCCAGCGGCGGACCTCTCGTCGATATGACGGGCGAGGTCATCGGCATCAACACCGCCATTGCCTCGCACAACGGGTCCAACAGCGGCGTCGCTTTCAGCATCCCCTCCAACCTTGTTCGCAAAGTAATGAATCAGCTGATCCAGCAAGGAGCCGTCCAACGCGGCTACCTGGGCATGCAACTGGCCCTTTCGTTCGACCCCAACGAAGCAATGCGGCTCGGCCTTGATCGCGTCCGTGGCGCCCTGGTTGAAAAGGTGTTCCCCGCCACGCCAGCCGCGGATGCTGGCCTCGTCATGAGCGATGTGATCTTGCAATTGGAAAACATCCCGATCCGCAACGAGAACCACTTGATCAACCTGATCAGCAGCCTAACGCCCGGCCAGCGCGTCCGTTTGCAGGTTTGGCGTAACCGCGACAGCACCGCCCTCAATGCTGTAGTCGGCGATTGGGCCAAGGCCCAGGCACGCTTCCGCACCGACGAACAATAAGACCCCGTTTAGCCGCTCGCCTTTGGCGAGCGCGTTGTTAGCGCCAGCGCTCGCCAAAAGCCTGCGGCGAAACGATCAAATCCGATTGACAAACCCTCCGTGTCAGGTAGGATAATTGCGAAGGATGAGCAGTCCTACCTACCCGCCGGAGCGCGTCCCACTATGGAACAACAACCCGAAAACCGTCGTTCGATTTTGGAGTTTGCCCTATTCGGTCTCGGTGCTATTTTCTCGACGATTCTCGGCATTCCTATCGTCTCGTATGTCGTTGACCCGCGCAATCGCAAGGGGCCGGCGAGCAACTTCAAGCTCGTGGAAGGCGTCAAGCTCGATGACCTCGTCGTCGGCGTGCCACGCCAGGGCATGTTACGTGATACGCGTACCGATGGCTGGAACCTTTATCCCAACGATGTCATCGGCCGCGTGTGGGTCGTGAGGCAAGGCCCTAAACCTGCCGATTTGGATTCAGAAGCAAAGGTAATCGCTTACAACGCGAAGCCTGATGTTGAGAAGGCATGTTATCTTCTCGTATTCACGACAATCTGCCCGCATCTCGGTTGCTCGATCAATTTGAACGCCGCTGGTTCATTCGCATGCCCCTGCCATAGCGCTGCTTTCGGAACCGATGGCAGCCTCGTCAACCTTCCCGGTTCGACGAATCCCGCTGCCAGGCCGATGGATACGCTCGAATGGAGGATTGACGAGAAAGACTCGACCTTCAGCAAAATTGAAGTGAAGTATGTGAACTTCCAGCCGAGCACCGCCACGAAAGAATTGGTCGGCTAACGCAAAAGGCTACATTGATTTCAGCTTAACCCACGCAACATGAAGGATCTAACGTGATTTCGAGCATTATGGGATGGCTGGAGCATCGCGCGGGCGTCAAGAAACTCTTCGCCGCCATGCTCCTCGAAGGCGTGCCTGGCGGAGCGAAATGGCGCTATGTCTGGGGCAGCTGTTTAGCGTTCGTTCTCAGCATTCAGCTTATCACCGGTCTGCTCCTCATGACCGCCTACAGCCCTAGCGCTTCCCAGGCCTGGAGCAGCGTTCATTTCATCCAGTACCAGATGGACTTCGGCTGGCTCATCCGCGGCCTACACCATTTCGGCTCTCAGACGATGATGGTGCTGATCGCCTTACATATGGTTCAAGTCGTCATCGCCGGCGCTCATTTGGCGCCACGCGAACTCAACTGGTGGTTGGGCATCGGCTTATTGGGCGTGACGTTCGGCCTCAGCCTCACCGGCTATCTCTTGCCGTGGGATCAGAAGGGATATTGGGCCACGCGTGTCGCTACCAATATCGCGAACAACATTCCCGTCCTTGGGCCTCACATTCGCCAGCTTGTCGTCGGTGGACCGGACTACGGCAACCACACGCTGACGCGGTTTTACGCGCTGCATGTCGCAATCTTGCCGGGCGCATTGATCATGCTGTTGATCGCTCACATTGCAATCTTCCGTCGCCACGGCGTCACGTCGAAGGAGAACGTCGAAGGCCTCGTCACCAAGCCGGAGAACGAACACGGCGCGGAACCGTTCTATCCTCGGCAAGCGTTCTACGACATGATCGCCTGCATGGTCGTCTTCGCGGTCATGATGACAATGGTGATGTATGGTTTCGGCCACACGGTGACGGAGACGCGAAAGGAAGGCGATCCCGAGCCGAACCTGTATCAGCGCTGGGCGAAGGCGGGGCAGAAGGGGCTCGGCGCCGACCTCGACGCCGCCGCCGATCGCGATACCGCCAACTATCCCGCGCGGCCTGAGTGGTACTTTCTGTTCCTCTTTCAACTATTGAAATATTTCGATGGCCCGACCGTCCTCGTCGGTACAGTTATCATCCCCAATGGCATCATGGTTGTGCTGACGCTGTTGCCGTTGTTCGGCATCGGGCGAATGCGCACGTTCGGCTGGTGGTTCAGCATCGTATTCGTCGTCGCCTTGCTCGCCGTCGCTGGTTTGTTGACGCTCTTTGCGTTGCGCGATGATTCGCCCAACGGGATTCTTGGCGGCATGTTTAAGAACACCGATGAAAAATCCAAGGCGAAGGCCGACAAATTCGTGCACGACCGCGAAGCTGCTGAGGTGCTCGCGAAGCGTGCGTGCCAATTGGCGATGGACGGCACGCCGGTGGAAGGCGGGCATCTGCTCATCCGCAACGATCCGTATGTGTCGGGCCGTAGGCTGTTCGAGAAGAACTGTGGGAGTTGCCATACCTTCAGCAAACGCGACGGCGATAAGTTCGAGAATTGGATTCCGAAAGATCTGGACGGCAAGATCATCGCAACCGCTGGCGACCTCGGCGATTTTGCGAGCAAAGACTGGATTCGCGGCTTGCTCAAGGATCCGATGGACGCCAAGTATTTCGGCCATATCAAAGATCCCGCCGACAAGGCAAAACATGCACTGACCGGCATGCGCAACTGGCGACGGGGCATCGATGGCGCACAGGAACGATGGAAAGAGGCCAAGGACGGCGACGCCAAGATTGCGACGCAAGAAAAGGACCTCGACCTCATCGCGGAATGGCTGGCCCATCAGCGCGAACCGTTGGCGAAACGGATTGAAATGTTCGAGAAGTACAGGCCGCACCAGGCTGCATTCTTCAGCAAAGTCAACAAATGCTCATCATGCCACGCGATCGAAAAGGGTGATGTCGATTTGGACACCAAGAAGGTTGATTTCAAAGTCGATGGTGGCGGCGACGGCGCGCCTGACCTCACCGGATACGGGTCCGCGGCGTGGATTCGCGCCATGATAATGCGCCCAGGCCATGCCACTCGCTATGGCGAGAAGAACCTCATGCCCGCCTTCCGCAATCTCGAAGGCACTGGGAGCGAGTTTCACCTGCAAGAATTTCGTGAAGGGAACCCAAATACGAAAGACGGCGACATTCAGCACTTGTCTGACGTCGAGCGCGAAGCAATAATAAGATGGATGCTGCGCGATTACCGCCCGATCTACGGCGGAGCGCCGATACGATAACATACTCCGCGCGGAATGAAATGACCTATTGGCGAGCCTAGCCGCGTAAGCGGCAGGTTGACTCGCCTGCAAACCTGCCGCTTACGCGGCTAGGCTCGCCAATTCGCTATTATTGGCCGCGAGAAGTATAGATAGCCCGCCATTTATGGCGGGTTCCCACCGAGTAGAGGTTTCTCGCGCGACCGACCATCCGTTCGGCGGCACGCTTTGATTCTGTTTTCAACAGGGAGATTGAGTTCATGGCAACGAAGATTCGTCTGTGGATTGCATGCGCCACAATAGTGGCCGTGGTGGGTTTCGTGACGTTCGCCAGCACGAGCAACGCTGGCGATGCAAAGGACATGAAGGGATCCATCGCAAAGATCGGCGAAATGATCCAAAAGGGTGACGACGCCGGCGTCAAGAAGACAGCAGCCGCCCTCGCCAAAGGCGCCGACGAACTTGGCGACATTATGCATATGTTCCGTCCTCGCAACAAGGGCGGCATGGGCTTCGGTAAGGTGGCGGTCGGCGCGAACCCCGCGAAAGACGGCCTTGAAGTCGCCCTGCGCGATATCGCTCGCGAAGGCGCCAACTTCGCCAAGCAGGGTGACGCCATCGTTGTCTCTGGCCATTGGATCGCCGCTTTGGCCGACGTGATCAATGCCAAGGGGTTCGACAAATATACCGCTAAAAAGACGAAGAAGTCCTGGGAGCAATATTCCAACGAAATGCGTGTCGCCGGCCTGGACTTCGCCAAGGCGAAAGGTGTGGACGCGAAGGCCGCCGCCGCCAAGGTTAACGCCTCCTGCAATAACTGCCATTCGATTTTCAAAGACTAACCGATCGCGTTGTTTAGCCGCGACGCGCTAGCGGATCGCAGTATTTTCGCGATCCGCTAGCGCGTCGCGGCTAAACACGCAAGAACGCCAGAGCCCGTCTGGCCGTGTTCACCGCGTCATGGCTGTGTCGGCTCAATTCCACGTGCAATCCACCGCGATAATCAATTTCCTGCAACGTCGCCAAGATCGGCGGGAAATCCATCTCTCCCTCGCCGAACATTAAATGATCGTGTACGCCTTGTCGCATATCCTCAATGTGCATGTTCCATAGCCAATCACGCCAGCGTTGAATGTGTGAAGCGATCGGCAATTCCCCCTGGCAATGCAGGTGCCCGACATCCAGCGTCAATCCAAACTGCGGGTGGCCAACTGCTTCATGCAAGCGCTCAAAGCGCTCCATCGTGTCAATGAACATGCCCGGCTCCGGCTCGAAGGCGATGCGAACCGCGTTCTCCGCCAGTCGTTTGCAAGAATCAACCAGCATCGGCCAGGCGTCGAGTTCCGAAAGCGACGCATCTTTTGCGCCGGACCAGAAACTGACAGCGTCCGCATTGAGCCGACGCGCGATCTCGCTAGCTCGGCTCAGAAAGTCGAACCGCCGTTCTCGGTCCGCTGCGGTCGCGCTGAGAAGCGTGGGAAAGTGTTTTTGCCAGGGATCGAGTAGAAAACGCGAGCCGGTTTCGATTACGCATCGAAGCTTCAGATCGCGCAATAGGCCCGCGATGCGCTCGCATTTTCGTTCGCAATTCGCGTCATACGGATTGAGCACATGATGATCGAGCGTGATCGCGACGCTTTCATAGCCAAGTTCAGCGATGATCGTCAGAGCGTCATCGAGCCGATGATGAGCGAAGCCGTTGGTGTTGTAGCCGAGGTGCATGGCATGTGCCGATGGTTGGGATTACGGGACGGCTTCGATATAAGCGACTTCAGGAACGTGCTTGCGTAGCTCCTCCTCGATGCCGTTGACGACGAGCATGATGGAGCCAGGGCAGTTCCCGCAGACGCCGCCGAGCCGAATGCGGGCGACGCCGTCCGTGACGTCGAGCACTTCGAGTTGCGTGCCGTCCATTTCCAGGGCCGGCCCGACGTGGGTGACAAGTGCTTGCGTGACGCGGTCGACGAGGATGTTGGTGGACATGAATTTATTCCATGGTTGTTTCGGATTTGCCGCTTAGGGCATTGCGTTCGTTTCACGATCAGCGAGCGCTAAGCCGCAAGCGGCAAAAGATCACGCCAACTCCACTTCGGCGGGTTGGAGCACGAACGCATCAGCGCTTTCCGGCGGCTTGGCGACTTTGATTTTCGTGACGCGCCAGCCATGATGTTCGAGCGACCCCTTGAACGGCGGTTGGCCGGTGACATTGCCCGTGAGCCGAATCGCCGATGGATCGAAGTCGGCGGACACATTGACGACAGACTTTTCCTCGCCCTTGAGGACCGGCTCCATGTCGAGATGTTCCTTCAGCACCTTTTGACAGGCCTGGTGGATGGTCCGCACGCCAGCGCCGAGCGTTTCATTGTCGGCGCCATCGACGTTCTCAAGGAGGAAGTCGATGAGCCGACCTTCACGCTGCATCAGCGCCAACAGCAACAACGGCTCAGCGGAAGGCTTGGGTGGCGGAGGTGGAGGCGGTGGGTTCAGGGCCAAATCCACCGCCGTCTGAAACTTTGCGTCGCCAAGCCAGCGCTGGGCGATCTCCTGAGCCTGGCGATGCTTGGCGAAATCGCCACCGACCTGAACATAACGCACGACCGCAAGTAACACACCGACCACCGCCAACGTGCCGCCGATCGCGTAATAAACTTCCACAGGCATTAGTCGTCCTCGAGTGATAACGGGCTTTCTTGCATTATACGGAGCGTGGCTAGTGGGTGGTGGACAGTGTTAAGGAGTCAATGCAAAACCTTTCCGAGCCGCGACCGTAAGGGAGCGGCCGACATCAGCCGGACGCTCCTGTCGGCCGCTCCCTTACGGTCGCGGCTCGGAAAGGCGTCAAACTCAAGGGGCAATGGTATTTTTATTATGCTGGCCATTGACCGCGGCGAGATTCGCGGATAGGCTCTCTGTCGCTGCACTTTTTCTTCTACTGTGAGATCCCGCCACATGAGCTTGCCTGGCGATTCGGCAGAACGGCCGACGAATATCCGCTATATCGTGCTCGGCTGGGCGTGCAGCCTATCGATGCTCACATACATTGACCGCGTTTGCATCAAGCAAGTTGCGGGCCAGATGCAGAGCGATTTCGATCTAACGGATCAGGATTTTGGCTGGGTCTTCGCTGCCTTTGCACTGTCGTATGCACTCTTGGAAGTTCCGAGCGGTTGGCTGGGCGACCGGTATGGGGCGAGGCAGGTGCTGTGTCGAATCGTGCTTTGGTGGTCGCTGTTCACGGCACTCACGGGATGCATTCCGAAATTCGATTGGCGTTACGGTACGATTCCGGTGCCATTGATATTGGACGATTGGTTCGATCCAATTCCGTTGGCATTCAACAGCCTGGTGCTGTTGGTTCTCGTGAGATTCCTCTTTGGCGCGGGCGAGGCGGGAGCCTATCCGAATGCGTCGCGGGCGCTGCGGAATTGGTTCCCGTACACTCGGCGCGGCTTTGCCCAGGGCATGATGTGGACGTTTGGTCGTTGGGGCGGCGCCATCGCTCCGATGCTAATTGCGTTGGTTTCGCTGCCTTTCGGCTGGCGTGGTGCGTTTATCGGCTTTGGGATCGTCGGCGCATTGTGGGTGATTTTTTTCGCGTACTTCTTTCGAAACTCGCCGACGGAGCATGCCGGCGTGAATGCGGCTGAACTGGCGTTGATCCAGGAGAAGGGCGCGGAGTCGGAAAAGCCGCCGATCTCCTGGCGAACCATGCTCCGTTCGCCGACCCTGTGGTGCTTGAGCGGCATGTATCTCGCCAGCAATGCGGGTTGGTGTTTCTTCATCACCTGGGATGGGAAATATTACGCAACGATCCACGGAATGCGTGGCACCGAACTGCTGATCGCTACCGGCTTGCCGCTGTTCTTTGGCGGCGTGGCGTGTTACCTTGGCGGGCTTGTGACCGATCGCCAGGTGAAGGTGTGGGGCCGGCGCTGGGGTCGCACGGGGCAGGGGGCGCTGGCCTATTTTCTGGGCGCGGTGTTCTTCCTGCTCGCGCTGGTCAGCGACCTGCCCTGGGTTGCCGTCGGGTCGCTTTGCGTCGCGTCGTTTTTCAAGGATTTCGCGATGGCCGTCAGCTGGTCCACTTGCATCGATATCGGGCATCGCTATTCCGGCACCGTGGCGGGATTCATGAACATGATCGGCAACCTCGGCACGGTGTTCTCGCCACCGATCGTCGCTTACCTCGCCAATCAGGGCGAGTGGAACCTCGCGCTCGTCTACTCGGCTGCTATGTTCTTCATTGCATCGGTCTTGTGGTTTTTCGTTAACCCGCGCGAGGTGATCGTTTACGCCGACGCCGACCGCGATCGGTTGCGCGAACGCGGGGAGCTGGATTAGCCATCGCTTGCGGCACAGCGTTTATTTGGGATTATCCGAGCGCTAAGCCGCAAGCGGCGGAAATGGATTTATGCCAACAAACATCGCAGCATGCACGTGATCGCTTGCGGTACGTAAGCCGGGTCGCGGTAGATCGGGATGTCCAACGGCAACGTCAACGTGTAGCCGAGTGCCGTTCGGATCAGTTCCCACGAGCCGACGCGCGGATCGAGATCCTCGCGAAATACGCCTGTCGCCTGGCCTTCGCGAATCACATTTGCAAGCATTTTTTCGCTGTCGAGGTAGAACGCTCTTAGACAATCGGCGATGTCGGCATCGTCGGTGTTCACCAAGCTGCGGTGCATGATCTGGAAGTCGAGAGCGTTCTCTTTCGTGCTGCCCAGGTAGAGATCGACAATCGCGTGCAGACGCTCAAGCGGATCGGCGATCGACGCGGTCTCGTTTTCCCAGCGATGGATCGTCGATTCGCGGATATCGGTCAGCACTTCCAGGAACAGCGACTTCTTGCTATGGAAATGGCGGTACAGGATCGGTTCCGTCACGCCGGCGGCCTGGGCGATTTTTTCCGTCGTCGTGTCCTGGTACCCGAGCGTGACGAACAGCGATTTCGCATGCTCCATGAGCTGAAGTTTGCGATCTGCCTTGCGCATTCGCGCGGTGGATATGATTTTGGCCATCGTGGTCCGTTCTGCTGGGGCGTTCCGTTTGGGCAAAGGGTTGATTAGCCGCTCGCCTCTGGCGAGCGCGAGCATACGACGCTCGCCAGAGGCGAGCGGCTAAACGAGATCACCGATCCATCAATTCTTCAGCGATTTCCACACGTCCATCGCCCAGGCGATGTCGCATTCGCTTTGCACGTAGATGTTGCACTGAGCGAGCTTGCCATCGACAGCGATGTAGCCGATCAGGTTCCAGAGCGGTGTACCCTCTTCTTCGTAAGGCAGCAAAGCGGCGCGGCCCAGCATTCGGCCGTCGGCGTAGTCGTGCATTTCGCCGCCTTCGGGCCATTCGCGTGTTTGCAAGATCGTCTGGGCGTTCACTGGTTGCTCGGTTTCGCCACTGAAGGACCAGGAGGTGAACCAGATCGTGCGGCCGCCATGCCAGGCGCTCCAGGTTTCACCGGCTGCCTCCCATGTCTCGGCCATCGCGCCGGGAATTGTGATCTGCCAGCCACCCGTCAGCTTCGCTTCGACAGTGCCACGTCGGTATCCGACTGTCGCCTGCGCAGGGTCGATGGCCTCGGCGCGGCGCTGGATTTCGGCCTCGAGTTCCGGTTCACGCTGAAAATCCGCGTAGCCGAAATAGTCGTTGAGGTACTCGATAATTTCACGCCATTCGCGCCAGGGAAATTCGGCATCGGGGTTAAGGTGATGCGCCCGTTCCAGATCGAGATGCACGTCCATCAGCAGTTCGCCTTCGTCTTCGATAATCGGTATGCGCCAGCGAACTTCCTGCCACATGCGAGTCAGCGCTCGGCCCAGAAAGAACCCGGCGCCGACGCCCTCCTCCGACCAGGGGAAAAACGCGAGGCCCAGCACCGGATTGTCGATCACGCCGCGGAACCAGTCGAGCGACCGTGGGCCGAGCGGCGTGAGAATTCCCTGGCAATCGGGATAGTGATAGTTGAGTGGCATCGACACCTTGCGAATCTGCGTGTCGTCGTTGCCGAGGTTTTCGACGATGACGCGCGACAGGGCGCCAAGCCAACGCAGCATCTCTTCGCGGACGGTGTCGGCGTTGCCGTGCAGGAAGTAGCCGGTATCGTCACCGACGCCGTCTTCCTCGTCTACGGCATCCCATTCGATGCCGAACTGCTCACCGAGCCGATTGAGCAGATCGCACAGATACACATGGTAGCCCGGCCCTGCGGTCGAGGTTTTCGCCGTCACGACAAACTCACCGGGCGAAGGGATCGCCAATTCGATGTCCTCGGCACATGGATGGATTTGCACGAACAGCGTGGGCTGATCTTTCTGATCGAGGCCAATGTGGCAAAGCATTAGCGGTTCTTCTTCGTGGCCTTCGAGCCAGGACGCTATTTGCTCCAGCCAGTCCTCAGGCGATGGGCCGTCCGCGCCGCCGTCGTACCGTCCCGATACCATCAATCCGACGCCCATAATTCGGCCCGCCTGTGGTTGGTTGCTGAAGTCGTCTTCTATTACTCTAAAATGAACGTAGACTTCCAACAAGCCGAATCAACAAAAACTGTGTTTAGCCGCTCGCCTGTGGCGAGCGCGAACTTGTACCGATCGGAATGCAAGTCGTGCTCGCCCCAGGTGAACGCTAAACGAATTTGGAAATTGCAACTGGAGTGAACAATGGCGAAAGTTCTCGCGCTGGCGACACGCAATGCGAAGAAACGCAAGGAAATTGAGGAGATCCTGGCCGGCCTCGGCCTGACGCTGCACGATATGTCGCACTATCCGCTCGCGCCGGAGGTTGAAGAGGATGGCGACACCTTCGAGGCCAACGCTCGCAAAAAAGCCACGGAGACGGCCATCGCCATCGGCCAATGGACGCTCGGCGAAGACAGCGGCCTGGTCGTGCCCGCGCTCGGCGGCGATCCGGGCGTCTACTCCGCGCGCTACGCCGGCAAACAAGGCGATGACGCCGCCAACAACACCAAGCTGCTCGCCGAGCTTGCCAAACATCCTGCCGACAAGCGCGACGCCTACTACGTCTGCACCGCCGCACTGGCGGATCCCACGGGCAAGGTCCACGCCGTCGTCGAAGGCCGTTGCCATGGCCGAATCGTCACCGACTATCGCGGCGAAGGCGGGTTCGGCTACGATCCGCTGTTCCTCATCCCCGAATACCACCAAACCTTCGGCCAACTCAGCGCGACCGTCAAACACGCGCTCAGCCACCGCGGCCGAGCCTTGACGCAGCTGCGACCAGTGTTGCGGCAGTTGGTGGGTGAAATCGGTGCCAAGGGGTGAACGGCGCTACCCCCTCCCGCAAACCCGCTTGGCCACCAGGGCGCTTGGCCATCGGCCGTTGGCCAAGCGCTTTTGCACTTTTTCGGCCTTTTTGTGCACTTTTAAGGGGGGTTGGCCACGAAGCCGAGGGAAGGGTCCGGAGAATTGCATGCAGCTTTTTTGGCGAAAAATAGCTGCAACGACATTGCGAAACCATCGACCGACTGAATTCTCGTTCCCACGCCAACGGCATGAACGAAGGGAACAGCAGGGTCCTGACACCTTCTTTCGGCCGCTCTGTCTGCGCGATTACCATTTCTCGGCTACAGGCAATTCGGTATAATCCTTGTATTTAAGTGGAAGGAGGCATCCATGTCGATCGCTGAAATCATCCCTGGGGTTCGGACACTTTCTCGGGGTGAGAAATTCCAGCTAGCCCAGATGTTGCTTGAAGACTTGGCTTGTGATGACCAGTCGGAAATATTCAAGGACGGACGGGTTTATCCGATCCACACACCGGCTTATGTTCCTGGTGCGGCTGCCCAGCTGGCCAAGGCCTGGAGGAGGGGACCAGCTCATCAGCGTAGCCCAGAATAGACGGGCGCTGGGATGAATTTACTTTTTTGCTGGATTTTTCCCCAAAACCCGACCGTTCGTAGAGGATGCCCTACAAGATCGACGGTAAAACAACGATTCCCGACCCCTTTTCTCCCCGCAACGACTCCCGACGCTTTTCTTCCCCCGCCAGATTTATTTGCTATGGCTTTGTCTCGGTAAACTCCTTGACCACAACAGCGTCCGAGATCGCCACAGTAGGATTACCGTTCACAAATCTGCCGAAAACGGTCCAAGACGGGCCAGGTACTAAGCCACGACACACACCCTGCACAATCAAACCGTCTCGCCCAGTGAGTCCTTTCTCCGGTCGGATTTCAGCTAGCTTTCCCACCTCGGAGTTTCTAAAGCGAACGATTACGGTTGTCGGCGAATTCCATTCCCCCCAACTGTGGTGGAAGGTCATGATCCAATTACCATCTTTTTCTTTGCGAGGCTTGCTGAGTTCGACCGTGCCGTGATAGATGGCTTTGACCTCAAGTAGCTTGCCATTGTATAATCCGTCCGCCTTTGCTTCGTTATACTTATAAGCCTCGTACAGTTCGTTTGCGTTCACCGTCACGCCAGGCTTTTCCGGCTGATCCGCTCCCTTTCCCGGCTGATCCCCTCCCTTTGCGGCTACTTGGGCGACGACGAGAGTGCCCACTGGTGCGCGACGATTCCAATACCCCCAACACAGCAGAGGAGCAGTACGCCGCCAGAGATGATAACCGCAAATATCCAAAGCGGGAATGCTGGTCGCTTAGTTTGTTCATTCATGTCTTTTCACCAAAGTTGTGCTAGTTGTCCCTATTGCCGGACGCAGCCTTGTCTAGGTAAGTTCCCAAGGCCAACATCATCATCAACATGCCACGGATCACCAGGGCTGGCGTATGGTGTTCCCCGAATCGAATCCGTTTCTTCTCTTAGACCGGTAAGTGTAATCATCGCCTTGCTCGTCGTTGTACCGTCAGCAAGCAACGCAATACCGTTCCTCGCAAAAAATGGGGTACCATCGTCTTCATATAATTCTGCCTTTATCAACGGGAAGATTACCAATTGTTTTAGCACGCATCCTTCGTCCTGAGTTCGAGAAAGTTCAGCGACGAGTTTCCCATTGTAAGTCCAAATGCCGAAAGCATCACCAACGCGAAGCGCCTTAAAGATTGACATTAGGCGTTTTTCGATTGCCCTGAAGGTGGCGAGCCGCTTTGGCTCTTGAGGCTTACTTGCCGCTTTATATGCAACCCAACATGGAAAAATCTTGGGCATTTCGTTGGAAAGAAACGTTATTGTTTTGTGTTTGTGGTTATATATCCCGTTTCCGTTCATTCGTTGCCGAAACATTCTACCGCGAACTCGCACCCACGCCCAAAATGTTCTACTTATCTCCTGAGCATGTAATATTTTATGGCGTCCGCTGCAAAGGAGAACGCATTTGTCCACTTCCTCAAGAATCTCGGAAGAAAGGCGCGTTCTGCGAATGATATTATCGTAATTTTTGGCCTTGGTTTTTGGATCAATATGGTGGAAATCAAAATATCCGTCGAACATGATGAATTCTTCTTTCATCTCTGCAATTGTCTTACCGCAATGTGCGCATGCCCCTCCCTTATATTCGTGGAGTTGTGGTCGTAACGACTTTCGCTTATCGGCCATATGATTATTCCCCTGGCAATTGCCTGGCCTCTCGACCATCTCGCCCCGTTTTATTCTCAATTAGTCATGGCCGGTACTTCTGGTAGCTCTCGAGTACTGGATCATCGTGGTCGTATTCGCGCATGTTCTGATTAACGAGGTCGCCAACATCGGCCATCGTCAAAGTATCCGACGAGGCGCACAAACGTGTGAATAAATCAATCGGCAAAACGACATATTCGCGTTTGGAGGCCGACGATAAGGCGTAGACAGGCTTGTCGCCCGCCGAATCTAGTTCATGCAGCTGCTCGTTAGTGAGTTCAAAGCTCATTTTGTTTTTCCTCCCATTACATCATATTCGAATAGCGAACGCTGTAAAAGGTGGGTTTTCGGATGCCTCACACCGCCACCCCATCCACGTACTCATAGAACACATTCCGCTGCCGTGGCACATATCCCAACTCGCGGATGGCGGTTTTGATTTGTTCGAGCGTGAGGTAGTGCACGGTGCCGGCGGAGGCGACGACGTTTTCCTCGATCATCAGGCTGCCCATGTCGTTGGCACCGAACAGCAAGGCGAGCTGGCCGATCTTCAAGCCTTGCGTCACCCACGATGATTGGATGTTCGGGATATTGTCGAGGTAAAGCCTGGCAATCGCCTGCGTCCGCAGGTACTCGTACGAACCCGCGGGCGGAACCTCGGCCATGTCGGTCCGATCGGGTTGCAGCGTCCAGCAGATGAATGCCGTGAACCCGCCGGTTTCGTCTTGTAGTTGCCGTAGGCGATCGAGATGCTCGATGCGTTCGGCCAGCGTTTCGATGTGGCCAAACATCATCGTGCAGGTCGATCGGCCGCCCAGCTGATGCCAAACGCGATGGACCTCGAGCCATTCGTCGGTCAGGCATTTGTTTTTGGTAATGGCCTCGCGCACGCGGTCCACGAGGATTTCGCCGCCGCCGCCTGGCAGGCTGCCCATGCCGGCGGCCTTGAGACGCTGGAGCACGTCGCGCAACGGCAGTTTGTTGATCTTCGTGAAGTTCCATATTTCGGGCGCACTGAAGGCGTGTAGGTTAAACTTCGGATAGCGCGATTTCAGGTCGCTCAGCATCGCTTCGTACCAGTCGAGCTTGAGCGACGGATGATTGCCGCCTTGCAACAACGCCTGGTCGCCGCCGAGGGCGATCGTTTCGTCGATCTTCTTATAGAGTGTTTCGGGTGTCAGCACATACGCTTCACTATCGCCGGCCTTACGATAGAAGGCACAGAAATCACAGACTGCAGCACAGACATTCGTGTAGTTGATGTTGCGATCGATGTTGTAGGTGCGCTCACGCTCGGGATGTAATCGCCGCGTGACGGCATCGGCAGCTTGGCCGAGCGCGTTGAGGTCTTTGCAGTCGAACAGCGAAACGCCCTCGGCCACGGTGAGGCGCTCACCGGCGATGGCTTTGTCGAGTACGATACGGATGGCGGCATTCATGCGTGCGGTTCCTTTTGCGGGCGGCAATGCTTTTTTATCGAAAATCGCCGCACACATGAAACCGCAATCGCGTGGAATTCGCAACGGGTATCTGCCGCTTGTGACATAGCGCTCGCGTGGAGTTGTCCGAATCTTACGTCGCGACCGGAGGATCTGAAATAATACTGCTTCCGAAATGCGAATCAAAAAGCACAATCAGCAGGTATATCTCGGGTGGAATGAACTCATACAACCTTCGATGTGTAAGGTGTTAATTGGATACATCGCTCGATTACGTGATCTATTTCGTCGGCAGCGGGTTGGCTTTTTTTGTCGGCGTTGCTGCCATCTTGGCGGGCCTTGCGATTTCGCTGCGTGCGGTGGGCCGTGCTGCTGCCCATGCCCGCGACTTGGTTGTGATGCTCGGCGGGCTTTTCGTTGTAATCTCCGCGGCACCGCTGGAATGGTGGGCCTATGCTGTCGCGGCGGCGCTCACCGGTGTCTGGTTGCCGCTGGAGTGGTATAGGAATATTTTGCCGTCGCGCGTCCTGGGTGCTTCTCGCCTAGCGGTTCTCTTGGTTTGGCTGTTGGCGTTGGCGCTGGAATTACCTTTTCATGTCACGACCTCGCTGCCGTTGCTGAATAAGCCGACGCTGTTCCTGATCGGTGATTCCGTTAGTGCGGGCATATTGGAATCGGAGAAGGGAACCTGGCCCAGGCTATTCGCGAAGCAGCATGATGTGGACATGCGTGATTTCTCAAAGGCCGGCGCGACGGTGGAGTCTGCACGCAAACAGGCGGAAAAGATCGGCAATGGATCGGGTATAGTGTTGCTGGAAATCGGCGGCAACGATCTCCTCGGCACGACTTCCGCCGAGCAGTTCGAGGAGCAACTCGACTTGCTGCTGGGTGATGTCTGTCGAGAAGATCGCCTCGTGGTGATGCTGGGATTGCCGCTGCCGCCGTTCGCGAATCGGTTCGGGCGGATTCAACGGCAGTTGGCCCGCAAATACGATGTTATTCTTATACCCCAGCGAGTCTTCGCGGGAATAATCACCGCGACTGGTGGTACCGTTGACGGTATCCACCTGACGCCCGTAGGCCATCAACGCATGGCCGACACGATGTGGGCACTGATTCGATCGGCGTATGAGTGAGCCGATCTCTCGTCTACTTCGCACGGCGGAAAATGTCGCATCTCCGGGCGGAGCGAAACAATTCCGAGCCGCGACCGTGAGGGAGTGGCCGACAATGTGCCCACAGCACCCAGTCGGCCGCTCCTTCACGGTCGCGGCTCGGAAAAGCGTCAATTTCACCCGTCGAAGGAACACTTTCACGCAAAGTACAGGACTTCCTCTTCCTCTGCTGGCACGAACCGCGTTTTGCGTGCGGGGACGCCTACGAGGTGGTCGTACTCGGATCGGAACATTGCGACGTGATGGTCCATCATCTCAGTGGCACACGACACGATCGGATAATTGTCGCCATGCCGGTGGGTGTGGGTACGGATCAGGAAGTCGTCGGCGTCCTGGTCGAATTTCGCCTGCAAGCGTTCCATCGCGTGCACGACCTTCATGCCTTCACTACCACGTGCTTGGCGGCGCAGCTCCGCAGTGCATTTCTGGATGCTCTCGTCGGCGTCGGCGCGAAAGGCGTCGGGCAGTTCGCCGGCCAGGCAGATCGGGAAATAGAGCGCGACTTTCGGTTTGCCAAACGCATGCCAGGCGAGCAGCGGCGTGTCTTTGGATTGCAGATCGACGAGGAATGTCGATGCCAGTCGCGTTTCCTTGGCCGGTTGCAGGAGATTCCGATTGGCCGTGTAATGGTCGGCTAGCATGCGACGCAGAAAGTGCAGGTCGATCGCCCCGTGTTGCTGCGCCATCGCAAGGCTCGCGCGGCCCCAACGCCGTTGCGCCCGGAGCGTGCGGTTGCCCTGCGTACCCAGGCAACGGACAAAGTCGATTTTGCTGCCGTCGTCCTCCCATTGGCCTTTTTCGATCAGGTCGCTCGCCAAACCCGGCGCGAGACGGCTCCAGTCCTGCCGAATCATCGCTGCGTCCGTCACGACACGGGTTTGGCCACACTCGAGCAGCGCCCAGTGTCGGCCACAGGTTTCGAGGAGGAAGGATTCCTGTGGATCGGCGACAAGAAAGATATTGCCTTCGGACGATTCGCGTTCGCCATATCGGCTGAGCAGATCGATCGCCGTCTCGATGGCGGCATGCGCTGACTGCCCGCGCTCGAGCATGAGCCGAACAAGATCGGAGCCGCGGAATGTCGTGGTTTGGTTTGGGAATCGCGTTTCCCACGAGGTATAACCGAGCGTGACGCGATGTTCATTGACGCCGTACTCATAGCCCCACCGTTCCGCAGCCTGCAAGGCGAGCACCGTGGCGGCGTGGCGTCCCTCCGGCAGACGCAACTGGCGCAGCGTGGAGTATTCGCCCGGTTCATGCGTTTGGCCGGGGCGCAATACTAGCGAGGCTTGAACCGAGGACGGTGCATGGTGATTGAGAGCGAACAGCGTCGTCTGATTCGCGGAGGCCAGTTTCGTGGCCGCTACCATGTCGTTTCCCATAGCGTGTGACTCCATCAAAGGGTGAGTCGACGGTATCTCAATCCATGACAAGCCACAGGGATGCCGTATCAAACGGCCCCTCCGATTTGACGCCCGAACGGGGACAGCGAGGAGATGGAGATAGGAATCTCCCCACTTTATTATAGGAGCAGAGTCCAAGGCCGATTGCAACAGAATTATCGTCAAAATGCGAATATTTTTTGACAGCGATGTAAAGTCGGGTATGGTGGGATGTGTTCCGTCCGCGTGCGTCCGAGCCTGAGCGCCAGCCTTAAGTTTTACCGCATCGTGACATCCGAATGCGGCGACGATCTAAGTGTCCCTGCTTGTAAGTTTGGTTTGTAACGTTTTCCACACCGTCGTCCTTACCTTATAGACTGCGGCCCGGAGGTATTTTTTA
>SIAQ01000095.1 GCA_009697105.1 Gemmataceae bacterium | reverse complement strand
ATCGTCGCATTTTCGGACGAATCGAACCTTTTCCGAGCCGCGACCGTCAGGGAGCGGCCGACAGTGTGCGCACGGCAGCTTGTCGGCCGCTCCCTGACGGTCGCGGCTCGGAAAAACGATAAACCCAACCGTCGAAGGTGTATTGTACACCAGGCGAAACCGGATAGGCAAGCGAACGCACAATGTTCGGCGCAAGTGACGAAAATCGTAAACTACCCCTATGGGCCAACAATCCGCCATCGAATGGACCGAAGCGACCTGGAATCCGCTGACCGGGTGCGACAAGATTTCGCCTGGCTGCGCCAATTGCTATGCCGAGCGCATGTCACTCCGCTTACGGCTCATGGGGCAATCGAACTATCGCAACGGCTTCGACCTCACGCTGCATCCGCACGCCCTCGAGTTGCCGTTGAAGTGGAAGAAACCGCAGCGGATATTCGTCAATTCCATGAGCGATTTGTTTCACAAGGATGTCCCGATCGAGTTCATCCAACAGGTTTTCGCGACGATGCGGCAAGCGTCGTGGCATCGCTTTCAGATTCTTACGAAGCGTGCGGATCGGTTGGCGGAACTGAACGGCGCGATCGATTGGCCCGCGAATGTCTGGATGGGCGTCAGCGTCGAGTCGGTGGACTATGCGTTTCGCATCGACCATCTTCGCACGACCGGCGCGGCGGTGCGGTTTCTTTCCATCGAACCATTGCTCGGCGCGATTTCGACGCTCGACCTGCGTGACATCCACTGGGTGATCGTCGGCGGCGAGTCCGGCCCTGGCGCCAGGCCGATGCGCGAGGAATGGGTGCTCGACATCCGCGATCAATGTCAGGCCGCTGGCGTGCCGTTCTTCTTCAAGCAATGGGGCGGAGTGAACAAAAAACGCACAGGCCGCGAACTGCAAGGCCGAACCTGGGACGAAATGCCGACGCCCCTTGGCCCGGCCATCCCAAAGTACGCAGTCTCTTAGGGCATTCATTGTTGCCACGAGCCGTGAATTGGGTTAGCCAATTATTTGCGCACGGTGTATACTGCCTTTTGGTCCCGTCACGGCGACGGAATTGGCCCCGGCAGGGATTGGTTGGCAAGCTATGAGCGAAGAACGTCCCCCATCGTTGCGCCCTCGCTGCCGACGCCTTACTGGCGTTCGCGTCCTTTCCACCGGAAGCTACGTTCCCGATGGTATCGTGACGAACGAGCATCTCCACAAACGGCTCGGTTTCGATTCGGATTGGATCGTGAAGCGCACCGGAATTCTCGAACGTCGACATGCCCTGCCCCATCAAGCCACAAGCGACCTTTGCTATCAGGCGGGGCGGCGTTGTATTGACGCAGCCGGCGTGAAACCGTCGGACATCGATCTTTGCTTGGTCGGAACCTTCACGCCCGACATGTCATTTCCGTCCACGGCGTGTCTCATCCAAGATCAACTGAAGCTGACCTGCCCGGCGGTGGACTTACAAGCCGCCTGCGCGGGGTTCATGTACGCCTTCATCACCGGTGCCGCCTATATCGCCTCTGGCGCCAGCGACCTCGCGCTCATTATCGGCGGCGACGCCAACTCGCGCGTCGTCAATCCCGACGACATCAAGACCTATCCGCTATTCGGCGATGGCGCCGGCGCGGTGCTCTTGACGCGTGGCCGACCCGATCAGGGTATCCTCAGCTACAGCCTTGGCGCCGACGGTTCCGGCGGCGATCTCCTCAGCCGACCGGCGTGTGGCAGCCGCATGCCGCCGACGCCCGAACTGTTGGCCAAGGGTTTGCACTACATGTACATGGATGGTCGAGCCGTCTTCCGCTGGGCTGTCGCGATCTTGTGCGACACTATTCAAGATGTCTTGACCTACGCCAACATGACGCCCGACATGGTGAACCTGTATATTCCCCATCAAGCGAATATCCGCATCATCAATGCCGCCATTGACGTGTTGCGCATTCCGCGGTCTAGGGTGTACAACAACCTTGAGAAGTACGGCAACACCTCCGCCGGCTCGATTCCGCTCGCGCTCGACGAAGCGATGCAGGACAAACGCATCAAGGAAAACGACCTCGTCGTGATGAGCGGATTCGGCGCCGGCCTCGCTTGGGGCACGGCGCTCGTGCGCTGGTGATGCGGTCATCTGTTGGCCGGACTCGCAAGTATTGATTTGCGCGTGTCATCCGGCTTTCAAATGCAATGAAGAATTAAGAACGAGGAATGAGGAATTAAGAAGTAATGGCAAGTGAATCAGCGCACGCAATTGGATCGAACGCAATTCCTAATTCCTCGTTCTTAATTCTTCATTGCATTTCGAGCGGTTAACCTGGCGTTGGGTACCTACGATAGCCGAAAAAACGCAGGCTTACAGACGAATTAGGGAGCCTCCCATGCATCTCTTCGCAGGCATGCCGTCGCCACATCTGACTGACATCGCCAAACTTCGGCTCGAGAATATCTCGTTCTTCTTGGCAGGTTTTCTGCTGTCAGCGCTTTTCATCAAATTGCTGTGGAACTACCTCGCGTCCGATTGGACCTTCCTGCCAAGATTGAGTTACTTCCGGGCGCTCGGCGTCGTCACGCTGTGGGGGCTGCTGTTTGTGCTGGTGCTGACGATGATCTCCGGCGCCCGCGAACTGATGACGCCCGGCGCGTGGGAGAAGAAAGGCGCGACCTATCAACTCGCCGACGACATCAAGGCGAGTCGCATGCAGGAACGCAAGGATCACCTGGCGAAACTCAAGGCAGCCCTGTGGACCTACAGCGATACGAACGCCGGCAAGCTGCCGCAATCGCCGTCGGATGCGGGCATCGCTGACGCGCTGTGGACGATCCCCGATCCGTCGGGCGTGCGGTACATCTACGTCGGCGGAGCGCGGGCCGATGCCAAGACGCCGTTGGCATTCGAGCCAGAGTTGTTCGGCAATGACCGCCTGGTGCTGTGCGTGGACGGCGTGATTCGCATGATGACATCCGAGGATATCTCTAAGGCGCTGCCCGAGGTCAAGCGATGACGCTCGCTTCGGAATCGGCATGGTCGGCACTGGCGCTCGGCTGGTGGCGCGTCATCGCGCGGGCGTTGCCGAGGGTCGAGATCGATCCCGTCGGTGTGGCCGTCGGCGGCGTCAGCGGCGTTCTCGTCGTTGTCATGCTGCACACCCTCACGAGTTGGCTTTACACCGAGACGCGAACACGCCAGTTGCGCGACGATTGGCCGCCGCACTGGCGCTGGAGGTGGACGCTGTGCCTGGGTGGCGGCGTGGTGATGACGTTTGCCGCGGGCCTTGTGGGCGTGGGCCTATTTCGCACGGTGGGTTGGTTCATTGCGGGCGCGATGTGACGTATTCGTGTCAGAGCCACGCACGAAGTAAGTGGTCGAATTTTGCATACGCACGAAGGAAGTAGTTTGAGCTTGCGGATCGCTGGGTGTACACCACTTACTTCGTGCGTGGCTCTGACAGGATTGCAAAAGGCGGAGTTACTTTCATGCCCAAGCGCAATTGGCTCAACGTGGCCGTCGGCCTTTTTTTCGCGTTCGTATGTTGCACCTTCACTGGGTTTGGGGCTCTCGCACTTCCTCCCGCCTATCTTCTCATCGGCTGGGCGTTTCACGTTTACCGTTTGGCGAAAGAAACCGCCATCGATTGGCCCAACCTCGCCATCGTTATCGGTTCACTCGCTTGCTTCACGCTCGGTTTTCATCTGTTCTGCAAATGGTTCGTGCGCACGCGCAACGCTGACTGGCGCTGTCGTCGCACGCTCGGTATCGTCGGCTTAATGCTGTTGGCGTTTGTGGCGGGTATCTCCGCCATCGGCGTCACGCACCAGACGACGTGGTTGGTGACGATGAAGGAACGCGTGTTCGAGAGCGGCGTACGGGTAGCTTCCGCACGAACGCATGCATCCAACAATCTCAAACAACTCGCACTCGGAGCGCACTACTTCCACGACCACAAAAAATCGCTTCCGCCCGGCGGCACGTTCGACGTTCAAGGGCGCGGCTTGCACGGCTGGCAGACGATGTTGTTGCCGTATTTCGATCAAGCTCCGCTGTACCAGAGGATCGACTTTGCCCAACCGTGGAACGCCCCGCGCAATGCCGAATTTACCAGGCAGGTTGTAGTTCCCTTCCACAATCCGGCTATCGACGATAGGGAAGTCGCCGGCTACAGCTTGAGCCATTTCGCGGGCAATTCGCATGTGTTGGGAGCGAAGGGGATGACGCTGAAAGATATTACCGATGGCACATCGGACACGCTGCTGGCGGGCGAAGTCACCGGCGAGTTCAAGCCGTGGGCGATGCCGATGAATTGCCGCGATCCGGCGTTTGCGTTCGGCACGACCAGCGGGTTCGCGAATGTGCAGGGTAAAACAGTGCTGTTCGTAATGGCCGACGGGAGCGTTCGAGCAGTGCGGCCGGATATCGACAGTAACGTGCTACGCGCCTTGGCGACGCCGCGTGGCGGAGAGGTGGTTCAACGTGATGATCTGGAGTGAGCCGCAATCTCCGCGTGGCGCGATGCGAGCGCTAAGCCGCAAGCGGCGGAGTCAGCGTTTGCCTTCTTCGCCGAGCATGCGTTCCAAGGACACGATCGTTTCGCGGACGTTGTGCAGGTTCGGGTTGATACGGCTCGCTCGGCGATAGATGCGCAGAGCCGCCCGCAGTTTCTTTTGCTTCATGAAGCATTGACCCATGCCGGTAGCTGCGCCGAAATGATGCGGATTGAGCCGCATCGCCTTCTCGCAATCGCGGATCGCCTGGACATAGTCGCCGCGCTTGAAGTGCACGATTGCGCGTTGGTTATAGGCCTCGGCAAAGCGCGGGGCTTTGCGAAGGAGGACATCGAAGCCGGCGAGAATGATCGTCGCGTCGTCGCCTTTGCCGATCATGCGCATGAGGCGTTGCAGTTCCTGGTTGTTGTCGGTCGAATCGCCGCGCTGCCAGATGGCCCAGAGCGATTCGGTGGCGATTCGGCGAACCGATTCGTCTTCGTCGTGCAGGCAGAGGGCAACGGTGGGGCTTATTTTGATCGACCCCATCAAGCCGAGCGCGAGCACAGCGGCCTGGCGTGTATCAATATCCGGGTCGAAGAGCAGGCGTTCGAGCGTCGATTCGAGGTAACGTGCCTCGACGGCGCGTTTGAAGCGGAGCAGGGCTTTGCGATATTCTCGGGGCCAGTTGGCCGGCTCTTCGTCGGTATGGCGTTCGGGCAGCAGCTGAAAATACTGTAAAATTAGCGGTTGCACCACGAGGACACCTTCTTGCGCAGGGAATGAAATGATGTTGATGCCACCGGTGTTCCGTCACCGTCCTACATGCGTTTTAGAAAAACCGAAATGAGATGCAACCCCTAAAGCTATCAGCTCTCAGCTTTCAGCTATTAGCCCGAGTTTTTGTATGGCTGAGAACTGAGAGCTGAGAGCAACAAATTCTATTGCTCCACTCGATCACTGATGACGACACCGACGACGCCCGGCAATCGCGCGATGAGTTGGGCGGCCTCGACGAGAGCGCCGGCGTCGGTGCCGCGCAGATACACTCGGCCTTCACTGACGGCGTACTGCATCGTGCGAAACGCCGGCTGACTCTGCAAGGCCGAGCGCACTGCATCGGCGAGGAGCAGGGCGCCGAGCGTTGGCCGGTCCGACGGAGGCGACGCCTTTGCCGAGGCCGGGGTGGCGTTGGGTTGCTTCGCCGGCTTGTCGGTCGCTGTCATCGGAAGCTCTTGCTTCGCCAATACGCCCGGCGCACCCGTCGGCGCCCGCAGAGATTCCTTCGGAAGCGGCGGCGGCAATCGATCCGGGAGATGCGTCGGGGGGAGTTGAATTCGCAACGGCCTCTTGATCGCTTCAATCGGCTCGCATACGAACAATTCATTCCGCACGTCCGCCAACCCCGGCATCGTCCGCACGCACAGCTCCGCCCGAAACACCACTTCCGCGCTAGGCACCGGCCCCCACAGCACCAGCACGCGATCCTGCACGATCACGCCGATGTTCCAGGCCACCAAGTCGGGATCCTCGTGAAGCAATCGCCTAGCGAGGATCGTCTGCAACACGTCGCGATCGCCATCGATCGGAACCTGCAGACTACCTGCTTGTACCGAGTTTGCTCGCGCCAGACCCGTCAATAACATGGCGAAGACGAAAAACAATCGCATGGCACAATCACCGATTTTCGAACAGGCTCTTCCATGAGACGATTGCGGACTCCCTTGCTCCACACATTAATTCTCGCAGACTACACGTCGGATTGAAATAGAACTGGGCAAAAATCGCCATCGTTTTGAGCGCGGCGCGTTAAACTATGCGCGACGTGCGGGCTATCCCAGCACGAAAAATCGCGACGGGGCTCGGATTCGCTAAAGTTCCGGGAACAAGCTATCAGCTATCAGCTATCAGCCAAAGCAGCGTGCGTATCGTTAAACGATGATCCGGTCGGACGCGTAAGATTCCGATGCGTACTTCTCGCGGAGCGAGAGGGCTCTGAACGTGTGTTAAGTTCCTGATTGGCTGAAAGCTGATAGCTGAAAGCTGATAGCTAAACCGCTAAGATGGACACGACTCCCAACTAACCAACACAGCTACTCCATTTTGAGGAAAACGAACATGACGATTGTGACACGACGCCAAATGCTCGCCACGGTCGCGGGCGGCATCGCGGCATCCGCTGTGCCTGCGTTCGGGCAGGCGACTGCCCAACCGCCGGCCGGGCCGTTCAGTCTGCCGCGGTTGGCCTATGCTTTCGATGCGCTCGAAGTCGCGATCGACGCTCGGACGATGGAGATCCATCACGGGCGCCATCATCAGGCTTACGTCACCGGCCTGAACACGGCGGTCATGGGCAATACCGAGTTGGTACGGCGACCGCTCGATCAGATTCTCCGCAACATCAACCAGGTTCCTGAAGCGATTCGGCAGGCTGTCATCAACCACGGCGGCGGGCATTACAATCACACGCTGTTCTGGGAGACTATGGCGCCAAACGCCGGCGGGAAGCCCACGGGAATGCTGGCCGAGGCGATCAACTCCACGTTCACGAACTTCGATACGTTCAAAACACAGTTTCGCACCGCCGCCTTGGGACGATTCGGCAGCGGCTGGGCCTGGCTGGTTTACGCGAACAATCGCCTACAGATTGCCCACACAGCAAATCAGGACTGCCCGCTAATGACTGGCGCGGTGCCGTTGCTTGGCCTGGACGTGTGGGAACACGCGTACTACCTCCGCTATCAAAACCGCCGAGTCGATTATATCGATGGCTGGTGGCGCGTCGTCAACTGGACGGCCGTGGCGACACGCTTCAACCAGGCTCGGCAAGGATAAAATGCTATTTGCCGCGCCGCCCGAAGAATTGCAATAGTGCCAATCGGAATCGACAGAGCCGGAAGCGTGAGCGACGGTCAGAATGAACCGTCGCTCACGCTTCCGGCTCTGGGTGCCTCGCCAAATGCGCGGATACTACTTTCGCAGCACACGCACCGTCATCTGCGGCGATGCGTACGAGCAATTATCCGACCCGATCGCGAGACCCACCGCGCAGACATCCGTCTTCACCGACGGCTCGGCTTTGGTTTTCGCCGTCAGCGTGATCTCCGCCTCGGTTGCCCCTGCCGGTATCATGGCCTTCGACGATTCGACATCCACGGGCAGATTGCGCAGGTCCACCATAATCTCGCCTGCGTAGTTCTTCCGCACAGCAATCACTTTCACTTTCACCGACTCACCTGGTTTCAACTGCACGTTCGGCTGGGCGACTTTCAATTCCAAGCTCAACGGCTGGCCGATGCTCACCACGGCCACGGTGAAACGCGACGAATCGATTGTCCTACTCACACCCATCGGGATGCCGCGTACGAAGACATCGACCTTCGCGCCATCGCTGACGGTGGCGTCGGCCTTCACTTCGATCTCGGCAACGGTCTCACCCTTCGCCAAGGTGATCTTGTCGGCTTTCATTTTCGCGGGCAAATTGCGCAAATCAATCGTGATCGGCCCGTCGTGCCCCTTCCGCTGGGCGGTGACTTTCACCTTGGCGGAACTGCCGTGATGCAGGCTGAGGACCATCGGCTCGACTTTGAGATCAAAAAGCCCAGGCACGACTTGCACGTTAGTCGGATCGGCTTCGCGCTGCCGTCGGCCTGCTGTTACCGCGGTGGCGATGACCGTGACATCGGCCTTCGCTTCCTTGGCGTCAAGGCTGGCGACGAGTTCGATGTCCACGTCGCTTTGGCCAGCGGGAACGATGACCTTGCCCGCTTTGACGTTCGGCGGCAGGTTCTTCAGGTCCAAGTCGATTGGGCCTTGATAGTCAAACCGTTGGACGGTGACATGCAGCATCGCCGTGCTGCCAAATGTTACTTTAACGAGCTTGTCCGCCTTGAGATCGAAGAGCTTGCCGAGCACGCTGACGTTGAAGCCGGCGGAGGCGACGGACTTGTTGGCGTTGGTTGTGCCAAAGGCATGCGGGACAGCCTTGGCCCCGCCGGTGCCTGGATCGGCGCTAAGTTCGATATCGACGCTCGTTTTATCGCGAGCGATTTCCGCTTTGGCGGCGCTGACGCCTTTGGGCAGGTTGCGCAGCTCGACGTTGATTGTGCCTTTGTAGGTCCGCCTTTCCGCAGTCACTTTGACGGTCCCCTTTTGGCCCTCGACGAGGTCGATCGTGCCGGGTTGAACATTAAGCGAAAATACGGGCAGCACGCGCAGGGCGAACTTGCCGTACTTCACGTCGCGCTTCTCCCCGCCGACGCTCGCCGAGCCGAGAATTTGCACGTTGGAGGTGTCGCCGAGCGAGGCTGCGTCGGCGGCGGTGATCTCGATCTCGGCGTCTTTGCCTTGGGGAGCGATGCCGAATGATGACGCCTTGACGCCTTGGGGCAGGTTGCTCATCTCAAGGCTGATCGGGCCGTTGTAGTCCTTGGCGCGGATGGCGATGACTTTGAGCTTCGCCGTTGTACCTTGCACGACATCGAGCCGAACGGGTTGCACTTGCAGCGTGAACGGTCTACCTTCAATGCGCAGATCGAAGCTGGCGGCGGCCTGGCGTGCGTCGTCGGTCGCGCCGTTGACCTGGATCGATTTGTCGGCGGTCAGCGCATCGCCGGCGATGACGAGGTCGATCTCACCGGCCGATTGCTTCGCGGCCACGGTAAGCGGTTTGGCCTGGACACCGACGGGCAGGTTGTCAAGCTTGATGACGATCGGGCCTTGGTAGTCCTTGCGCGTCGCGGAAACCTTGACCTTGGCTGACTGCCCATAGGCTGACTTGACGCGGAGCGGTTCAACTTTCAGGGTAAACGGGGAGCCGAGCACATTCAGAGAGAATAGAGCTGCGCCGCGGGTTTCGCTAGCGCCGATAGCGCGAACGAAGGCCTTGACGTCGGCTTCGCCGACGTTGGCAACGGCCTTGAGCACGAATACTGCGACATCGCCGCCTTCGGGGCCTTTGCCCAGCGTGGTCCATTCGACGCCCTTCGGCAGATCGGCGAGCTTGATTTCGACAGGCCCCTGGAACGCCTCTCGGCCACGCTGCAACGTCACTTTGACCTGGCGCGATTGGCCCGGCGCGAGCTTCAACATCGGCGGATCAAACGTGAAGGTGATCGATGGCGGCGCGATGCGGATGCCGAATGGCTTCGACGACATCTGCACCTCGCCCGCACTGGCTATCGCGCGAGCGCTGATTGTCGTGCCGGGCTGTGTGATCGGATCGGCAACGATCTCGACCTCGCCAACGGTTTCCTTCGCAGGAATGACGACCGATTTCGCCGACACGCCTACTGGCAGGTCGCGCAATTCGACACGCACGGCATCGGAGAGGTTCTTGCGTACGATCGTGATCCTGAACTTTGACGCCAAGCCCGGTTCGACGCGGATGCCGGTGTCGGCCTCCACGGCCGTGATCTCCGGCGTGGCATCCACCTGCACGCTCGGCGGCCTTCGGCAACCCGCCAAGACACAGGCGAGGATCAGCGTGGATACGATGCGGGAACGCATGTCAAAGTCTCCAACCCAATGATAATCCGTTTAGCCGTTCGCCTTTGGCGAGCGCGGGCGTGGCGCACAATCGAAATACACCATGCCCGCGCTCGCCAAAGGCGAGCGGCTAAACAATGTCAACTTACTCCGCCGAAAATGCGTAGATGCACGTGTGCGCATACGTTTGGCCTGCCTGGATGATGATCGAGGGAAACGCCGGCTGATTCACCGAATCGGGGAAGTGCACCGTCTCCAGGCAGAGGCCGCTACGGAGCTTGTATTCGACGCCGCCGTTGCCCTTTTGACCGAACAAGAAGTTGCCCGAGTAGAACTGCACGCCGGGCTGCGTCGTCGACACCGTCAGCGTGCGCCCCGATTGCGGATCGCGCAGCTTGGCGGCGAACGTCGGGGCCGCTTCGCGCTTCGTCAGCGCGTAGCAATGGTCGTAGCCCTTGGCGCCGGTGTCGATCAGCTTTTCGATTCGCGATCCGATGCGCGTCGGCTGGTTGAAGTCCATGATCGTGCCCTTCACCGGCGCGAGTTTGCCCGTCGGGATCAAGGTCTCATCAACGGGGACATATTCATTGGCGGCGATCGTTAGCTCATGATTGAGGACCGTCGGCGAACCGGCGCCGGCGAGATTGAAGTAGGCGTGATTCGTGAGATTGACGGGCGTCGCTTTGTCGGTCGTCGCCTTCCAGCTGATTTGCAACTCGTTGTTGGCCGATAGAGCGTAGCGAGTTTCGATCTTCAACGTGCCGGGATAGCCTTCTTCGCCGTCGAGGCTGGTGTAGGTGAGTTGAAGCACATTGGAGTCGCCGAGGACCGCCGCCTTCCACACGACTTTGTCGAGGCTGCGCTTCACGCCGCCGTGAAGGTGGTTCGGCCCGTTGTTGACGGCGACTTTGTACTGCTTGCCGTCGAGCGTGAACAGTCCCTTGGCGATGCGATTGGCGACACGGCCGGTAGTGCAGCCGAAGTATTGGTTCTTGTCGGTCTGATAGTCGGCGACATTGTCGAAGCCGAACGCGACGTTGGCGAACTTGCCGTTCTTGTCGGGCGCGTGGATTTCGGTGATAGTGGCGCCGAGCGTCATGATCTTGACGATCACGCCGTTCTTGTTGGTCAGCGTATAGGTCTCGACAGCCGTCCCGTCGGCGGTTTTGCCGAACGACGTCGGGCCTTTAATCTGCGCCGACGCGGCACTAACGCAGGTCGATGCGATAATCACAGCAGTGGTCCATCGTGAGAACATGAAAGGCTCCTGGGTGGGATACGTTTAGCCGTTCGCCTGGAGCGAACGCGGAAGGCGTGATCGTTCACATTATATCGTCGGTAAACGCAATGTCCGCCTTCGACAAAGGCGAACGGCTAAACAGAATCAAGTGGTAGTCAGTTTTTTGCCGTCGAACACAATGCAGTAAACCGCAGCGCCGACACCGATGAAACCGACGGCGATCAGCGACTCGGTGGTCTGCGTATAGAACATATTTCCAAGCACTGCCGCCATCGCGAGAATGTAAACGATTGGGACGAACGGATACCCCCAGCAGCGATACGGCAGATCGACGGTGCCGACCGGATACTGCCGACGCACCATGAAAATCGACGCGACGGCGAGCGTTTCAAACGCCACGGCTCCGAACATGGCGTAGTCGGTCAGCACGTTGAAGAGCTCCTTCCGCATCGCACCGAAATAGTTGAGCAATGACGCCCCGAGCACCAGCAGCACGCTCCATCCGGTCAGGACTGCGAGGGCGCTGAAAGGCGTACCCCATTTGCTATGCAGGTGATGCAGGCCACGCGGCGCCAGGCCATCGGCTGCCATTGCGACGAGCAAACGTGGGCCGACCAGAAGGTTGCCGTTCAATGCGCCGAATACGGAAATCAGCAATGCCAGCGATGCCAACAGGAGACCAACACGCCCGAGCAGCCGTTCGCTAAAGATCGTGGCGACCGGAGTGTTGGCGCCCTCGAAAACCATCACCGAGCGGGGTACGGCGAGGTGATACGCGACATTCACCGAAACATACAGTACGATGATCGCCAGCGTGCCCATCATAAACGCGAGCGGCAGATTTCGATTTGGATTCTTCACCTCACCCGCCATCGGTGCGAGATTCATCCAGCCGTGATAGGCCCAAAGGATACCAACCAAGGCGCCGCCAAAATCGCTCAGACTGATATCGCGAACCCTTTCGGGCCAGATCGGCTGCAGGCGATCGAGCGACACGGCACTCGGATCGCTCGCAAACGCAAGGTAGACGAACGGCGCCAGGGCAATGCACAGCAGCGAACCGACTTTCACGGTCGTCACGATCAGCTGCAACCCGCCGCCCAGCCGGGTGCCGCGCGCGTTGACGAGGGCGAGGACGAAGATCACCGTCACCGTCACGGCTTGTTTCATCCAGAAACTGAGGACCGGATTGTCGTTATGAGCATCATTGACGGCGTAGCGCAGGATGCCATGAAACGCTTCGGTGAAAACGCTGGCCAGGGCGGCGATGGAGCCCGACCGAATGATCCAGAACTCGACCCAACCCCACAGGAAGCCGGCCCATCGGCCATAGCCCTCGCGCAGAAACACATAGTTCCCACCCGCCTTCGGGTGTACGATCGCGATCTCGGCGAGAACGAGCGAGCCGAGGAATGAAAGTAAACCGACGAGAACCCAGGCAACGATAATCAGGCCAAAATGGGCGTCGACCTCGATTTGCTTGCCATCTTCGGAAAAGGTGGATAGCGATCGAGCGACGGCCTCGGGTTTCTTGAACACGCCCGAGCCGATGACGGTGCCGATGACGATTGCCGTCGCCATCCACGCACCGAGTACGCGTGGCAATGTATCTGGTTCAGCCGGCTTGGAATCGTTCATGGGTGCTGTTCTCAGGTTGGTCGTTTGCCGAACGCGCAAGTTTTGAAGTTGCGTTTATTGCCCCAGCAATCAAATGCAATGAAGAATAAAGAACGAGGAATTAGGAATGAGGAATTGCGTTCGATCTTTTCGCAAACGCTGATTCGTTTGCATTACTTCTTAATTCCTTATTCCTCGTTCTTCATTGCATTTGGGCGCCACGCAAAGAATCGCAACTCCAGGCCTTGCGCGTCCCCGCCACAATGCATTCACGCTTCCGCCGCCCGATGCAAGCGATCGCGCACCGCCAACCAGGCGTCGTCGTCGGGCGGCGCTTCGACGATGATGCGCTCCAGGCCGAGCGAGTCAATATGGTGCAGGGCGGCGTATAGGCGTGCGGAGTAGCTTACCGGATCGGCAGGCAAAAGGACACGTGAAACGCCGGGAACTTCGCCTTCGTCTCTGTGCGTCAGCCAACCGATGCGGGCACCATCAGCGGTCAGCGTTTCGATGTGTCGTCGGCTCGTGGTCGCAATCGTCAGCGGCGTGCGCGGCGAATAGTGTCGCGCCATCTGTCCTGGCGATCGCGCGGGTGCGTCGTCGCCAACCGAACCCGCACGTTGGATTGAGCCGACGATGGCTTCGATCTCGGCAATCGTCACCAAACCGGGTCGCAGCAAGGTCGGCGGATTCGTGGTCACGTCGAGCACCGTCGATTCCAGTCCGCCACTCGTCGGCCCGCCGTCGAGAATGAGGTCGATGCGATCCGAGAGACTTCGTTGGACATGCTCTGCCGTCGTGGGTGAAAGCTCGGTCGAACGATTCGCGCTGGGAGCGGCTATTGGTACACCACAGGAACGCAGCAATGCCAGCGCGACGGGATGCGCGGGAATCCGCAACGCGACCGTCGGCCCGCCCGCAGTGACGATGTCGGGCACACAGGGCGCTTTCGGTAAAACGAGCGTCAACGGTCCAGGCCAAAACCGATCGGCGAGATGCGTTGCCGAGTCAGGCCAGTCGGCAACGAGCTTCTTCGCGTGGATGCGGTCAGCGACATGCACGATGACGGGGTTCGTCGCCGGCCGACCCTTCGCGGCGAAGATGCGCGCGACGGCGTCGGCGTCAAGCGCATTCGCGCCCAGGCCGTAGACCGTCTCGGTGGGAAACGCAACGAGGCAGCCCGCGCGAAGGAGCGTCGCGGCTCGCCCGATGGCATGGGGATCGGTGGCAGGAAGCGTGTCGGTTTGCATGATGCAGTTCAAGCCCGGCGGGCGAGGTGCTCCGAACCGCTGGGATCATCCCAACGCGACCCCAGGGGTTCGGAGTATACTTTGCACGGTAGAAATTGTCGCTTTTCCGAACGGATCAAAACATTTTCGAGCCGCGACCGTAAGGGAACGGCCGACATAATCCGCACGGCATCCTGTCGGCCGCTCCCTTACGGTCGCGGCTCGGAAAAGCGTCAAACTCACCCGTCAAAGGTATATCTCACCTGCTGGGCTTGTTACTTCGGCGCCGGTACGCTTTTGTAGACGCGAATCTGATTCAGAGCTTTTAGCACTTCGTGAAAACTCTCGGGGCGGTCCTCTCGTTTCTTCGCCAAGCAGCGCAGGACCAGATTGCTGAACTCGGGCGTCAGGTCTTTGTTGTAGCTTATCAACGTCGCAGGCGCCTCGATACAATGTTTCGCCAACAGCTCCTGCTGCGATGATGCCCGGAATGGCGGACGATAGGTTGTCAGTTCGTAAAGAGTCGCACCGTAGCTGTAGATGTCGGCCCGCCCGTCAAGCATCTCGCCACGGATCTGTTCGGGTGACATGTAGCTGCGCGTGCCCTGGATAAAGCCCTTGCGGTGAAAAAGCTTGTTGAAAAAGGTCGGCGCGACGATTCTCCGGGCGATGGCGAAGTCGATGATTCGCAGCTCGCCTGCCGCATTGACCAGCAGGTTGTCGGGCTTGATATCGCGATGTACCCAACCGCTGGCGTTCATATAGGCGAGCCCCGTCGCGGCCTGCTTGAAGATGCTGTCCGCCCGTTCGCGGATAAAATCATACTGTTTGTTGACTATGCGCGACTTGAGGCTACCCGCCGGAAAATACTCCATGACGAAGTAATGGTCCGTCGAATCCTCGGAGACGTAGGAAATGCGGATGACATTGGGGTGTGTCATTTCTTTGCCGACCGCTGCCTCGTGATAGAGCATCTTCTTGGATTGCCCGTCCTTGGCCATCCCGGGCAGCAGCAACTTCATGGCGAAATGGCGGTGGCTGGAAGTCTCGACGACCTCCCAGACCTGGCTGTTATTGCCGGTCTGCAAGCACTTCACAAGTTTATAATCGCCGATTTTATCTTCTGACATGGAAAACTCAGGGGTCAGGGGTCAGGAGTCAGGGATCAGGAGGCGGCGCGCGGTAACAGGAATGGCGTTGGGTTGTTTATCATGGCACCGAGCATCTTTCCGATTTCTGCGCATTCAGCGACCAACGAGGCGTGTTCCTGCGGGGTGATGTAGCCACAGTCCTTGGCGAAATCGAGCGACGTGTCTGTTTCGCTGTTTTCAGCGTCACAGTCAGTGAGTTTACTGACGAAATGAGCCTCATATTTTCGCTTCGCCCAGGCCTCACGAAGATTGCAAGCGATGGATCGCGACGACCGCCGAATTTGGCTTGTCAAAGCATATCGTTCCTCGGAAGGAAATCGCTTGCTGACTTCAAATATCCGCATCGCAAGCGCATACGCTTTGAGATAGACATTCAACTCTTTCGCCGACTTCACGGACATTATTCACGCGCTCCACAATCGAGGGCACGCCCAAACGAATTTTCCGACTCCTGATCCCTGACTCCTGACCCCTGTTACCAATACTCCTCCACGTGGACGTTTCCTTTTAGTTTAACACTCGGCTGGTCCATCTGGAAGCCGCGTTGGGTGAGAATTTCGATGAGACCCAAGGGCTGGGGGAAGACGAATTTGCCGGTCGTCTTGTCGATGTTGGGGACGCCGATCATTTTTGGATTGCCGCACAGATACACATGGGTGCAAGCAGGATCGAGTTTGGCGCCGAGTCGTTCTTCGAGTTGCCCGCTAGTGATGAGGTCCTGGATATAGACCTTCTGGTTCACCGTGGTAGCTTCGCGCGTGGTGAGACTGGCGTAAGCGTAGTTCGGATACCGACGGGCCAAGTCCTCGTGGATACTCAGGTAGCCCAGGTCCTGCTTGAAACGGACACAGCAAGCCGAGAGGATTCGGCCATCGTGGCTATTATTGAGCAATTCCCACAGCATGTAGTTATGAGGCGCCTCGCCCGTGCCCGTCGAGAGGAAGACGATATTGTCGGTCGGCTTGACCGTTTCGAGCGTGAAATGGCCGGCGATCTTTTCGCCCAGGAACACACGATCGCCCGACTTTAGCGTAAACAGGCGAGGCGTGAGGGCCGGCGCGGCTTTGTCTGCCTGTCGCACGAGGACGATGTAGAACTCCAGCCACTCCCGGCTGGTCTCGGCGTACAGATCACCGGCATCATTGAGCACGGACGAGCTAATCGAATAGGCCCGGCGAATGAGTTTGACCTCGTCGCCGGCTTTTGGATTCTCTTCCTGACAGTCCGGCGCACGCACCTCCCAGTGTCCCAAGCCGAGCGTTGAATATTGCCCTGGTCGATGTTTCGCTACGCCGGCGTCCGGTTTGACGCGAATGATCATCAAATCTGGATTGGCGAATCGAATGGACACAACCGTGGCGTTGTAATGTTTCGTGCGAAGGGCGTTGATTTTGTCCAAAGTCATATTCGGGAGCCTGGGAGAGATGGAGAGAACGAGTGACGCTGTTTAGCCGTTCGCCTTTGGCGAGCGCGCTCGTACGCTATCGAGCGCGCTCGCCAAAGGCGAGCGGCTAAACAGCGTGTTTTCACGACAGTTTCCGTACCGATGCGCGGAATACATCGAGGCAAGCGCTAATGTCGGGCGTCGGGTTTTCGGGATTCGCTTCGTACTCGATGCTGATGTACCCCTGGAACTTCACGTCGCGCAACGACCGCAGGACGCCGGGGACGTCGAGCACGCCGCGACCGTACACGACATCGCGCCGCGTCTTGTTGTCGTGGTCCTTCAGATGCAAGCCGAAGTTGCGGGCACCCATCGCTCGCACCTGTTGGGCGGAATCGAGCTTTTCGTTGAACGGGTTCTGGGCACTACGGATCAGATGGCCGGTGTCGAGACATGAGCCGATCAAGCGATGGCGATCGCGAACCGCCTTCATGATGCGCTCTGCCGAGTACCAGCGATGTAGCTGTTTGCCTGACGGACCATGCGGATGAATGGCGATGGCGATGTTGAACTCCGCGACGAGTTTGTCGAGGCTATCGAAGCTATCCGGATCGGGATCGGCACTGAGATACCGTGCGCCGAGATTGCGGGCAAACTCGAACAGCCGACGGTTGGCTGCATGATCCTTGGTGAAACGCTCCACGCCAAACGCGATCGGCGTTAGGCGGAACTTTTCCAGCTCGCCACGGACGGCCTTCAACTGGGCATCGGTGGCGTTGGTCGGCACGTGGCCACGGTAGAGTTCGACGAAGCGCAGGCCGAGCTTCTGAATTTGCTCGAACGCCCGTTCGCGGGTGAAGTTGCGATAGCTGTAGCTCTGGATGCCGACCGTGAATCCGCCGAACGGATCGTTCGCAGGTTGAGCCGGTTGGGCAGCGCCGACGAGTGACGGCAGAGCAGCGGCACCGACAGCGCAGGCAGTAGTTTGCAGTAAACGCCGACGGGAGAGTAGAGTCTCGTGCATGGCTATTCCCTGAGAATGAGAGTGATTCGCCTAGTGTATGGGTTAATAGTTGTACGCCCTAATGTCAAGCGCAACCGTGCAGCGCGATCCGGAACGAGGCAATCGCGAGCCCGTAGGCGAGAAGGAGCCTGCGCGGGTCTGACCCCGCAGGCTCCTTCTCGCCTACGGGCTTGGCATTCAAATTACCGCGTCCCCCTGCCCGCACCGGTAATTTCGACGACGTGCAGATGGTGGAAGACGGTCGGGTCGTCGCAGGCAATGCCGAGGCATTTTGTATTGTTCAGCCGGCGCCAGTCGTCGCAGGTGAGGTCGCGAAAGTCGGTTCCGTGGTTCACGAGTTCCTTACCGTTGACGATCACCCTGACGCTCTGTTTACGCATCTCGACTTTGACAGCGTGATGCGTGTTGGGCCGAATTAGACCAGGCAGGCAGTTTGGGTTGCGAAAACGTCGCGAGAAAGTCATACTCGAGCGGCGGTTGATATGGAATCTGCACCCGTGGCACGAGGTGCGCGTCGGGGCAGTGCAGTACGTTGTTGATGACCGACCATTTGCCATGCAGCGAGTCAACATGCGGATCGATTAGCGGGATCAAATCGACCATCGTCCTGCCCGGCACGCTTGGCGGCGCGGTCGGTTGTTCCAGAGCGCCAGCTACCGGGCTATGTAGGTTGGTGCGTTGCTTTACCTTGATTTCGCGTACAATTTGCGGGGGCGGCGGTGGAATATCGGGCAGGTTTTCCGCGATTTCGTTGCCCGCCCGTGCCGCCAGGAACCACATCAACGCTACGCCACCGAGGATCATGGCCAAGAGCACGAACGGGATCGCCACCGCGACGCAGACGATCATGAACATAGGCCAAGCCGTCGATTTTCTCGGCGCCGGCTGACCGAGATTCGAGTGGAGTAGGGGGCTCATGATCGAGTTCTCCGCAATCAGAAATCAAAGCGATGACTTCAAAGCCGGAGGCGTAGGCGACTGCCGAAATACACCGTCGCTTACCCTTCCGGCTCTGAAGCTGTCGCTTGGCCGGCGATTTCGAAGGCGATATTCGCTTCCTTGAGGCGATCGGCAAGCGCGGTGATATTGGCTTCATCGATGACGAGCACCGTAGGGCCGAGCCTCGCGGTGATGATGTCGCGGGTGCGGGGCCATTGCTGCAAACCGTCCGCCAGGCGTGCATCGTTTACGTGCAACACGAATTGATGTTTAAGCGTGGCCGTCGGTGACTCCGGGCCGGCGAACAATAGCTGTGCGGCGGCAGGAATTGAGTAACCCGATCGCTGGACAAACCAATGCTCGAGGTACGACAGCGTCACGCCCTGCTGCCGGGCCGTCAGCATCGTCGCCGGTGTGACGCGATAGTAGCGCCGCGCTTGCGCCGCTGGTCGCACGATCGAAGTTGAGGTCGGCGCCGGCGCAACGGTTGGCTCGGCGAAGCGCTGCATCTCCGTATCGAGCAGTAGGTCCGACCGCGACAGATCGACGCTCAGCGTCACGCCGTCCGGTTCGATCTCCACGCACTTCTCCGGCGGCAGCATGTAGTCGCGCGTGCCCATCAGGCGGAAGTGCTTGTAATCGATCTCGTTCTCGCCTGGCACGATCGCCAACCGATCTGTAAGTCGAATCGCTTGCAGGCCGCGTGCGATGGCGTCGTTCATTTCCGCAGGCGAAGCGAACTCGAAGATCGCGCCGGCGGGATAGATGCGAATGCGATCGCGCTTATTCGACCATGTCTTCAACGAATCGAGCACGGCTGTCGGGATCGCCTTCATGCCGTGGCCTTCGAGCATCTGCGTAACGCTCGGCAACGATTCGCCCATCTCCAACGCGCGATACACGCTGGTAGGTTCAAGCCGCAGTGTGCAAGCGGCGCCGAGCGTCTTCCAAGTCGCGATCTTGCTCAGGCGGGCAAGCAACTCCGGCGTCAACCCTTGCCGATAAGCGAGGATTTCCAGATTTGGCTGCACCAGGAGCGTCTGCTTGAACGTCGCCACGACAGGCTGCTGATCTGCGCCGCCGAGCAGCCATCGGCCCAACGGCGACGGGCGGACAAGCCAGGCGCCTTCCGCATTTTTCGTCGCCTGCAACAAACGCATCGTATGAGCGACGCCCAACAAAAACGTGGCGATGCCGATCGACGCCGGCTTGCGTCCGCGCCAAAACGGATGGCGAGTGACGATCCATTCCTCAATCGTGTTCGGCGATACCCAGGCATCGTCGCGAACCTGCGCAATCAGAACGCCCGCCATGAGATAGGCGGAAGCGTATGGATTGGCCGCACCCGCCTCAGGCAAATCCGCACCCGCGACAGGGCTCCACTGGCTGACGCGCGCAAGCGCATTCCATAACCCTACGAGCAGTGTTGGTAGAGGCGATGACTGCCAGCTGCCAGGCAGGTCGCCCGGATGTAGTTCGGCGCCCTCGGCACGGAGCAAGCCTGTCGCTTCGGCCAGTGCGGCGGTGAAGAAGCCGGGGTCGGGCACTTCGGCGAGCGCTTCCGTCGGAGCGGCACAGAGCAGCGGATCGCCGCGGAGCCGTTCGTGATCGCGCTTGAAGAACCCGCCCTGCTGCGTCTTGCGTAGCGGTGCCGCGAGTGTCTGCTGCCACAACACCGCGAGCCGCATCGGCCATTCCAGGCCATCCGCCTCAAAGATGCGCGGATTGTCGTTGGCCTCAGTCGCAAACTCGATCGGCAGCGGCTCGCCATGTGCTCGCTTGGCGATGGTGGGCGGCGCTAATACCACGGGGATGGGGTCCGAACGTGTTAGCCAACTTTCGATATTCTTCACCCGCGATCGAGCTGCCGATCGCTCGTCCGGATCGGTGCCGAGCGGCGCAAGCTCGGGCAGCAACAGGCCCGACTGCAACAACGCCGTCACCGGCGCCAACCCGTCGTCGTGCCCGAGCATCGCCAGGGTTTCGACCAGTACACTGATCGACCAACGCGCCTGCCGACTTTGGTGGATGATCGCCATTATCTGTCGACAGGCGACAGGCAGCTCTTTCAATCGTCGATCGACCATGGCGGCGTTGGTCAACCCGGCGCACATGCGGTCGATCAGTTCGTGTACGGGCCACTGATTTCGCGGCTTGCAAAGATTGTGCGCGACTTGCCGCAACAACGCTTCATCGTAGCGATTGAGGGTATGCCGTGTATGAGTATCCCAGACCATGGCCACTTCCGACGACATGAATTATTTTCCAACCCAATTTCGTTTTGCCGCTTGCGGCTTAGTGTTCGCTAGGCACCGCGCGAGCGCTAAGCCGCAAGCGGCGAATTCAGCCAGGTCTGGGCTTGAATCACTCACATCACCTGCGGCGTATGGCCCATTTTTTGAAGCTCTTGCACGACGGCATCCACCCGGCCGGCTCGCACGAGCAGCACGTTGTCCGCCAGCCGACCGACGATCTCCTGGGCGAGCTTGCGATGCGCTAGCAATTCCTGCGCGAGCAGAGCGTCCTCGGTCTGAATCAGGACGACATTGCGATGCAGCTTCACCGGGATGCGCGTTTGCGCTTTCTCGATCATAGCGTCACCGCCTCGGCCAAGACATCAGCGCCATCCAGGATGCTGTAGCTGTAGCCCTGTTCGGTGAGGAACATTTGGCGATGGTGGGCGAAGTCAAGCTCGCGCGTGTCGCGCGTCACCAGCGAGAAGAAATGGGCCGTCTCGCCGTTTGCTTTCGGCCTCAGGATTCGGCCCAGACGCTGTGCTTCTTCCTGACGCGAGCCGAACGTGCCCGAAACCTGAATCAGCACCTGGGCGTCGGGCAGGTCGATGGCGAAGTTGCCGACTTTGGAGAGGATGAGCCGTTTGATCTCGCCGCGGCGGAACTTGCCGTAGAGTTCTTCGCGTTCCATGTTATCGGTGGCGCCGGTGATCAGTGGGATGTCGAAGCGTTTGTGCAGCGAATGCAGTTGGCTGAGATATTGGCCGATGATGAGCACATTCTTGTCGGCGTGCTGATGCATGAGCCGTTCGACGACGTCTTCCTTCGCGGGGTTCTCGCTGGCGATGCGGTATTTGTTGCGCCATTCGGAGACGGCATATTCCATGCGTAGGTCGTCCGGCAATGCGACGCGGACCTCGTTGCAGTTGGCCTCGGCGATCCAGCCCTTGGTTTCGAGTTCGCGCCACGGCACGTCGTATTTCTTCGGACCGATCAAGGTAAAGACATCGCCCTCGCGGCCATCTTCGCGGATGAGCGTCGCGGTCAGGCCGAGGCGCCGGCGCGCCTGAATATGGGCGGTAACGCGAAAGACCGGCGCTGGCAGCAGGTGGACTTCGTCATAAATGATCAGGCCCCAGTCGCGCTCGTTGAAGATTTTGAAATGGGGGAAATCTTCCTTCTTGTCAGACCGATGGGTAATGATCTGATACGTGGCAACCGTCACGGGGCCGATGTTTTTGCATTCGCCGGAATATTCGACGACGTCGGATTCAGCGAGATCGGTTTTGTCAATGATTTCGCGAATCCACTGTTTGACGGCGGTGATGCTGGTAGTGAGGACGAGGGTTGATTTTTGCATCATGGTCATGGCGGTGATCCCGACGACGGTTTTGCCCGCGCCGCAGGGAAGGACGATGACGCCGCTGCCGCCGCGGACATCGCCGCCGGCGTAGAAGATTTCCGCCGCCTCGCGTTGGTAGTCGCGCACATTAAAGGGCAGGCCAGTGCGCGTGATCTCGCGCAGCGTCATGGCCAGGCCGGCGCCTTCGGAATAGCCAGCGAGGTCTTCGGCGGGATAGCCGATCGTGATCAGTGCTTGTTTGAGCACGCCACGAAAGCCGGGTTCGATGACAAAGCTGGTCGCGTCAAGCCGTTCGCCGAGGTAGTCGCGCAACTTCGGCTGGCGGGCCAATTCCTCCAAGAGCGGTCTGTCGGCACAAACCAGTCGGAGCTTATCCGCATGCTTGAGCAGCTTGACTCGGCCATAGCGCTCAACGCGTTCGGCGATCTCGGTCAAAAGATTCATCGGCAGCGGAAATTTGCTGTACTTTTGCAATACGACGATCATATCGTCGGCGGACAGCCCGGCGGCGGCGGCATTCCACAGCGACAGGTCGCTGAGCCGATACGTGTGTATATGTTCAGGGCTTTTCTCCAGCTCCGCAAACGGCGCAAGTGCGTCGCGTGCCTCGGCATACTTCGGATTATCGACTTCGACAAGGACGGTCCGGTCGCCCTGTACGATGAGAGGATTTGTCGGATCGTAGTTCATTCCAGCGCCTCATGCATCCTGTTCAAGCACAGCGCCGCCCACGCAACGCCGAAAATGGCAGTTTAGTGGTTTGACCATTGCCGTGCAAGGCGAGATGAAAGGGAATTGCACATGTGGTTTTTTTTCTAAGGCATTTCAGTATTGAATTCGTTATACTTCCTCTTACTCAATTCCGCGAACCAGGAAGCATTAATCCCGTGCTTCTAATCAGTAGTTTCCAGGATTCCGTTTTGCTCAAGTAAGTAAAAACACTGTCCCCCAGGAGAGCGACGGCGATGCGGTGCTCCCGGCGAGATTGGGCGGTTTTTGGTCGAAGGCTGCCGGTTTTCGCTTCCGACCTATGCGGTCGAGGC
>SIAQ01000094.1 GCA_009697105.1 Gemmataceae bacterium | reverse complement strand
TTCAAGCTGAAGCAGTATCGGCGCGTCGCAACGCGATACGAAAAGACCGCACGCAACTTCATGGGATTCATCATGGTGGCGTCCATCATGGTGCTCTTGCGGTAAACAAGTTTGCGTCCGTTGCCCAATCGTTGTCCACACGACCTAGGAAAACCAAAAAATAACTTCCCGATTCGCGAAGTTAATGTTTGAGTTTTCCTTAGCCCGAATCATTCACCGCAGAGAACGCAGAGAGAGAAAAAACGAAAACGACAGCGGCCACGAGAACCGTGTGTTTTTGTAAACCAAGATGATTTTCTTTATCCAAGTTGTTTTCCCACACACGGTTGCCTTTCCTCGGCGTTCTTTGCGGCGAATAATTCGGGCCAAGCCGCGCACGGGAAACGCGTCATATAATGCCGATATGCTGAACCTACATGCACCCAGTCCGGAGCGTTGGTTGACGCGCGTGTCGGCCAACATCGACGAGTTGCTGATTGACCACGCGCACTGCGAGAAGAAAGCAGCCGGCGTGGCAATGAACTTGATGTTTGCCTATGTCGATCACACCGATCTCGTGCGGGCGATGGGCGACATCGTGCAGGAGGAACTGAGCCATTTCCGCCTGGTGCTCGATTTGCTGGATCGCCGCGGCATCCGCTTTCGCAAGCTGCCGCCCAGCCAATATGGAGCACGCCTGCACGCGATGATCGACAAGCAGGAACCCACCCGTGCGGTCGATCGCTTGTTGGTGGCCGCGCTGATCGAGGCGAGGTCGTGCGAACGTTTCGGCCTATTGCGCGATCATCTGCCCGATGCCGAGCTGGCGAAATTCTTCGGCGACCTGTTCGAGTCGGAGGCGAGGCATCACAGCACCTACGTCCGCCTGGCGACCGAGTTCGCGCACGAGGACAAAGTGAAAGCCCGCCTGGCCGAACTGGCGATCGCGGAATCGGCAATTATTGCGCAAGGCGAGGACCTCGTGCGGTTGCATAGTTAACCCGAGATTCTCACCACTGGAGGCACAGAGAACACAGCGAAATGCTGGGAAAGAGAGTGAGCCTGCTCTGGTCTCTATCCGTGTTTCATCTGTGTTCCGTCCGTGGCTAAGTTTTTTTGGAACTACTGAAACTGTTTTTCTCTGTAGTCTCTGTGTCACCTACCTCCAAAATCTTTGCAAGCCGCGCAGATTCAACTTTGGGAAAATTCAGAATGCGAATCACGAAAGAACGAAAGTACGAAAACGCGAAAGAGGAACTCAAGAAAGTATTTTTCGTGATTTCGTACTTTCGTTCTTTCGTGATTCTGTATTTGTTGCGGCTTGGCCACGCTGGGTTCACTGTGGTGAGTTTTTCGTGTTATACCAACTGATGTGAAAAGAGAACTGCCATGCCAATACGTTCCATCGTCGCCGCGATCCTCAGCCTGGTCGCATTTGCCACGCCAATTCTGGCCCAGGAGAAAGCGCCGAAGCGGGCGCCGAACGTCATCGTCATCTATGCCGACGACATGGGCTATGGCGATCTCGGTTGCTTTGGCAACAAGAAGATCAAGACGCCGAACCTCGATCGCATGGCCAAACAGGGCGTGCGGTTCACCAGCTTTTACGTGTCGCAGGCGGTTTGCTCGGCGTCGCGGGCAGCGCTGATGACGGGCAAATATTCCAATCGCGCGGGCATTCTCGGCGCTCTCGGTCCCGCGAACAAGAACGGCCTGGCTCGCGAACATATGACCATAGCCGAGATGCTCAAAACCCTCGGCTATGCGACCGGCATGGTCGGCAAATGGCATCTCGGCCATCTCCGCGAATACCTGCCCACCCAACGCGGGTTCGATGAATACTACGGCCTGCCATACTCCAACGACATGTGGCCCAAACACCCGACGGCGAAATTCCCCGACTTGCCGTTGATCGCCGGCGAGAAGACGATCGAGCTGAATCCCGATCAAACGAGGCTGACGACCGAGTACACGCAGCGAGCCGTGCAGTTTATTCAAAAGAACAAGGACCGCCCGTTCTTTCTGTACGTCGCCCACAACATGCCTCACGTGCCGTTGTTTGTTTCGGATCGGCACAAGGGCAAGTCGGCGGCGGGGCTGTATGGCGATGTCATCGAAGAGATCGACTGGTCGGTCGGCGAGATTCTCAACGTGTTGAAGCTCGCGGGCATCGACGACGACACGCTCGTCATCTTCACCTCCGATAACGGCCCCTGGCTGAGCTATGGCAACCATTCCGGTATCGCGGGACTGTTGCGCGAAGGCAAAGGCACGGCGTGGGAAGGCGGCGTCCGCGTGCCGTTCATAGCCCGTTGGCCGGGACGCATCCCCGCCGAAAGGACGCAGCACGAACCGGCGATGACGATCGACATCCTGTCGACGCTCGCCCGCCTGACCGGCGCGAAACTGCCCGCGGGCAAGATCGACGGCAAGGACATCATGCCGCTGCTAAGAAGCGAACCCAACGCCAAAAGTCCGCACGACGCCTATTTCTTCTACTGGGGCAGCGAACTGCACGGCGTGCGCTCCGGCGATTGGAAGTTCTACTTCCCGCGCACCTATCGCTCGATGGAAGGCAACAAGCCCGGCAGCGACGGTCAGCCGGGGCTGTACAAGAACGTCAAAGCAGGCCTGGAGCTTTTCAATCTGGCCAATGACCTGAGCGAAAAGACCGACGTCGCCGCAGGCAACCCCGATGTCGTGCGACGGCTTGAAATGCTGGCGGATCGGATGCGCGCGGATCTGGGCGATTCGCTGCGGAAGAAGAAGTGAGCGCATTCTTCCGCTTGCGGCTTAGCGCTCGGATGATCCCGCCTGAGCGCTAACTATCAAGCCAGTAACTTCACGCCGACACAAACGAGATTTATAGCTTCGAAACAGGTAGCGAAAAACATGCTATCACGGGAATGCGCTCGCAAACAGAAATCCGTAAATTGGCCGGCGCGCGTCCTTTATTGTAGACAACTTTTACCTTTGTAGGCCGAAAAATATCAAAGGTATCCTCATATTGTTCAGTGATTGCAATTTCCTTGCCTTGATCGTCGAATAATTCAACCTTCATCACGTGTAGGAGCCGATATTTATCTGAATTCGACTCAAGCCACCGCCACAATTTGACATCTACAACCTCATAGCGATCTGGGCCTTTAGCTTGCTTTATCTCATCGACAGCTTGCTTTATCTCATCGACGATTACGTCAAGTTCCTTTTTACCTTCGGCCGTCAAGCCAGATTCCCAATTTACAGAAAACTCCACGAACGACTCAGATGGCTCATGTTTTTTTTCGTGGGTTACAATTGACATCTTGAAAAAATCAGGGAAATCAGTTTTTGCTTTCACTAAATTGACGTCAAAACTCTTCAAGCCAGAAAATATTTCACAAAACACCTCGCCACTGATTTCAAATGATTTGTCACGGAACTTCATAGGGACTATCCAACTCGGTGACGCAGCATTTGGAGTTGAATCTTTTCGTGGCAATTGATGCTTCTCGCTATTTTCTGAAGTCACCACAACATTGTAAAAACCTTGCCGACTAATGGTGCCTTCGTTGGGAAGACATGTGAAACGTACGCCAACATAACGCTTGCCGTCCTCTAATTCGTTAGTTCCGCTGACAAGAAATGGACCAATCAATTGCCATTTTTCGCAGAGCGGTCGCTCCAAATTCAACACACCTCCGAATTCTACTTCACCTTTTCTATTCACAATGAAGGGAACTTGAGCACTCATTGAGAGTCTTGAAATCGCTTCCCAAAATGGCACCTTCTCGCACTTCAACGAAACGCGTTCACGATCTGAACGACCGAGTACCCGTACGCCGCTCTTTTCACTGATCTCATCGAATGCCTTTTCAAATGCAATTTCATGAAGATCGACACTTACAAGATTAGGATGTTTCCATTCGCTAAGCCTACGGCTGGTGATGGATTTTTCCACGGTTCGTTGCTCACACGAAATCAAGCTTACCGCGAGAAGTAGAAAACTGATCTTTCGCACAATGATAATACCTGCATTCAAGATAGTTCCAAGTACAACTCGCCGAGTAAAAAGTTCTGTTCCGCTTTAATGTGCAGCGGCAAAACGCTTGTCGTCCGTGGTCCAGAGTTCCGCGAGGTAGTCGCTAGCACTCGGAAGCCATGCGACGGTGAACTTCATTTTTGGCCCACCCGCTGCCAGACCTTCGCCAAGGTATCGCCGCTGGTTTCGGTGCGCTTTTTTTTCAGTTGCTCCAGCGGAAACGGGCACTTTGATTCAGCAAGTTTGTAGATCATTTCTTGATACAGCTCGCCTGGCAAGAAATGTCCGACGGTATGTCCCATTTGGTCACAGAACTCAAGCGGTTCGTCCACGCCGGCTAGCTTCGTTCGAAATGTTGAATCCAGTGTTAGTTTGCTCATTGGCATCTCCTGAAAAAAACTACTCCGGTTTTATTGTACACGCTTTGAATCCGTGAGGGAATCCGCGTTCGTGCGTGCTTGTACGGTATGGCACCACCTGAGCGCTAAGCCGCAAGCGGAAAACAGGCCTGCGCATTATATATTGCACTCATGGCTCTATTTCAGGGAAAATACGTTCGAACCGTTCGGCTCGACGATGGCGTCGTCGGGCTGGTGCTCGATCATCCGGCGAGTGCCGACAACGCGCTCGATCTGGCGATGCTCGACGACATCGAACGCGCTCTCGATGCGCTGGCCAATGACGGCTACCGTCTGCTCATCCTTCAATCCGGCAAGCGTGGCGTGTTTTGTACGGGGTCGTCTTTTGCGCGTTGCAAGGACTGGACGCCGGAGCAATTTCAGCGCTGGTGCGAACGTGGCCAGCAGGTGTGCCGAAAGCTTGCCGAGTCGGCGCTGATCAGCGTCGCCGTCATCGGTGGGACGTGCCATGACGAGGGATTGGAGCTGGCCCTGGCGTGCGATTATCGCGTGGCACTGGATCAGGACGCGGTCGAGTTCGGCTTCCCCGCGCAGAACTGGGGCATGCTGCCATGCTGGGGCGGCACGTTTCGCCTGCCGCGACGTATCGGGCTGGCGGCGTCGCTTTCGGCCTGGATGTATGGCGATCGCTTTACGGCCGAGGATGCGTGGGTTGCAGACCTGGTAGATGAGATCATGGATGACTTCAATAGCGAGCCGCCGAGCTTTCTCGAATCACCCCGGAAACGCGATCTGACGACATTTCCCACCCAGACATGGCGGCAACGCTGGCTGGAGAACACGCGCCCAGGCCGATGGTTCATGATGCGCGGCTACGAGCGCATGTTGCGCACGCGGATACCCGATGCGACGCCGAACTTTCCGCTGCTGATCGAGCGCCTGCGCGAGACATACGCGCTTCAACCGATCGAGGCCTGCGAGGCGGGTGAACGCAGCGCGTTGGCCAAGGTCGTTGCCTCGCCGATGATGCGGCATCTGCTGCGCTTGCTCAATCGCCGCGAACGCCTGCGCGAGCGCGTGCCGCTGAAGGCAGGTGCGAAGAAAGCACGCAAGGTCGGCATCCTCGGTACGGGTGATACGGCGATTATCATCGTGATGAAATGTGTGGTGTTGGACTACGAGATCGCTTTGCAGGCTCGGGACGAAGCAGGGCTTGGAGCCGTGGTGATGCGCATTGCCGAATATTTCTCGCAGACGGTGCAGGCTCAAACGATGACAATGGCTGATTCCAAAAAAATGATGAATCGGATCAAGGCGACGGTCGCCTGGAAACATTTCGGCGACGTCGATATTCTCTTCGATACGACCGAGGGCGAGGAAGCGGAACGTATCGCCATCTATCAGCAAGCGATCAAACATCTCCCTGCGCGAGCGGTCATTGCGCCGATGCATCCGACCTGCGAGGTCGCCGCAGCCGCCAAGGCCGTGGGCCAACCGGCACGGATCGTTGGCGTGCGTGCTCATGAGCCGTGGGATATCGGCACGCTGGTGGAAATCGTGCCGGCGACGGTGACGGTCAGCGATAGCGCTCAGCGAGTCCGCGACTTTGCGACTTCGATCGGTTTCTCGTGCCTCAACGTCGCTGATCGCGTCGGCGGGTTGACGCTGCGCGTTTGGCTGCCGTGCTTCAACGAGGTCGGCGTGCTGATTCGCGAAGGCGTGCGTATTGCGGACATCGACGCTGCGATGATTTGTTTCGGCATGAAGAAGGGGCCGTGCGAGTGGATGGATCGCTACGGACTGGATCGGATTGCGAACGCGATCCGGGATCTTCAGCCGGTCTTCGGCGAGCGGATTCGATTTGAAACGGGGTTTACGCTCATGGCCATGCGAGGCTGGAGGGGCGAATTCGCCGAGCAAGGTTTCTTCCGCCGCGGCGGTTTGCGACTGCGACCCAATTTGGAGTGCCAGCGACTGTGGCAGACGCAAAGCCAGGGCGAGCCAGCGTTGCCGATACCGGTGCTTTCGCGCGATGAGTTGTACGCCTTGATTCGGGATCGGCTCGTCACGCTGACGGTACTCGAAGCGCAACGCTGTCTCGCCGAGCGGATTGTGGATGACGCCGACGATCTGGACTGTGCCATCAGCTTGACAGGCTGGGCCACCCATCGAGGTGGTCCGCTCGGTTATGCCGCGGATATCGGCGTCGAGGCGTTTGCGAAGCGTTGCCGCGAGTTGGCGGCGAAACATGGGCCGCGGTATTTGCCGATCGGCGAGCAAAGATCCTGATGGACAGGCAAGCCCAGGGGTGAGGTACTCCGAACCCCTGGGATGATCTCGCCGCGATCCCAGGGGTTCGGAGTACCTCACCCACTGGGCTTGGGCTTCTATAATATCACGATGACCAACTACGCACAGCACGAACATCACGACTTCCCCGGCGCTTCCGCGCAGGCACTCGCCAACCCGGTGTTGCAGACCGCGTTGACTCGGCTCACCGACACGCTCCTCGCGGGCAATCGGCGTGGGTATGCGGCACTGGCCGACTCAAGCGATCTGCGCGATCACGCCAAGCGCATCAAGGAACACACGCTCGCCCATCTTGACACCTATCTCGAACAGCTCGAAGCATCGGTCCAAAAGCTCGGCGGCAAGGTCCACTGGGCGTCTGATGCCGACGAAGCGCGGCGAATCGTCGTCGAGATCGCCAAGGCAGGCAAGTGCAAGCTCGCCGTCAAATCGAAGTCGATGACGTCCGAGGAAATCCATCTCAATCCCGCTCTCGAACAGGCCGGCGTCGAAGTCGCCGAGACCGATTTCGGCGAGTACATCATCCAACTCGCCAACGAACGGCCATCCCATCTCGTCGCGCCGGCGGTGCATCACACGCGCGAAAGCATAGCCCGGGTGATGTCCGAACATCTCGGCGAGCTAATGGCGGACGATCCGAAGTCGCTAGCGATGAAGGGCCGCGAGGTGCTGCGCGAGAAGTTTCGCAAGGCCGACATGGGCATCACTGGTGCAAACTTCGCCGTTGCCGAGACCGGCACGATTGTGTTGGTCACCAACGAAGGCAACGGCCGACTGACGACGACCTGCCCGCGCATCCATGTCGCGATCATGGGCATCGAGAAGGTGATACCGCGCTTCGAGGACTTGCCGACCTTTCTCAAACTGCTCGCGCGGGCGGCGACGGGGCAGACGCTGTCCGTTTACTCGACGATCATCACGGGTCCGCGCAAGCCAGGCGAACTCGACGGGCCGGACGAGTTCCACCTCGTGCTGCTCGACAATGGCCGATCGCGCGTGCTGGCGACGCCGTTCCGCGAAAGTCTGCAGTGCATTCGCTGCGGCGCCTGCCTGAACGCCTGCCCCGTCTATCGCCGCATCGGCGGGCATGCCTACGGCGGCGTCTATTCCGGGCCGATCGGCAGCATCCTGACGCCGCTCTACGACAGCGTCAGCGAAAATCCGCATCTGCCTCACGTGTCGTCGTTGTGCGGTGCGTGCCAGGCGGCCTGTCCGGTGAAGATCAACATTCCGCACATGCTCATCGGCTTGCGCGAGTTGCAACACCACTACAAAAAGAACCGCTGGGAACGCTGGGCCTACGGACTCTGGGCCATGGCCTTGCAGCAACCGTGGCTGTATCGCTTGGCCCAATGGGGAGCACGATTCCTCCTCCGGCGACGCGCGACCAACGGCTGGATCAACTCGATGCCCGGCCCCGGTGCGAAATGGACCGAGCAACGCGACTTCCCCTCGCCGGCGGCGAAATCGTTTCGCCAGCGGTGGGATGAAATTAGTCAGTAGTTTGATATAAGCCCAGGGGTGAGGTACTCCGAACCCCTGGGATAACGCTGGAGCCCAGGGGTTCGGAGTACCTCACCCCTGGGCTTGCCTTGGACACCACCAAATGGCCACCCCCACCATATCCGTCATTTTCGGCACCCGGCCCGAAGCGATCAAGATGGCCCCGATCGTGCTCGCGCTGAAGCAACAGCCCGATCTGCGCTGTCATGTTTGCGTCACCGGCCAGCATCGGCAGATGCTCGATCAGGTGCTCGAAGTATTTGGCATCGTGCCTGACGCGGACTTGAATTTGATGGAGCCGAACCAGACGCTCGGCCGACTGACGCCGCGCGCGTTGGAGGCGATCGAGCAATATGCTGGTGCGCGTGAAGCCGAGCCTCGCGCTCGTGCAAGGCGATACGACGACGGTGCTCTCTGCCTCGCTGGCGGCGTTTTACCAGCGCATTCCGGCCTGGCTAAAAAGCCTGGCCTCACGAACCTGTCAACTCTGCCTTTTCGCACCACGAGGAATCCTCGGCCGGGCCTGCTTCGAGCCCAAGCTGCTTCCCAGCCGAGAGGTGCGTTCGCTGGCCGAAGTGCCAGAGCCAAGGCATGTATCGCTGTCTACCTCGACGGCGGCATAAGCCACATTGACACGCTAGTCATGTTCGTCCGCACGGAAGCGACCGAGCTTCAGTCTCAACTCGTCGGCTCGGATCGACGAATACTTGACGGCGGTACGCGATGTCGAAAGACGCGCTGGTCAAACAGCGACCTCTTCGACTTTTCCAAGGCCCGTCGACGAACCTGTGGCTCTCACTCTTGAACCGCATGGGTGTCCCGCAACAAACCTTAGGCGACAGAACAGGCCTTTTGTCCGCCCTCGACGCCATGCCGTGATTTCGTTGCACCGCGGCGCGCACGTTGCCCGAGGTTTGCAACGGAGCCAAGCCGGATTTCGTGCGTTTCGGTCCACTCGACCGAAGCATCGAACCTACCTCGGTCGATCAGACCGACGCTCGCTGGATGATGCCTATCTAAGAATCCCATCGCTCATATTGAAAGGGAACTGCGTAAACACTCTTTGCGGGCAAATTACGCAGCATAGGATAAAGGGACAGCGTTTCACAGTGTCGGAGAAGAAGGTGGTGGTGCCAAAGGAAAACAAGTTTCAGGGCATTCGTTGATAGAATTTTGGGGAGCGCCCGCTTATGCAATTCCGTTCTCTGGGCCAGACTGGCTTGCGACTGCCCTGGCTGAGCTTCGGCGCCTCATCGTTGGGGCAGGAGTTTCGCCAGGTCGATATTGGCGAGGCGCTGCGTGCGGTTCACACGGCGCTCGACCTCGGCATGAACTTCATCGACACCTCGCCGTTTTATGGCCGGGGCTTGAGCGAATGCCTGCTCGGCGTCGCCCTGCGGGGGGTGCCACGCGACAGCTATCTGCTGGGAACGAAGCTGGGCCGATATGACGCCGGCCACTTCGATTTCTCCGCCCGGCGGGTTGTCGAGAGCATCGACGTCAGCCTGCATCGAATGAGGGTCAACCATCTCGACATTGTGCTTTGCCACGACATCGAATTTGTAGACATGAAGCAGATCGTGGACGAGACGCTGCCGGCGCTTCGCAAGATCCAACAGCAAGGGAAGGTTCGCTTCGTCGGCATCAGCGGCTACCCGATGAATATCTTTCGCTACATCCTCGAGCGCACGGAGCTGGACGTCGTCCTTTCGTACAATCACTACACATTGCAAAACACGATGTTGGCGGATATGGTCCCGTTTCTGAAAACGAAGGGCGTCGGCATCATGAACGCGGCTCCGTTCTCGGCGCGGCTCTTGACCAACTCGACGCTGCCCCCCTGGCACAAGGCGACTGCCGAGGTGCGCGGCATCTGTCGGCAGGCGGCGGATCACTGCACCGCCCGCGGCGTGGACATCGCCCAGCTCGCGCTGCAGTTCTCGCTGGCGAACACGGACCTGGCGACCTGCATCGTCGGTTCCGCGAACCCGGACAACGTCCGCAAATGGGCCGCGTGGGCCGACCTGCCGCTCGATCAAGAGTTGCTGAATGAAGTGCTGGATATCCTGCGGCCCATCCATAACTGGTTCTACATCGAAGGCCAGCCTGAGAATAATGATAGACTTGAGATCGGATCGTCACGATAATTAACGAGCCGGAAGCGTCAGCGACGGAATACGTCGCTGACGCTTCCGGCTCGTTCAGAGGAGACCCCATGAAAGCGCTATTACTCGAAGCGCCCAAGCTGTGGAAGCAAATCGACGTGCCCGCCCCGGACAAGCCCAAGCTCGGCGAGGCCCTCGTTCGCGTCCATCAAGTCGGCATCTGCGGCACCGACCTCAGCGGCTACCTCGGCAAGATGCCGTTCTTCAGCTACCCGCGCATTCCGGGTCATGAACTCGGCGTCGAAGTGCTCGATGTCGGCCCCGATGTCGCCAACGTTCGGCCCGGCGATCGCTGCTCGGTGGAACCCTACATCAACTGCCAAAAGTGCTACGCCTGCATCCGCGGTCACACCAATTGTTGCGAAAAGCATCAAACGCTCGGCGTCCACTGCGACGGCGGTCTGCGACCTTTCTTCATCGTGCCGGCGCGGAAGCTCCACGTTTCTCGCAAGCTCGCCTTTGAGCAGCTTGCCCTTGTGGAGACGCTGGCGATCGGCTGCCATGCTGTCAACCGCGCGGCCCTGCAATCGCACGAATCGTGTTTGATCATCGGCGCGGGCCCGATCGGCCTGGCGACGCTAGAGTTCGCCAAACTGACCGGCGCGAAGGTCATCATGCTCGACGTCAACGAGCAACGCCTTGAGTTTTGCCGCAAGATCATGGGCGTGATGCACACGATTAAGCTCTCGGATCAAGTCGAACAGAACCTGCGTGAATTGACCGACGGCCATCTCCCTGATGTCGTGATCGACGCCACCGGCAACAGCAACTCGATGGCCTGTGCCTTCAGCCTCATTACGCACGCGGGTCGGCTCGTCTTCCTCGGCATCACCACCGAGGAGGTTCGCTTTCGGCACCCGATTTTCCATAAGCCAGAGGGGACGCTGCTTTGTTCGCGCAATGCCCTGTCGGCGGATTTCGCCCGCATCATCAAGCTCATCGAGGACGGACGCATCGATACGACACCGTGGATCACGCATCGCACCGCCTTCGAGGACATGATCGACGTGTTCCCATCGTACACCATGCCCGAGACGGGCGTCATCAAGGCGGTCGTGGCGATTGGCGAATAAGTACATTCATCCGAGGCTGAAGCGTAAGCGAGGCATTCCGTTAGCCTCGCTTACGCTTCAGCCTCGGAAATAGGCGTCCGCAAACGGTAGGAGTTCCAGCATGATACGATCGAGCGTAACCATCAGCCTCGTCCCCGAAGTGCGCGGCGGGCCATTCGTGTTCTGGGACGACTTGCCCGGCGCCTGCCAAAAGGCGAAAAACCTCGGCTTCGATGCCGTCGAAGTCTTCCCGCCTGCCGCCGACGCGGTAGACCGCAAGGAACTCGCCAAGCTGCTCGATGGGCACGGCCTCGCGCTTGCGGCGGTCGGCACCGGCGCTGGCTGGGTCAAGGGACGCTTGCACCTGTGCCTGCCCGACCAAGCGGCGCGGACCAAGGCCCGTGCTTTCATTCGGTCGATCATCGACTTCGCCGGCGCGCTCAACGCCCCCGCCATCATCGGTTCCATGCAAGGACGCAGCGGCGACGGCGTCGATCACGCTACCGCGACCGGCTACCTTAGCGATGCGCTCAACGAACTCGGCGAACATGCGAATCAGTACAACGTGCCGCTCATCTTCGAACCGATCAACCGCTACGAAACCAACATGGCAAACACGGTCGAACAGGGCGTGCGATTGCTGAAGGGCCTGTCCACGAAGAACGTCGCGCTCTTGGCCGACCTGTTTCACATGAATATCGAGGAAGCGAACATCGCGTCGGCGATCCGAGCCGGCGCGGGGCACATCGGACATGTCCATTTCGTCGATTCTAACCGTCGCCCGGCCGGAATGGGTCATCTCGATTTTCATCCGATTGTCGTGGCCCTCCGCGAAATCGGCTACAACGGCTTCTGCTCCGCCGAGGCGTTTCCGTATCCCGATCCCGATGCCGCCGCCGCGCAAACAATCGCGGCGTTTCGCAAGTATTTTCAATCGTGAGTCCGCCAATGCTGAAACATATGCTCCTGCATCCGAAGATCAACGAAGTGCTTGGCCGAGCCGGGCATCATGCGAAAATCCTCATCGCGGATGGCAATTATCCCGCGTCGTCCAAGCGTGGCCCCAACGCGGAGCTGGTTTGCCTCAACCTGATGCCTGGCGTCGTCACCTGCGCTCAGGCGTTGCGGGCAGTGCTCTCCGCGGTGCCGATCGACCAGGTCAACACAATGATGTACACCAAGGACGATCCCTACACGCTGGATCGCGATCCGCCTGCCTGGGACGAATTTCGCGCGGTGCTGCGAGATGCGGGGCTTGATTTGAAACTTGAGCCGATCGACAAATGGGATTTTTACAAAGCGGTCGAAACTCCCGATCATGTACTGACGATACAGACCGGGGATCAACAGCGTTTCGCCAACGTGCTCCTGTCGATCGGTGTTCGTATATAGCCCGCCATTTATGGCGGGGCAAATGGTGAATCGCGATGATTGATGCCCACCAGCACTTTTGGCAGCTTAGCCAGCCCTTCAACTACGGCTGGCTTGACGCGCCCGCCCTCGCGTCGATCAAGCGGGACTTCTTGCCCGAACACCTGGAGCCGTTGATTCAGCAGACGCCGATCCGCCGCACGATCTTCGTGCAAACGCAGCATGACCTCGCCGAAAATCGCTGGGTGTTGGGCCTGGCCGAGCGACATCCGTTCATCGCAGGTGTGGTCGGCTGGGTGGACCTGGCCAGCGCCGCGTGCGAGGACCAGTTGCTTGAATTCACGGGCCATCCGAAGTTTGTCGGCGTCCGCCACGTCACGCAGGACGAGCCAGACGACGATTTTATCATCAGGCCGGACGTACTGCGCGGCCTCAAGGTCCTCGAAAAACATGGGGTGCCGTTCGATCTGCTTTTCTACGTCAAACACCTGCGCCATGTTCCCGCCCTGGCGCGGCACTTGCCCGCGCTGCCGATGGTGATCGACCATCTGGCCAAGCCGCGTATCAAGGACAGGCAAACTGACGACTGGCTGCCGCATCTTCGCGCGGCCGCCGCTTTTCCGAATGTGGTTTGCAAACTCTCCGGCATGGTCACCGAGGCGAACTGGCGGCACTGGACCGTCGCGGACCTCAAACCCTATGTCCAGGCTGCGCTGGAAGCCTTTGGTCCGGAGCGGTGCATGTTTGGCTCCGACTGGCCCGTTTGCGAACTGACCGGCTCTTACCACCAGGTCTACGAGGCCCTCGTTGCGGCGCTTGGCCCGATCCGTGCTGATGAGCAGCGCCAGATTTTCGGCGGCACCGCAGCCAGATTCTACGGGCTTGAGACCTGACGGGCCTCTGGTGGATTCGGCCAAATCCTCATGAAAAACAAACCGTCACTTCTGCCTTCGAGGAGTAGCTATACCATGCGTGGTTGGGAATGTCGCATTGTCCGAGCCTGAGCGCCAGCAAAGGGCCAAGCGTTGCCCTTCGCTGGCGCTCAGGCTCGGATCAGTCAAACTCAGCCGCGAGCAGTATATCAAAGCCGTGAAAAGACGGTTGGCTGGGCCACGACTATAATAGGAGCACACGCTCAATTATTGGAATTCGCCATAAGCCGAAGCGAGCTCACCCTCGTGGACATTCCGTGCCGCCTACGCATCCCAGAGTTGTCACCATGCTGTCACGCTGTCACGCACTGTTGCTTGTCCTGTCCCTGGTCACCGTCGCGGCCGCCTAGGAGAGGGAGGTTTTTGGCACGTTGCAATCGCTTGATCCCGAGCTTGGCACGCTCTCCGTCTCGCAACCACCCAAGGGGCAGGCACAGTCTTTCAGCCTCGTCAAGAAAGATCTTCCCATCACCGACTCATCCGGGGCGAGGCTCAAACTGACGGACTTGAAAAAGCACGACCGCATGGTCCTGACCACCTTCAATGACGAAGACGTGATCGCCATTCGCGTCGAATCGAACTTCGACTGGGGCGTGGTGACCCATGTGGACGTGGCCCGCAACGAATTGATCGCGAATTTGAGCTACATGCCTCGCCCCGTCAAGATCACTCCCCAAATGCGAGTCTCGCTCGACGGCAAGACTGGATCGGCCGTCGATTTGCGAGAAGTGAAACCCTGGTCGCACGGCGTCAGAGTCCTGCTCACGCCCGACCGCACAGGTGTTCAGGAGATGTGGATCACCAAGGGGAAATACCATGGGAATCCCTACGGTCACCGCATTTCGGTCACCGGCTTCCTGGTCCGCCATGATCCGGTGAAGAAGACCTTGTCGCTGATCACCAGCGATCGCTACCAAATCGTGGAAGTCGCTTACGACTCCTGGACGCAGCTTCGGCTCGTTCAGAACTTTAACACGCTAGGCAACGTCCCGGTCAGCCAGCTTCAATCGCCCGCCAAGGTGATCATCGGTTACGACAGCGACACGAGGCGCACGACGTCCATCAACCTGGAAGTGCCCATGGTCTTGCGCCGCCACGTTGCAGCCATCGATTTGGCAACGCGGAAAATTTCGCTCGAAGCATCGGGAGACAGCCCGGCCGAGGATTTCCGAATCGCCGCGGACGCCAAAATTACGCGCCTGGGCAAGGAACTGTGCGTACTCGCCGACGTGAAGGTGAAATACATTGTCTCTCTGGGACTGTCGCTGGATCAGAAGGAAGTCTTATACCTATCGTTTACCGAGAAGTAGCCTTGCCGAGAACGTTGATTCCAACTCTGAGCACAGTGAATTGATGGTAACCGTTGGTTGCCCGTGGCGATGAGCGCGGACCGCTCGTTCAAGGTATACTTCACGCGGTTGGATTTGTCGCATTGGTGGCACAGACATTCTTGTCTGTGTAAACCGCAAACACAGACAAGAATGTCTGTGCCACCATTCAATGGATCGGACAAATCTAGCCGTTCAAAGTATACAATCTCAAAAGTGGCGATGTCCAACTACAGCGCGGCCAAAATTTCCGGCAGCGTTCGAATCTTTACCATCGCGTCTCAGCGGGCCCCAGTCGATACCACGGCGAAGGTTCGCTCGATTCGGCTCAGGTTTCCCTGCTTGTCCTGGACGGACACCTCAATCTTGCCGCGCGCCAGTTTTTCAACCGATCGAGACAGCTTCCATTCCCAGACACCAGGCGACTTCGACGTGAACTTGGATGCCAAATCTTGCCCCGCGGGGACGCCGTCCACCTCGAAATCGGCGACGACGCGAAACGTCTTCATGTCCAGGCCGCTATCGTAATCGTGCATGCCGATGAACAGGCGAGTCAGGTCGGTGTTGGCGCCTGCGTGCGGGTACGTCAGGGTTAATGTCGGGCGATTGTCGTCTTGCACCCAGCCGTTGCCGCGAGCTGTGGGTGCCTTCGGATCGAAATCGAGATCGATCGGACAACCGAGATCGATCCAGCGGACGAGGTTCATGCGGTCGTCGTCGCTGAGCGGCGCGACCTTGATCTTTTTGCCGTCGGGGCTTTGGTAGGTTCCCGCGACGGCTTCGGGTGGGGGCATGACACCGCCTTGGTAAGCGAGGTTGACGAGTCTGTTGTTGCCGCCCATCTTCGGGCTGAACGGTTTGCCTTGAAAGATAAGTGACGCGGGATCGCCGGGGATTGTCTCGTGGGCGAAGTCGTCGTTGCGGAAACCGTCGAGGCGGGCGCCGAAGATTTTCCAGATGAGCAGACTTCGCCTCGCCTGAAAGGAACGCACATAGCGCGAAGCCTGCGGGTGGGGCCAACTGCCGACCGGCGACTTGCGGCCAAACTTGCCGGCGTGATCGAGAGCGAGACGGAAATAGGTTCCTGGCACCTTCGACGAGGGGCCCGCGACCAATCCGCCCAGGCTTTGCGGCCCTTGCATCAGGGAGTCATCGTCGAGCACCAGGTCGGCAGCGGGCTTATCGCTCTTGTGCGAATGGCAAGCGGCACAGCTGCGGTCGAAGATCGGCTTGATGTCGCGGAAGTATTCGATGTTCTTGACGCCTTTTTCAAAACGCAGGCCGCTTGTGTCTTCGGTATCCCACTGCTTGCCCGATGCATCGTTTTTCTTGCTTGTGAGGAGCGGAGTCGCTTTGGTCAAATCGAAAGGAAGATAGTCCGCCCGAGCCGCCGCGGTCTTCTCGAACGGCGTCGGCGCCTGGCTATGCGCGTGACAGCCGCCACAATTCGTGCGAACTTCGCCCGGACGAAGCTGATGCCAGGTCTGTGCCGAGTTGAGGACCATGCCGTTCTTGTCCAGCGTCTGGAATGTCCACGCTATGTCAGCAGGGATTTTGACGAGAAAGCTAGTATCGGGATTGTTGTCGGGATCGAGCGGTTGCGTTTTCTTGTCGAAATGACGCACGGGGATTTCACCGAGAATGCGTAGGCGCTCGTGGCCGACGTTCCACCACAGGCGTTTCCCTTTGTCCGTATAGCGAGGGTTGGTGGTCGGCTCGGTCACGAGAATGCGGATGGCGTGGATGTCGCTATTCTCATAACGACAGGTGTCCGAACCCTGAACGAACCAATTGCCCGCGATGCCCGTATAGGCCAACGTGCCGAGGCCTCGGAAGGGATCGTTTCCGCCTTGATATTCGGCGGTGACCTTGCCTGCGGGAATGACGCCGTGCGGATAGCTTTCGCGTTTGTAGAGGCTGCTCGTGCCCACCAAACCAAACGGCGTGCCTTCCGGCAAGTGGCGGGAGCGTTTGCCGTCGTTGGCGATCGGCTTGAGATTCGCCGGTTCCTTGACGCCATGGATGCGTTCGTACGGAACCAACGCGCGAGGCCATTGCTCGTTGTATTTGGGGTCGTTTTTAATGAGCAGCATCTTGCCTGGCTCGGAAACGGGTTGGCCTGATTGGATCACATAAATACCGCTGTCGATGGCCGGCTTTTTGAGGCCATTGTTGCTGTTGACCGGGCCTGGCGACCAGACCGTTAGCAGATGATTGTCCGGTGCCGCTGACGGATGGGTCACCTTGCCGACACGCATGGAATCGGGATTCTTCGGATCGGAGAGCCGTGCCGGGGCGTCAAAGGCGGTGCAGAACGGCGTCAACCATTCCATCTTGCGCGGCGTGAAGGGTATGCGATTGTAGCTGGTTCCATTGTAGGCGAGATTGCGGGTATCTTTCGTGGAGGCGGGTCCGAAGGGCGGTTCGTCCGCGGGTACCTTGGCTGGAAACTTGTAATAGGTGCCGAAGCCCTGGTTGTTGAGATTGTAATATTCCTCGACGACGATCGATTCGTCGGAGAGTTGAGTCATGAAGTGATACGCCGTGTCTCCCGAGGGCCCGAACGCGCTGACGAGCGGTTCCCAGTTTGAGCCGTCGGGATGAATGCTCCACAAAGCCCAGAGCCGCAAATCGCGTAAGCCTTGCGATTCGTAGCTGGTGAACATCACCCGGCCATCTTTGAGAATCGTCGGGTGCAATGCGCTGTTGATGTTGAGATGGCCGACAAGTTCGACGTTGTTGCCGTCGTCGTCCATGACGAAGAGTTGAAGCACGGTCGGCGTGTATCCTTTGGTTGGATCAAAGCTATTGCGATTACTGGTGAACATGATTTTTCCGCCGGGCAGCGGACAGGGGCCGAGATTGTAGACGCCTTCGGGCCGCCTGCCTTTGCCGACGACGCCCGTATTGGGCGTGAATTCTTGCTTGGTCAATTGCGTGACTTTGCGCGACTTCACGTGCATCTTGAAAATATCGGCACTGACGGAGACGGGCTTGGCGGCGCCGGCCTTCTTGACGTTGCGATAGCGGGCGAAATAGACCGATTGGCCATCGAATGAAACGAAGGGGTCGGTGATCGCGTCGTCGCCGGCGGCGAGCAGCACTTCTTCGATACCGTCGGGATGCAGCAGCATCAAATCGGAACCCGGCTCCGCTCGCAATGGCGCGAACACCTCAGACCAGGCGATTTGCTTGTCGTTGCCGTAGCGCGGCGCACGCACGTAAACGATGTCGTAATCGTACTTGATCGCCTTCGCCGTCGAGATGTGGGACGGATTTACATTCAGTGTCTGGTCTTTCAGACTTTGGCCCGACGCCAGCGAAGCGACAACAAAGAGCGATATCGCTGCAATCGAATGTTTCATGACGTGTCCCCGTTGGATTAAGAAGCGAGTCTCAAGGATTTCGGACGGCCCGCCGATTCATTTGTCGCTTTTCTTCTCCCCGATGCAGTAGAGAAACTCGAAATTCCGCACATAGATCCGCCCGTTGGCGACCGCGGGCGAGCCGCCGTTGTTGCCGCTGCTGCCCTGGCCGATGCGGTTGGTTGCCAGTACCTTCAGAGTTGGGCCGGCTTCGATCACATAGCTGACGCCGGTGCTGGCGAAGTAGACGCGGCCATCGGCGGTGGCGATCGGGCTGGCCAGTTTCGAGAGGCCTTCGAGGCGTTCCGTGTAGAGCTTCTCGCCCGTCGAGAGACGGAAGCACTGGATGACTCCCTCGGCTTGCACTCGGTAAATGAAATTGCCGCTGATGACCGGGGAGGAATAGTCGCCGGGGACCTTGTCGTTCTTCCATTTGACGTGGGTCTTGGTGACGTCGCCGGCGCCGTCGAGGCCGACCGCCTGGGCCGGCTCGTTGCCGCCGCGGTCGGCGTAGATGAGGTTGCCGCTGGTGACCGGCGAGGAGCCGAAGCCCCAACCCTTGCACCACCAGATCGGCTCGCCCGACTCGGGGTCCAAGCCTTGCAGCGCGTTCGTGGCGGCGACGATCATCTGCGGCTTTCCCTTGACCTGCACGAGCACCGGCGTCGCGTTGCAGGCGCCGACTCCCTTGCGTTTCTTTTCCCACTTCACCGCGCCAGTTTTCGTGTCGAGGCCTTGCAAGAAACCGTTGTCGCGGCCCTGATCGGAAATCAGGATGAGCGTTTCACGATAAAGGATCGGACTGCTGGTAATGCCGGGGTTGAGGTTGAACGGTCCGGGACGTTCGTGGCGCCAGAGCAGCTTGCCGTTGAAGTCCACAGCCGCGACGACGGCGGAGCCGAACCAGACGTAGACTGCCTTGCCATCGGTGACAGGCGTCGGGCTGGCGTAGATCGCGTAGCCAGCGACTTCCTTGCCCTGGTGAATCGGGGTTCGCCAAAGGAGCTCGCCATCGGAGACCTGGAAGCAGACGAGATGATGCTTGGGGATATCCTTACGGGCTTCCTCATCGCGCGTCTGCTTGGCGGCGGTGGTGACGAAGACGCGGTCGCCCCAGACGATGGGACTGGAATGGCCGGTCGTGCCAGTGAGCGGGGCCTTCCAGAGGATGTTGGCGCCGGTTTTGCCGTCCCAGGTGAGCGGCAGTCCCTTGTCGTCGGTGACGCCGATGCCGGTCGGGCCGCGCCAGCCAAGCCAATCGCTAGCGTAAGCATCAACGCTCGGGAAGAACAACGAGGCGAAGGCAACGATAATCAACGAACGGAGAGGCATTAGAATTGCGCCTTATGAACCGGTGTGAAGACAAGGAACCCCAGGCACGTGGTTATTGTACTGACAGCGTCGGCGGCCACCAACGTGCCTTGTTTGGTACGGCGAGTAGAATAGAATGATGTTGTGAGGATTCCTGCCTTTTTACGGTCGATGACCCGTTCCCTCCCCGCCAATCATCCAGAGATGAGCATGCATTATCTAACCGCGCGATTTCGTGGCAACAACGCCTTCTGGAGTTTCGTCGTTGTCGCTTGGAGCTGCGCGGCATTCGCCCCCACGCGGGGGCTGCGAACACCAAGATGAAAGCGCCTCGGGAAGTCGCCGCCGAGATCGATCGCGTTATCGAGAAAAAATTGACGCAGGCGACAATCTTGGGTTCGCCGGGCGCTGATGACGCGGAGTTCATGCGCCGTATCCATCTCGACTTGATCGGCCGGATTCCTCTTGGCGAGCGGGCGGCAGACTTCCTTGCCAGCAAGAACCCGATGCGGCGCGCAAAGCTGGTGGACGAACTCTTGGCGCATCCGGAATACGGCCGACACTTCGGCATTCTCTGGCATAACCGCATTGTGCCGCTCAATTTTGAAAATAATCGTGAGTACAAACGGCCATTCTTCCTGTGGTTGGCCGACGGCTTCAACAAGAACCGCCGCTGGTCGGACATCGTGAGCGATCTGTTGCTCGCGGAGGGTGAGATCGCTCAAACCCCTGCGCTCGGCTTCTACATGTCTCCCGCCAATACGATGGAAGGTTACGTTCATGCCGACCGCGTGGCCGGCACGGTGTCGGAACTCTTTATGGGGACCAATCTGCGCTGCGCTCAGTGCCACGATCATCCGTTTGCAAAATGAAAACAGGCCGAGTTTTGGGAAACCGCTGCCTTCTTCGGTCGTGTCGGATTCACGAAAAAGTTCGGCGAGAAAAGAGTCCTGGAGTCCAAGGACGTCATGGCGTGAGGCAGCGAAAAGCCGATCCCTCGCGCCGATGCTTCGATCCAGATTCCGGGTAAGTCGAAAATCGTCAAGGCTCGCTTCCTCAAGGGAGATGTGCCTGATCTCGATCCGGAGAAGCCATTCCGTCCCGCCTTCGTTGCCTGGCTGACCTCGCCTGACAACGAGCGATTCCCTGCGGCTGCGGTCAACCGGACGTGGCACCATTTCTTCGGCCGCGGCCTGGTCAATCCGGTCAACGACATGCACGAGGACAACCCGGCCACGCATCCCGAGCTTATGCGAATGTTGACGAAAGAGTTCATCGCTTCGGGGCACGATCTGCAGCACTTGATTCGCTGTATCGTCCTGAGCGAAACCTATCAACGAACCAGTCGGCCGCTTTCGGGCAACAAGAAAGACCACGAACTTTATAGTCATGCTTTGCTGAGGCAACTGAGCGGCGAGCAGCTTTTCGATTCCCTTTTCATGGTGCTCGAAAGCGTGCGTTACGACAAAGATCTGCTGAAATCGGTCACCAACCCGGGCCGCGATCAATGGCTGCAATCGCTGAGCGATATTCGCCACGACATCACGCCAACCGCTTACACCCACGGCGTGCCGCAGGCTCTGCGTCTGCTCAACAGCGGTTTGGCGAATGGCGGCGAGGTGCCTCTGATTCGCAAGCTGCTCAAAGAAAAGATGCCGCGTGATCGCGCGCTCGATGTGCTCTTTTTGGAAGTGCTAGCGCGTTACCCGACGGCGGAAGAGCGCAAAGACTTCACGACGTTTCTGACGGAAACGCCGGACCAGATGACGGCGTATCGCACGGTCTGGTGGGTGCTGCTGAACACGACCGAGTTCGCGGTGAATCACTAAAACGACAACGTATGTAGGTCAGGCTTTCCAGCCTGACGTAGCGAGCCAATTATCGTCAAATGCGTCAGGCTGGAAAGCCTGACCTACGAAAAGGATCAAACATAACCCGAATCTCCGAATCCCACCTGTCACGCCGCGAGATGATGAAGCTCGCTGCCGCCGGCGTTGTCGGCGGCGCTTCGGCATCCTGGCTCAAGGAGTTGGCGTATGCCTCGCAGCCAGCCCGAACCGCGCGAGCGCGTGCGTGTATTCTGTTGTGGATGGCCGGAGGGCCGAGCCAGACCGACACTTTCGACATGAAGCCCGGCACCAACTCCGCCGGCGAATTTCGGCCTATCGCAAGCAACGTGCCCGGCATCCAGATTTGTGAGCATCTGCCGCGCCTGGCCCGGCACATGGACAAGCTCGCCGTCGTGCGCGGCATGTCCACCGGCGAGGCCGACCATGCACGCGGCAGTTACCTCATGCAAACTGGCTATCGCCAGGTTCCGAGCACCTATCATCCGCACATCGGGTCGATCGTCTCCGCCGAGGTTGGCCAGCCGACTTTCGAGCTGCCCAATTTCTTTTGGCTCGGCGGTCGCTCCAACGCCGACGCCGGCTTCCTCAGCGCCCGCCACGGCCTCGTACACATCTCACAGATTCACAACGAACGTGAACGCAATCTGGAGAACGTTCGCGCGCACGCCAATCAGCCGTTAGCCGAGCGCCGAGCCATGTTGCTGGATCGGCTCGAACAGCGTTTCCATCAAGAGCAACACGGCTCGCAAATCGTGGCGGATCACCGCGATACCTATGCTGCCGCCCTGCGATTGATGCGCACCGACAAACTGCAGGCATTCGATGTTGGCCAGGAGTCAGTCCAAATTCGCAATTCCTACGGACCCAGTCAATTCGGCCGCGCCTGCCTGTTGGCCAGACGGCTCGTCGAAGTTGGCGTGCCCTACATCGGCATCGGCATGGGGGATTGGGACACGCATAACGACAACTGGAGTCGAATGCGTCCCAATCTGGAAGTCGTGGACCAGGGCATGTCCGCGTTGCTCGTTGATTTGCAAACCCGTGGTCTACTGGATTCGACTCTGGTCATTTGGATGGGCGAGTTTGGCCGCGATCCGCGCATCAACAACGGCGGCGCCCGCGCCGGCCGTGAACATTACGCTCAGGCTTGGACGACCGTCCTCGGCGGCTTGCGCGTCGGGCAGATCGTGGGCCGGACCAACGCTTCCGGCATGGAGGTGGAAGATCGCCCTGTCAGCACGGCCGACTTCATGGCCACGATCTGCCAAGCGATGGGGGTTGACTACCTGAAGGAAAACACGACACCCGAAGGTCGTCCCATCCGCATTGCCGCCACGGGGGCTCAGCCGGTGAGGGAATTGTATTGAGACGGAACCGATCAGTGACTGCCGGAGGCTACGATGTTTTAATGCGGCCAAATTCCCGTCGCCACGCTTGTCGCTTGCCTGTTCGCGTGCAGTGCGCTCAAGGCCGACTGTTCTGTCTGGCTTACGTAGGTGATACCGATCGAAAAAAGAGAGCCAATTTCGATCGTGAGGACGGAGCCACTCGACATATCAGCGGAGCGCACTACGGGACCGGCGCGCACTCCGGACGGTCTCAACGCGAGGTCGTTTTTTGCGCGGAGCAATTTTGAGGTCCAGGA
>SIAQ01000093.1 GCA_009697105.1 Gemmataceae bacterium | reverse complement strand
GAAACGCCACCGCTCCAACGAGTCAGATAGAAGCGATCCATTGCCGCAAAGTGATGCGAACGGCGCGTTCGACGAAGAAGCGCGGAACCTTGTTGCGAGAGCTGGAGAAACGGTATGTCGCATCAGTTTGATAACCAAGCGGGTGATTGAACGTTTTTCAATTGTGACTCCAATGCGAGCATGAAAGCGGAGGCAATAGAACCATGATCCACCTTACACCGGAACAGCGCCTTGCAATTGCGGGCGACGAGAGGCCGATCGCCGTGGACGCTGATTTGGACGCCCCATACGTCCTCATCCGCCGAGAATTGTTCGACCGAATCAGCAACCTGCTCTACGAAGACGCTGACCTTTCGGACGACGCACTACGTACCCTTCTAGCGCGTTCCTGGTCCGCGAATGGCTGGGACGACCCGAGGATGGATGACTACGACCGCTATGATGAGGTCAAGAAATGAATGTCAAATGCGGCGATGTCGTCCTGGCCTATGTGGATTTCGTCGGATCGGCGGGCGGCAAAACACGACCGGCGGTAGTCGTTCAGGCTGATTACTACAATCTACGCCTGAATGAAACGCTCATTGCAGCAATTGCCAGCAATCTCAGCCAAGCGCACGAAAGGAGCCAACTCCTGATCGAAGCGGCGACACTCGATGGCACGGCGACAGGGCTACTCCATGACTCTGCTGTGCGGTGCGAACGCATTCATTGCATCCCACAGGCGGACATCAAACGGATCATCTTGAAATTGCCCCCCAATCTGATGTCGCAGCTCGATACATGTTTGATGGCGGCCTTCGCCATCCCATGAATTGGTTTGTTGATTCGACTGAGGTCGTTCGGCCCGAACATCGTCGGAGTGGCGATCAGTAGGGCCGCGCCGTTTCTCGTGGCGTATTTTGTGTCAAATCGGTAGGCTGGCATTTCGTAATTTTGGGGGCAGGGGTGATGATAGTCTGGGTTTCATGACAATTCACAAAGTAGCCGTCACTTCTTATCCTCACCCAGCAAAAACGCCAGCAGATCGCGTAACTCGTCGGGGTGGCGGACGACGCCCGCGGGCATCGGCGATTGCTCGATCAACCGGCGCGTGTCGATTTCTTGCCGCGCGATCGTGCGTCGGCTCGCGTCAGGCAGCAGCAGTTCCAGCTTCTCAGCCGTCTCGTTTACGACCAATCCGGTCAGCACCATGCCTGTCTTCAGCTCCAAGTAGGTCGCCTTGAACACTGGCGAGGTCTGCTTGCTCGGCAACAGGATCGACTCGACAAGGTACGGTATCGTAAACCTCTTCCGCGCGTCGGCGAGACTTGGCCCGCCGATGACGTTGGCGTCCGGCGTAATCGCGTGACATTTCGCGCAGGCGAGCGACTCGAATAACTGTCGGCCTCGCTTGGCGTCGCCCACCTTCGCTGCTTCGATCCAATCGACATCGAGAAACTCTTTGGTCACGCCGGCGTTCTTGTCGGCATTCTTCAGGCGATCCGCGAGTGTTGCCGTCGTCAGCTTTTCGGGCAGCCGTATGGCCACGGGATGCAGATGCCTCACGTGCAGGTACAAGCCGCATTCGCCCGAGATGTTGTTGATGCGAACGAGCAAGTCGTTGCTGCCCGGTTCCAAGTCGAGCGGCACGACATCTTGAAACGGTAAGGCGGCGCGCGACACGGGATTCGTGAACACCGGCTTGCCGTTCAGCCAAACCTTGACGCCGTCGTCGGACCCGACGAGCAGTTGCACGCGTTGCTTCGTCGAGCTTTCGAGCCGTACGGTGGCATAAAACGACGATTGATCACAAGGCCCGAAAAGCTGGTCGAGCTGAAAATGTCGCTTGCCTGGCTTGATCGAGGACCATACGAGTTTTTTCTTGTCGCTGGTGGGATAAGTCGTCGTGAGGTCAATGGCGCTCTGCTCGGGCGGATGCACGGTTTCGAGTGCCGCCTTGCCGTCGGCGAACGGGCCGACCGCCCAGACCTCGTTGATCGCCTGAATCGGGGCCAGCGCCAGCTTTCGCTCGATGCTGGCGGATCGAACCTTCACAACCTCCGGCTCCGAGCGAGGGTCGTTCAAGAGCGAAAGGTAGAACGCCGATTGCAGGCGGATTTTTTCGTCGTCATCGGTCAACATGCTGCGCAATCGCTTGAACATTAGCTCCTGTTCAACGGTGTGTATGTCGGCTTTCCAATGCTCGGCAAAGGTGTAGGTTCCCAGACGCCCCGATTTGCGAAGGTCACGCTTGCCATCCGAATAGTCAATGAGATAGGCAGACTCCTCGCGCCAGTCGGCGAGCGGCAGGTGCGGTCTGATCGGCGTGTGCGGCTCAGGAATCGTCAGCTTGGAACCGATGGCGAGCACGCCGGCCATGCGCGTCGCTACATCGCGGCTGGTGCAGAGCGATTCGAGTTGCTTGAGCGTCGCCCGCTCGGCAAGCAACAACGTCGCGGCCTGGCGCAGGTAGGTGTCGTCGCTGCGGGCAGGGCCACGCTCGATCACCTGGCGGACTGCGACGTCCCATTGCACCTTCATCGAATAATGCGCGAGCACGGCGGCGTGCTGCACGTGCGGGTCGGGATCTTGCAAGCCGGGCGTGAAGATCGGCTCACCGCGAAGCTGGTCTGGGAACTCTGTCAACGCGCGAATCGCCTGGGCACGCACGCGCGGCTCGGGGTGGGCGGCCAGTGGGAGCAGGTGCAGGCTGCCGACGCCGCTCTGTGCTGCCAGCCAAATCAGCGAAGGCCGGGCCGGGTCGTTCGCCTTGATGCCCGCGAGCCGTTTGTTGGCATCCTTGAAAATGGCGCCGCCTCGCCGAGTCAACTCGATGTGCGCGCGATAGCGCCGTTGCCAGGATGGATCGCCAAGTTCGTTCCAGAGCTTCTCGATCGTTGCCGTTGTCGCATCGTAGGGCGCGAACTTATACGGTTTGGCATCGTCGGATCGCGTGATCATCACCAGGTCGCTCGGATAGATCGGCGAGCCTTCGTTGTGGGCCATGCGTGACAGCGTCGCGAAGATGCGGCCGCCGCGTCCCACTGCCACGCCGACGGGTCGCACGAGATCTTTTCCTACGAGCAATGGCTGCTCGGTCGTCTTGAAGCTCGCGCCGCGCGGCTCCAGCGGATAGCGGGCGATAGTTCGCGTGCACCAGCGAGCGATCAACAGATTGTGTCGATATTTTTCGGGTAGAAAGGTTTCATCGTAATAGCTTTGACCAACCGGTACCGCTCGGCCCATGCCGTCGAACATCGTCTGAAGTAGATCGGCTCGTTCGGGCGTTTTGTGCAACATCCAGCCACGAGGCCAATGGAAGTTCGAGTGCGGCGTCACATGAAGGAGCCGACCGGGAACGTAGAGCGCGGGTAGGCCTTCGTGATCGTTGTCGTTGGCGAACAGGTTCCAGTCGCGGTCAAAGGCGATGCCGCAGGGATTGCGCAAGTTGCGGGCGACGATCTGAAACTGCGTGCCATTGGGCTTCAGGCGAAAGACGCCGCCCACGCCGTGGTAGGGAATCTTGGTCCATTCGGGTTGCGTGAAGAATGTCCAGTAGCCCCAGTGATCGGGCCGAGCGAAGTCGCCGTAGTACCAGAGCGGATCGCCCATGGAGATGTACAGGTCGCCTTCGGGGCCCCATGCGAGCGAGTGAAAGCATTGATGCACATGCCCGTTCGGCATGCCCCAGAGCAGCTTTTTCGGCTGCAATCCATCGCGCTTGCTGACGGCGTCGGGCAGCAGGTAGAGGGCGCTGAGCGTGAGGACGTAGAGATCGTTGCCGCGGATTTCGATGTCGTAAACCCACGAATGCGCGGGAAAGCGATAGAGCAGCTTGCGTGGTTGGTAGGAACCGCCCGCGTTGGGTTCGTAGACGAATAGTCCTTCTCGACCGCCGACGAAGAGCCGACCTTGCGTATCGACGCGCACCGAGAGGAACGATTCCGATTTGTCACGATCGAGTGTGACAACCTTGAGTCCGGGATCGGTAGGATGGAAATCGTCAGCGCGAGCCGTGCCGTGGAATTGGAGCAATACCGCTGCGAATAAGATGTCTCGCACCATAGGACGTGCTCCAAGTCAAAGGATTGAGAGCGGTTTCAATGCATGACACTTCATCCGGATTCGCGCTCATGCTCGCCGAATTCGCAGAAGGGCACCACGATTAGGCCATGTTAGATATACGACTCGCTACGCCTTGGAGAAATCCACGTGGATATATTTTACACTCCTCGCTCATCTCCACTCCAACGTTAACCACAGAGGTACAGCGCGGCGAGCCGCAACAGCATTGGATGAAGAAAATTCAGCCACGGAAGCACACGGAAGAGAACAATGGCAGTAATTCCGAGAATTAGCCACGGATGAAACACGGATTGAACACGGATAGGAAATGATCGTGAAGTTTCCTCGTTTTTCGTTCCAACTCTGCCCCTTATCCGTGTTTCATCCGTGTCACCTACCTCCAAAATCTTTGCGAGCCGCGCAGATTTCACTTTGCGCAAATTCAGGATGCGAATCACGAAAGCCCGAAAGTACGAAAACACGAAAGAGAAACCTAACCCAAGCGATTTGCCCAACCGTACACCGCACCACCGGAAAATGCAGGGACGATAAGGAAGACAGGAAAGCAAGAATTGAATCAGCCCTTTTTTTCTGCCTTCCTGCTTTCCTTATCGAGAATTGCTTGGGCTTGTGACTCGTCGTGAATGGTTATGCCTTCCTTTCGTGTTTTCGTTCTTTCGTACTTTCGTGATTCTGTATTTGTTGCGGCTTGTCCACGCCGTGTTAAATCCGTGGCTAAATTCTTCGCAGGCTACGCAGAATTACCTCGAATAGTAGTACAGAGAGAATGCGATGAACTGGGAGTTGGGCATTACGGATTTTTGTTAACTACAGTCATCCGTTCATAGGGCGTGGTTTCGCATTTTCCCGATGCCTTTCTGGGTGCCACTATGAGGGGCGGGCAAATAAGTTGAGCGAACACAATTATGACGCCTGGCAAGCGCTCCGCGAAAATGAGGCCAGCATTTTCCGCTGCCACGAATCGAGTACATGGACCAACGTGGAATAATATGCGAGCAATTGGTCACCATTCCGGATACACCAGGCAACCAGGTCGGAGCTTGCGAAACTCCGCGCGGCCGTGATTGCTGATTTTGGCATCGCGCAGATCGATGAACAAAGGGTTGCCTGTTTGCAGGTAATCCTTGAGGCCCGCATCCGTGATTTGCGTATTGCAAAGGTAGAGGAAATTGAGCCGCTCCATGTTGGCGAGATCGTTCATCGCGGCATCCGTGATTTTGGTGCCTGTGAGGCTCAGACACTCCAGGTTGTGCAGGCTGAACAAATGCTTGACTCCGTCGTCCGTGACCTTGGCGTTATCGAGATAGAGCACCTTGAGTCTTCTCAACTCGGCAAGGTGTTTCAATCCGGGGTCGGAGATGTTCGTGTCTCGTAGAGCCAATACTTGAAGTTTCTGGAGGTTCTTCAGTTCGCGCAGTCCGTTGTCCGTGATTTTCGTGCGGTCCAGAACAAGCATGACTACGTTCGTGCTCTTGCAAATATGGCTAAGGACCTCGTCGGTGATGTCCTTTCCACCGAGATTCAGTCCGAATTCTTCAGCAACTTCGGGGAGCGGTGAATCGGGGATGCGGAAAAGCTCGAACCCTGGGATGCCCACCTTGAGATCGTGAACGGGTGTGAGTGCGTCCAAGAAAAATTGAATCTCATGGCCACTTTTGGCCCAGGCTCCATACCCCACTTTGCCAAACTGCTTCTGGAATGCGGCGATCGTCTCCGGGTTGACGTGCTTCATCGCCGGCAGGATGATTTCATCGGGTTTCGTCAAGGCGCGTCGCGCCAAGGGGGGGCCAGGCGCGGAACGCTCGTCTTTTGCCGGCCGTCGCCAAGGAGTCTGATCAAGGAGGAGCACATAAATCACCGACCCAGTGGCCAGGATTACCAGGCCAGTCAAGATCACCAGGCTGATGAAGCGGCGCACTGTCACAGGGATCTCTCGCGGACATAGTTAGCGTTCTCGTTCCGCTGGCGTGTCGCCGCTGACCACGATTTCGCTTGCGAGCGACGACCGATAAAAAATGAAGCGGCAGGTTGAACACGCAATAGCCTTGTTCAACCTGCTGCTTACACGGCTAGACTCGCTGTTTTTAGTTTCGCGCCAGAATCTCAGAGAATTCGCCTGCGTTGTCGGCGAACGAGCGAGCCGGGATGTCGAAGCGGTGCAGCATCGTGAGGAACAGATCACCGAGCGGGCGTTCGGTTTGCTGTTTGATGAAGCGGCCATGCCGTAGGCCCATGTTGCTGCCACCGGCGAGGATGGTGGGATAGTTGCGAGCATTGTGCGTCGTGCTCGTGCCGCTGCCGAACAGGGCCATGGTGTTGTCGAGCAGTCGATCGTTGCCTTCGCGGATCGAGCCGAGGCGTTCGAGGAAATACGCGAACTGTTCGGCGAGGTAGCGGTCATATCGGCCCCACGGTGCCATTGCGCCGTGGCTGATGCCGTGATGCCCGCCGCCGATGCCGATGATCGAGGGGAAGCGATCGCAGATGCCGACGCCGTCTTCGGCGCACAGCTGGTAGGCGGCGGCGCGCGTCGTGTCGGTCTCGAATGCCAGTACGATCAGGTTGAGCATTGTGCGGATGTAGTCGGTCGGGCCACGCGGCGAGACCTCAAGGTTGATTGCGCCGCGATTCACTTGCGGCAGCGCTCGGCCGAGCCATTCTTCGGAGCGAACGAGACGCGTTTCGACTTCGCTGAGCGATTGCAGAAATTCGTCGAGCCGTTGTTGATCGGGACGGCCGAGATTGTTGCGCAGTGATCGCGAATCTTCGAGTAGGAAATCGACGCGGCGTCGACCCGAAGCCAACGCTCGCTCCCGCGCGGCCCGGTCGCCTTCGGTCGGCGGCTCGAACAGGCGTTCGAAAATGCGGCGCGGCGTGGACTCGGCGGGGATGGCGTGGCCTTGTGCGTCGAACGCGATCGTTGTCGATCGGCTTTTGGTCCCGACGCCGCCGTGGCTCGAAAGCACCAACGAAGGGATGCGCGTCTGCGAGGCGTTCCGGCGGGCGATCACCTGGTCGATCGAAATCGAGTTTTGCAGATTGACACGGATGTCGGCTCCGGTCAGCCAAACGTCCACCGTGTTGTGTCCAACGAGCAATCGGCTCGTGGCATGCGACAGGCCGCCGAAGATCGTCATATCGCGGCGATGCGGCGCCAGCGGTTCGAGCGAGCGCGTCAGGCGATAGTCGGTACCCTCGGTGTGCGGGAACCAGTGCCAATCCTGGTAGTCAGGGCTGTTACGAGACGGCAGCGCGACGCCGTTGCCAAAGAAGATGGCGCAAAAACGTTTTGGCCGCGCCGCAGGTTGATTGGCGTGCGACATGGCTTCAAGCCACGGCAACGCCAGCGACAATCCAGCACCGCGGAGGAAAGTTCGTCGATCAAGTTGCCAGGAGGCTTGAGGCATGGTGGGATTCCTTTTCGTGCGACTGAGACGCAGATCACATGCAAACGGCGGGAGGTTTAGGGAGAATAACAGATTTTGGCGGTTTTTCCAGTCCTAATTCCAGCCTTTTTGTTCTCGTATCGCTGACAACGCGAAACTATCTCACTTGAGCAGAGCCACGAACCCAGCTTGCTCGAAGTGGCGATCCCCGGTCAGTGCTTCGGCGATACCTTCCTTCTTCATTACCGTGAAAGATATACAATCGGTCAATGACCATTCTTTGTCGGCAGGCCTTTCATAAAAATCAAGGCCTTCGTCCAGGAGCGTTCGGCTTGCGGGAACGATCGTTAGTTCCTTTTGCTGTTGAAGTATCCGAAACAAACGCACAAACTTCTGACGGTTGGGCGGACTCGCTAAAGCGTCCGCTAACTCCATCACAATCCAGTCCGTCGTGAGTAACGCATCATGATAGCCGGCAGTGAACGCCAGAGCCTTCGCGGGGCCCTGATCGCGCGGGTTCCACAATGCCAGAAAGTAGAACGTATCAGCAAAGATCGTCCTCATCGCTTGGGCGTCCCATGAATGTAGTGATCGTGCTGCGACGCGAAATCGTCAGGCAGGTCGGTCATGCAACCCGCATTCTCAAGCAAGACTTCACGCAGTGTCTTCAGCTGATCCGCGGGCTTGAGCACGACTTCCACCCGCGTGCCTTCCGGCAAGACCTGTGGCGGATCCAGGACGATTGCCCCGTTCGTAACGGTACCGTCAAGTGCCATGATAATTCTCCTGGTTAGCGAATATTCTTCGAGTCACATATTTTGCTTCGATCATTTCGATCATCAAGGATTACGATGACTTCGATCCCTCGGAGGGCGGAATGGGAAAAGGCAACACAACGCCATTCGGAGCGCCCGACAGTTTTCGGCCTGCTTTCGCCATTGCGTATCCAAGAATCTGATCGTTGGACAGTGAGGAGCCGAGTTTGAATGCGCCACTTGCTTCCCGAAAGAGTGAAGCGTCGCCGAACCACTCGTCAGGCCAATAGATCAGGTTGCTCATGTTGCTATTTGGAAATTGCGCCTCCAACCAAAACAAATAATATTGGATTTCAGATTCCGGCACCGCAGCATTCCCGACTGCATCGAGTACCGCGAGCGCTTCAGCGTACACCACGTCGTTGTCGAAGCGCGGTTCGGGGTTCAGCGCGTTCAGAACGAACGTCTCTTTGGATATGGCCGTCCAATATGTTTTGAACTCAAATGGGTCACATCGTCGCCTTGCATGAACGTGCCATCGTTTCAGAAGCACTTCTGCGGTTTCGCCTGATTCGAGTTCGCGTTCGATCAAATCGCAGAGTGCGAACATGTCGTCAAGGAGTTGTTTGGTCACAGTTTGCAGTTTTAGACGCTCTGGAATCGCCATCGGATTTCTTCTGTGTGTCGACGTTAGTTTGACTGAATCTTTTCGCTCAAGGCGCTCAATTCGATCCGAGCCCGCAACTGGTCGCCGCCGTTGCGGAGTTCCGATTACTTAATCGCTCACGCCATTGCGCCCGTTCCCTGAATGCGGAAAAAGCCCCGTGCGTCTGATTGTCCGCAACAGCAATTGATCGATTTCTTCGTACTCTGGGGAGGAAAGAAACTGTTGCCGATCCGCCTTATTGGGAAAATATCGGGAGATCAAGCCCCGTTGTGGATCGCTTAGTGCATTGGAGAGATCAATCCACGAGTCAACTTTGCGGGCGATTTTTTTTGCCTCGGCGAAGAGTTCTTTGGCCGGATTTTGATTCATCGCTCTTGCCTTCACTTAGTCACTTATACTGAGCCAAATCTCTATCACTTCGCCTGAAACGGCTCACTCGACACGATCAGCTCGATCAGCGCCGGCAGCCGGTCGCCGCGAGCACGCAGAACGGGCACGAGGGCGTCGGCGGATTCGATGTCGCCAAGCGTTAGCGATCGACCAAGCGCGTACGCCATCACCTTGCGTGCCATCGCTCGGCGAAATTCGTCGCTCTTGGTGCGGAGCAGTTCGGCGCGCAATTCGCTCATGCCGTCGATCTTGACGCCGCTGGGCAGGTCGGCCTGGGCGGCGATTGGTTGCTGGGTCCGCCTTTTGCGAAGGGACGCGCCGACGCCGTCTCGCATCCAGTTGCCGACGGCGTCGTACTCTTCAAATGCCAGGCCCCACGGATCGATCTTCTGATGGCAGCCCATGCACGCCGTGCTGCTGCGATGGACGGCAAGCGCCTGCGGGATCGTCAGGTTCTTGACCTTCGGATTCTCGCGGTTCAGTTCGGGCACGTTCGGCGGCGGGGGCGGGGGCGTCTCGTCGAACAGGTTCTTGAGCAGCCACATGCCGCGTTTGATTGGGTGGCCGTCTTTGCCGTCGGAGTTGCCCGTCAGCACGCTGGCGTGTGTCAAGACGCCGCCGCGATGGTGGGCGTCGTCGAGTTTCACCTTGCGGAACTTGGCGCCGGCGACGCCCGCGATGCCGTAATGCGCCGCGAGAGTTTCGTTGACGCAGGTGAAGTCGGAGGCGAGGAACTGGAAGATGCTCATGTCGCCACGAAGCACTTCGCCGAAGAAGTGGATCGTCTCTTGCCGCATCGCCGCGGAAAGTTGGTCGTCGAATCCGGGATAAGCGTTTTTGCTTACCGACACGCGTTGCAGGCGATCGAGTTCCAGCCATTGCTCGGCGAACTGCTCGATGAACGCCCAGCCTCTGGGGTCTTGGATCATCCGGCGAATTTGCCCGGCCAGTACGGCGGGGTCACGCAGTTTGGCCTGGTCGGCGAGGCGAAAGAGCGTCTCGTCCGGCATGGTGCTCCAGAGGAAGTACGAAAGCCTTGACGCCAATTCGTGATCGGTCAGCCGTTCCTTCGCGCCGCCAACACGGCTCGCGGGCAGACCGAGAAAGCGGGGCGAACTCAAGACGACGCCGAACGTATCGCGCAGACTGCCTTCGAGCGTATCGTTGTTCGCGCGGGCTTTGGTCCAATAATTCATGAGCCGATCGAGGTCAGGCGCGCCAACCGGGCCACGATAGGCGCGAGAGGTGAAGCGGCGCACGACTTCGCGGGCATACGCTGCCTCGGGCTTGCCGTCGTTGGCGTACAAAATGCTCGTGTGTGTCACCGGCGGCCAGGTCTCGAAAAACGGGCTCTCGAACTCGATCCACTCGATCTTCATCCGCGGCGGGTTCACTTCTCCCTTGATCCCCTTGGCCGAGTTCCATGCAGCGACGATAGCGGAGTTCCGTTCGTTCAACGTCCCCGAATTCGGGGACGATAGGTTCTCCATGCGAACGCGAAATTCGTAGGTGCGGAAATCGATGTGATCGATGACGATCGGTTCGCCGACGGTGAGCAGCTCGACACCGTGAAAGTTCGTCGAACCCATGGCGAGCGTCAACACAGGCAAGCGGCTGGCGTCAACGCTGTCGTCGCCAAAGGTCGGCTCGACGCGGGCGGCACGGACCTTGATCCGCGTCTCGCCCTTGCGAAACGCATACTGAAAGCCGAAGGCGTAGCAGCGTTCCGGCATCTGCACCGCCGCCTCGCCGAATTTGCGAATTGCCGAGGGCGCGAGCGTGCCGTCCCATATTTTGTCTTGGTCCTTATCCTTGTCTTTGGATGGCGCCGACATGTTCCGAATGCTGAACGCTTTGCCTTTCTTGGTCGCGTACTCGAACGATTCGCCTGGGCGACCTTCGGGCCTGGGCAGCGGGGTCACGTCAAAATTCGCGTGCTTTTCGCCGACGGAGAGCCGATAGCGATGCACCATCGGCGACGGGCCCGATACGATTGCTTCGGTAAGCGCTTCATCGGCGATTTGTAGATACGTCTCATATTGCAGCGGCGACATCCGCAGTGCATCCCCGTCGTTGAGGAAGCCGTCTTTCGATCGGCCGTCCTCGGGAAGTCGCGTGCCAAAATCGATCGGTAAGCCGAGCAAGTCTTGCATCGTTCGCTCGTACTCGCGGCGAGTCAGTCGGCGAAAGTGCGTGGCCTGGTTTTTCGCCAGCGAGGCGCGACGGCGTTCCTGGATGAGCCAGGTCGTCATCAACGCGCGGTCTTCTTTTTTGAGGGCGGGTTCCTTGGCGGGAGGCATGTCGCCGAAATTGAGCCGATCGTGCACCTCACGCCAGTGATCGCCGTCCTTGCCATTGACGAGATCGGGATTGAGCTTATCGATCCGCAATTTCCCCTTGGCCTTTTCGGAGCCATGACAACCGTAGCAGTGCTTTTGAAAGAGCGGTGCAACGCGAGCAAATGGAATGTCGTCCGCACGCAGCACCGCCTCACCGACGGGCACCAGCAATACGGCGAACGCGAACATCCATCCCAGCGAAAAGCGACGAATGGCAACCATGGCAAGAAATCTCGATTGTATGTTGTCGAGCAAGTATCCGACTTCCGAACGAGGATGGGCACAGTCGACCGACGGAATGCAACAAGGCGGGCAGGAAGGAGAGACTACAACACTAATAATATTGCACGCAGAAACAAAATACAACGCAAATGTCCAAGGAGACAGCCGTTTGGCGCACGACTCGGATCGCGAAAAGAAAGTGCCAAACTCCCCGAATGAAGCCAGGTAAAACGGCGGTGTGCGGGGACACGCATCGGCCTGGCCCCGAATTGCTGCTTGGTGTCATGTCGCCGCCTTAGCGTATAGGTAATGTTTCTTGTTTTTGGCTTGTGTCGCTCGAACCAGCGTGGTGTAGAAAACGTCAACGTCGATGCCTGCGGCCTTAAACCGACCGCAACGATATTGACTGGAAATTACTCCGAGCTGATTCTGTGTGTCGTTGCCTTGGCTCGGATGAACGCTGCCGGTATGATGTAGTGAGGTCGCTGACCCACCGCACGGTCCTGTTTGCCGCGTCACGGATTTCTCTTCGTTGTTGCCAAATGCCTTAGAGGTGTAATCGCAATCGCGGGTTCGTGCCGGCGCCTCCTTAGGAGAACAGGGTATCACATGAAACATGTCAAACGCTTCGGCTTCTTGGCGGCATTCTGTTTGCTCGACCTGTTTGCCTCCGCAGCTCGACCGCAAGAGGGGCCGTCTTCTAAAGGACGAGATCCACGTGCTGTTCATTGGTAATAGCCTTACCAATGGCAACGACCTACCGAAGATGATCGCAGAACTCGCCAAAGCCGGCAAAAAACCACCATTACGGTATGAACGGGAAACGCCCGGCGGCTGCACATTCGAGAAACACTGGAGGGATGGCAAAGCGCTGGCGAAGATTCAGTCCCGCAAGTGGGGCTACGTCGTCCTTCAGGACCAGAGCCAGGCTCCGCTGCTCAAGCGTGATTCGATGTTCGACCACGGAAAGAAACTCGATGCCGAGATCAAGAAGCAGGGAGCGAAGACGATCCTGCACATGACCTGGGCATTTCAGAACAAGCCCAAGGACCAGGCGGCGATTAGCAATGCATATCTGGACCTGTCGGCAGTACTGAAAAGCCAGGTCGCGCCGGTAGGCAAAGCGAGGGAAGCAGCATTGATGGCGGACAAAAAGTTAGTCCTACACTCCAGCGACAAAAAACATCCCACTCCGACAGGCACGTATCTGGCGGCATGCGTATTCTATGCGACGATTTACGGGCAAAGTCCTGAAGGATTGCCTGGCCGCATCGGCAAATTGACGGACGACGAGGCCAGGCCCTTGCAGATCATCGCCTGGAAGACGGTTCGAGCGCTGAGCAAGTAAATCGAAAGCACCCAGTTGTTCAGCCTGCGAGACGACCCAACGAAATCAACAACCTTGCCGTGGACCCTGCCCGGGCAAAGAAAGTTTCCGATATGATGGTGCTTCTCACGCAGCAGCAGAAGCTGTTCAGCGATTCGGCCCCGCTTACTGTGGACAATGCAAAAAAAAGAGAAAGTGACACACACCTTGCTGGGTCGCACTGGTCACGCATGCTTGGTCTCCTGCTTTTCTCGATGTTGAACAAACCACGAAGCGGTACAGATCGCACAGATGCAATGGGCATCAATGCGGAGAACTTAGCTGCGGCTGTCGGCCGATGCGGACGCTGAGCGTTAACAAACCGCCGATAAACAACGTCCCGGCCACGAAGAGGTAGCCATAGGTAAAGCTGTCGTAGGCTGATTCCAACTCGCCGACGATTATCGCGGCGCTCATGCCGCCGAGATTGCCCAGGGCGTTGATCAGAGCAATGCCTCCCGCGGCGGCCGGACCGCTCAAAAGCGAAGCGGGGAGCGTCCAGAATGTTGGCAGCATCCCTTTGACACCGATCGACGCCACGGTCAGGGCGACGACGAAAAGCCAAGGGGAGGGGGCCAGAGCAAGTCCCGCCCAACCCAGGGAAGCCACGAATGCGCTGCCTGCCAGGTGCCAGCGCCGCTCTCCCGTTCGATCGGAATGTCGGCCGATTAGGTTCATGCCAATCATGGCGACCACGCTGGGACCCGCCGCCAGGAAACCAATTTGTGATGCTGTCCAGCCCGGAAATTGGCTCTTGAGGAAGGCGCCGATGTAGTACCCATAGGCGTTATCTCCGACAGCCGCGGTGAAATAGATGGCGATCAGCAGCCAAACCCGAGGGTTGGCGAGGGCCGCCCCCAGCGTAAGGCTTTGGCCGGCATCGACGTTGCGGTTGTCGTTTTCCAAGTGCTGCGCGAGCCAGGCTCGTTCGGCGGGGGTCAACCAGTGGGCTTGCTCCGGGCGGTCCGTCAAAAAGCGGAGGGTAACGAAGCCAAGAATGACTGCGGGAGAGCCTTCGAGTAAAAAGATCCATTGCCAACCCGCAAGCCCGGCTACCTGGTCCATGTACTGAAGGATCGCTCCTGAAAGGGGATTGCCGACAAACGAGGCGATCAGGGCCCCAGTCATGAACATGGCGACGGCATTCGCTCGCGCCCGGGCGGGAAACCAGTGGCTGATGTAGAGAATGATACCGGGGAAAAAACCCGCCTCGGCGATTCCCAGCAGCACGCGCATTCCGCAGAAACTCCAGGCTCCGGTCACCCACATCATGCCCGTGGAAACTAGCCCCCAGCTTACCAGAAGGAATGCAATCCATCTGCGCGCTCCCACGCGGAGTAGAACGAGGTTGCTGGGAATCTGAAATAAGAGATACCCGATAAAAAAGCTCCCCGCTCCCAAGGCGTAGTCTCTTTTACTCAGTATCTGAAGCTCATCGACCATTTGCAATCGAGCAATGGCGATGTTCCCGCGGTCGATGATGTTGACGACAAACAACAACAAAAGATAGGGGATAAGTCGAAGCCAAACTTTTCGTAGGATCGCATCTCCGGATCGTTCCGAGCATGCGGCTTCCATTGAGTTCGCGCTTTCCGACATTCATCGCCCTTTCTTCGGTATGCGAATGGGTTACGCCGGCCGGGTTTGCCTGTCAAGTGTCGTATTTCGGGGCGCATTTTTCTTGACATGCGAAAATCGTTGTCTATGATCGGTAGGATATCGTCGCTCAGTTACTTACCCGCCAGTTCCTCCTCGGCCGTTTTCGGCCTGTGTTTGAACGGATGGGATACCATAACTTGCCCGCAATCACCAGGAGATTCTTCGTGATGAATCCGCCAGAAAAACTGGAGAACCATTCCGACAAAGCTGTGTCCCGGCGTGCATTTCTCGGCGCTGTTGGGGTAGGCGGTGCCATCGCCTTGGAAGGTGCGGTAGACCTTCAGGCGGCACAGGAAGTTCCGACTCCCGCGCCAATCGTTCGGGCACGCCCGATTATCTACACGGGATCAGGCCCCGGTCGCGGCACGCCGCCGCCGCATTCGCTTACCGGGGAGGACCTGGTGAGGGCTCGCCTGACTCCGGAATCCTGGCGGCTGGAAATCGTTGCCGACGGATGCGCCGTAGAGAGGCCGCGTACTCTCGAAAACGGCACCGCGATCGATTTCCGTGCGATTCTTGAACTCGGACGAACCCACGGCGTCAAGTTCTTCAAGGCGATGCAATGCCGCAGCGGAGCCAATCCGCAGAGCCACGGACTGTGGGAAGGTGTACCGCTCCGAGAAGTGATTCGTTTGGCGGGCAGTGTCAATCGCGTCATGCGAGTCTATGCGAACGGTTTTCACAACAACCTCCCCGCACAGCTTTTCCAATCGTCGGCCAATTTTACGCAGGTGGCGGATAACGCACCGGGCGAATTGCCCGTCATGGTCGCCTATCGACACAACGGCGGACCGATTTCCTTGCTCCGCGGCGGCCCGGTACGTCTCATCCTGCCGTGGGGGTATGGTTTCAAGAATATCAAATGGCTGCAGCGCATCCGGTTGACGGGGAACACCACCCCGATCGACACCTACGGTGGCGAACCCGATGCCTACCTGAAGACGCAGGTGCCAGCCATTGACGGGCCAAACAATCCCATCGCCGGCATGCCCTCGATTGCACGCGGAGTTGCCGTCGTCGGGCTGGCGGGTTTGCGGCGGGTGGAGTATTGGATTCGGCCTGATGCCGGCAATAACGGCGAATTGCCCGACGACGATCTGGCGTGGCAGACTGCCCGATGGCTGCCGGGAGCTATCGACCTACCGCCCGACGATTGGACGGGCCACCTGCCAGTCGGTATTTCCTCGCGCGAGATATGGGGCTTCGATCCACACACCGGCAGGCCGCGAGAATGGCCGTTGCGCTATACCGTCGCTACCTGGTCGGTGACCCTGCGAGACCTGAGGCCCGGGAACTACGAGCTGCGCGTGCGATCGGTCGATCTCAACGGCAACGCCCAACCACAACCGCGTCCGCAACGACCCAGTGGAGCCGCGGCCGTCCCGTGCAAGCTCTTCACAGTGCGAGCTTGAATCCGAGGCTGAAGCGTAAGGATAGGAAATTAGGATACGTCCGAGGCTGAAGCGTAAGCGAGGCGATTGAGGATAGGAAATTAGGATACGTCCAAGGCTGAAGCGTAAGCGAGGCACGTACGAAATGCCTCGCTTACGCTTCAGCCTCGGAATCGTTGGTGGCGCAAAATCGACTGAACTCAATACCAGGAAATCTACCATGAGACGATTCGCCTACATTAACTTGTTTGTCGCACTGGCGTTCTCCTACCCAAGCCAGGCACAGCAAAAAAGCGAACCTCCCAAGAGCTACACCAATGGCATCGGCATGAAGTTTGTCTGGATTCCGCCGGGCAACTTCATGATGGGAAGCCCGAAGGAAGAGAAGCAAAGAAATGCCAACGAACCTCAGCATAAGGTCACGCTGACCAAAGGTTTTTACATGGGCGTGTCCACCGTGACGCAAGAGCAGTGGAAGGAATTCATGGCCAAGAATCCGAGCGCCTTCGCGGGAGAAAAAAATCTACCGGTGGACAGCGTTTCGTGGAGCGATTGCCAGGAGTTCATCAAGAAATTGAAGGAAAAAGACAAGAAGTCGTATCGTCTGCCCACCGAAGCGGAGTGGGAATATGCTTGCCGAGCGGGGACAACGACGCCATATCATTTTGGGGTAACGATCTCCACCAAACAGGCCAACCTTCATGACGTTTCGGAGAAGGACAAGAAGAACCTTCCCCTGTTAAAAACCACGCCGGTGAACAGCTTCCCAGCCAATGCCTGGGGCCTTCACGACATGCACGGCAATGTTTGGCAGTGGTGCCAGGATTCGTATGGAGACTATCCACAAAACGAATTCGTCGATCCGCAGGGGCCCAAGGGCGGTGCGAACCGTGTGCTGCGTGGCGGGTCATGGTTCTACTCGCCGGACTGCTGCCGTTCGGCGTGTCGCAGTTGGGGCGAACTGGGCTTTCGCAACTACAGCATTGGCTTCCGTCTCTGCTTTTTCCCGGACTGAGCTGTTATGCCGTAATGAGAGGACCAAATGATGCGCATCGCCGTGGCGGAAATTGCTCAAGAAACGGATTCGTTCAGTTCGTTGACGGCTGACTTGACGGACTTCGAATCCTACGGACTCTATTTCGGTGCGGAGATTCTCCAGCGAATGCCTGGCGTCGGGCCGATCGGCGGGTTCCTGGAAATCGCAGCCGGGCAAACGGCGCCGGTTACGATATTGCCGATCGTTCGCGCCTTTGGCAGCGCGGGGGGAACCATCACCGCGGAAACGTTCGCGTTTTTGGTCGACAAGCTCGTTGAAGGCTTAAAGCAGTCTCTGCCGCTCGACGGCGTTTTCCTGTCGCTGCACGGCGCCGCGGCTTCCACGCATGAGGATGATGTGGAAGGGGCGCTGTTGCAGGCGGCGCGGAATGTCGTCGGTGACAAGATCCCCATCGTGGTGGCGCTCGATCATCATGCGAATATCACGCAGCGGATGGTCGCTTGCGCGAATGCCCTCATCGGCCATGAAACGCAGCCCCATGATCCTCCAGCCACAGGGCGCAAGGCGGCGAAAGTTCTGTTTCGCATGTTGCACGGCGAAATTCGACCGACCGTTCGCTGGCGGAAGATCCCGATGATCACGCCGCAGGACCAGTTCCTCACGTCGGCGGGGCCTATGAAGGAATGGTTCGATCTGGCCCGTCAAATGGAACAGCGCCGCGGTGTCCTGGATGTCTCGCCCTATCCGATGCAGCCCTGGCTGGACGTCGCCGAGGGAGGCTGGGCCGTGGTCGTTCACACGGACGACAACCCGGAACTTGCTCAGGCGCTGGCGTCGGAAATGGCCGAGAAAGCATGGAGTCTACGCGATCAGTTCTGGGTGTCGGCACGGGTTGCACCCAGCGAGGCCGTCCGCCAGGCAGTGGCGGCGGAGCGGGGCCTGGTGATTCTATCTGACACCGGCGATTCAGTATTCGGCGGCGCACCCGGCGATAGCACCTGCATCTTGCGGGCCTTGCTCGAACAGCGGATCGATGGTCCGGCGTTCGTCCCCATGGTGGATGCCGCGGCGGTGACGGCGGCCTTAATCGCTGGCGTCGGCGCTTCACTCACATTCGCCCTGGGCGGCAAAATGGACAACCTCTTCAGCCAACCCGTACAGGTCTCCGGTAAAGTCGTTGCGGTTTCGCAGGGGTTCACAGTTGATCTCCAGGATCGCGGCATCTGCGATCTCGGCCGAACTGCTCTGTTGCAAGTCGGCTCGATCTTTATCGCCTTGCTGCAGCATCGTTGTTTCGCGATCAATCATCCCGTGCTTTATTCCCACCTGGGACTGGACATCGCCGACGCAAAGATGGTGGTCCTCAAGACCGCCAGCAATTTTCAATTCTTCCAGCGCTGGCGGCATCAGCTGGTCCGCGTCGATTCACCTGGCACCACGCAGTCCGACCTCACGGCCTTCCATTGGCAGCGCCTTCCTCGGCCAATTTACCCCCTGGACCAGGTCACCAGGACGAAAGAAACGAAAGCTTAGAGCGGTTCACCGTTCTGGTGTTCGATGGCGTGCGAAAAACCTTGCCGGCGGTAGCGGTTGTGCCGGTTATACGTTACAATGCCGGGTAATGCCGTACTCAATGCGCCTATTTTTCCAAAGTTTCTGCTTCCGATTGGTGCATCGGGGCGAAAGTGTTGTAAAATTTACAGTAACCGATTCGACTGTTTCTCCCTGCCAGTGGAGTACGCATGACGGCCACGTTAATGCCTTCGTTCGCGAAACCTGTGATCTTTGGTGAATCCCGCCTGCAGACCGACAGTGAGGTCTTACTCGTAACCTTTACCAAGGAAGGCTGGCTGTATACGCTCGAAGAATCGGGAATCCTGCGCAAATGGAGCCCCGAGACCGGCCAATCGATGGGCTGGCATAACTTGAGCGAATTCGAAACACTTTGGGCCTTCAGCAATGACGCCCGTGTACTCGCCTCCGCCAGTGACGATCTTGCCATCTGGGATGCGTCGTCCGGTCGGCTGTTGACGACGATCGACCAGCCAACCTGGGTGACGGCGTTGGCGTTCCATCCCGATCCGAATTTCCTTGCCGTCGGGTATGACGACGGCGCAATCGGATACTGGGACGCGCCGGGCCATCATTCGCTTTTCGCCAAGAATCTCAATTTCCACAAAAGGACGATTTCCGCATTGGCGATCAGCCCTGATGGCAAACGTCTCGTCGCTGCCAGCGAAGACAAAACGATCAGCATCTGGGACACGGCAACCGGCAAGTACATCGGCTGTCTGTCCGGGCATACCGATCGCATCCCTGCCCTCGCCTGGCATCCGAGTGGAGCGTTTCTCGTGTCCGCCGGTTGGGATACGACGGCCCGTGTATGGGACGCCGCCACGCTCGAACCGATTATCCTGCTCAACAGCCATGCCGCCCAAGTGACGGCGTTGGCCTTTAGCCGCGATGGCAAGTACCTCGCCTGCGCCGACTCGGCCGACACGGTCCATGTGTGGGATTTCGCTGCCCGCAAGACGCTGCACAAACTCAAGGTCGCGGCGGCGGAGATCCGAACGCTTGCGTTCAGCGCCGACGGCAAATATCTGGCGGCCAACGGCGACCGCATCGTCCATCTGTGGAACCCGCAGACGGGTCAACCGTATGCGAATGTTGGGCCGCGGTCGAATGCCAAGACGACGGTATCTCTCAGTCCCGACGGCAGCTGGCTAATCACCAACGCCGGCGGCGTGCGATCCGCAGCGTGGAGCACTGGCTCAGCCCAAATCGCCTTCACACTCGAAAGCGATCTACCGGTCCATACGCTCGCTTTTAGCCCCAATGGCAAGTGGATCGCCGGCGCGCTCGGAAATCGTATCCGTTTATGGGACGCCGACGGCAAACAAGTCGCCGACTGGGTCGGCCCCGAAGAGTCGATCACCGCCCTTGCCTTCAGCCCCGATTCGCAAACGCTCGCATCCGGCAGCGACAAAGGCACCGTCGTTTGGCTCTGGCGCGTTGCCGACGGCGAACCGATTCTGTTGATCCCCGACGCGCTCGATGGCTGCACGATCGAAGCGCTGGCCTTTCATCCCGATGGCATGCATCTCGCCGTCGGTGGCATCGATTGGATGGCAACGGGCGGCAGCAACGGCGCGGTCTCGCTCTGGAATGTTCCGAACCGTTGTGAAGTCACTACCTTCGCCGAAGGCGCCACCGCTTTGGCGTTTCATCCCGCCGGCCAAATTCTGGCGTCCACTACGCTGGACCATTCCATTTGTTTGTGGGATGTCGATCTCAAACAGCTCGCGCAGGAACTCGTCGGCCATGACGACACCGTCACCTGTCTTGCGTTTGACGCGAAGGGAGATCGTTTGATCTCGGGCGGCGCCGACAATACGCTGCGGTCTTGGGACTCGCGTGGCAGCGAAATTTCCTGCGAAGAAGTTAACAGCCAACCCACCGCCGTGGCCTTTTCACCCGACGGCAAATATTTGTACGCCGGCCACGCCAACACCACGTGCAGCCGACGTCCGCTTTCCTAAATCGCCGCTTTGCGATATATTGAGTTCGTTTGTGGGAATTCTGTTTTCCATATAGCCCGCCGTAAATGGCGGGCTATATGGAAAACGAGACCAACCAGCGGCGGATGAAGTACGTGATGGATACCACCACTCCAATCTCGAAATCCGATCCCGAATCGACGGCGCCGCAAACCACGCAGCCGATCGATCCGGCGGATATCGATTGGTCCGGCCAAGTCATCGGCGATTTCCGCGTCTTGCATCGCCTGGGCAAAGGCGGTATGGGCCATGTCTACCTTGCCGAGCAAACCTCACTCAAACGCAAAGTCGCGCTGAAACTATTGCACCCCGAACTCGCCGACAGCGATCGTTCGCTGCAACGATTCAAGGCGGAGGCGCAGAACGCCGCCCGCGCCACGCACGCCAACATCGTGCAGATTTACACCATCGATCGCGCGAACGGCGTCAACTATATCGCGCTGGAATACGTTGAAGGAAAAAACCTCCGCGAATTCATCGAGAGGAAAGGCCCGCCGGAGCTTTCGCTTGGCCTGCACATCATGAACCAGGTCGCCGCCGCTCTGCAGCGGGCATGCGAATTGGGCATCATTCACCGCGACATCAAGCCTGAAAACATCATGCTGACGCGCAAAGGCGAAGTGAAAGTAGCTGACTTCGGCCTATCGCGCAATTTCTCCGAGGCGAACCCGCAACCGTCGCTCACGCAGAGCCAGGTGACAATGGGCACGCCGCTCTACATGAGCCCCGAGCAAGTCGAACGCCGGCCTGTTGACGTGCGGACCGACATCTACTCGTTCGGCGTGACGAGCTACCACATGTTCGCCGGGCAGCCGCCGTTTCGAGGCACGTCGCCGATCGATGTTGCCTATCACCACGTCCATAGCATGCCACAACCGTTGGCTGAGATACGACCGGACCTGCCCGCTGACCTTTGCGCGATCATCCACAAGATGATGGCGAAGAAACCCGAAGACCGCTACCAATCGCCGCGTGAGATCGTACGCGACATCAACAAGCTGCAAGAGGCCCATAACCTGAGCACGGTGGCATCGATCTCGTTCTCGGCGTCGTTCCTTGGCAGCAAATCCGATGGATTGCGTGCCGCACCCTTTGTGCCCTGGACTGTGCCGTCGCAGCATTCGCCGTGGCTGCTTCGGTCGCTCTTTGTGTTGAGCGTGCTCTTCGCGTTGTATGTTGGCGGAGTGTTCGCCTGGCTTCGTAATCATGGTCCTTCCGCTGCCAAGGATCCCGTTCCGCCCCATCATAATGGGCCGCTCGAAGACCCGCTGGTGACAAAAAAAGCGGACAACGGCAAAATGAACGAAAAAGAAATGCGCCGGCTCGTTGAGGAGCATCTGAGACCTGAGACGCAGCTCGATGTGCTCACTGGAATGAACCACGCCTCCAAGCTCGGGCTTTACTATGTCCGCGAACATCGGCTCGATGATGCCGACGCCCTGTTCTCAAAGCTTCTCAATACCGACCGCAAGCAGCCGGCGTATCAATTCCTCGGTCGCCTCGGCCGAGCCATGGTGTTGGCATTCAAGAACGATTCTGCCGCATCAAATCAAGCTTTCCTCGCAGTCATCGCAGATGTTGAGAAATGGGAATCGCGCGTACCCGTCGGCTTTCTCAAAAAGCCGCGACCGCTGGGGAAAAAAGACGCCGGTACGCTGGAGGAAGAGCTACTGGCCTACGAACATCTTTGGCGGCTAAACCCTCAGATGCGCGGAATGGTCGCCAATGCGCTACAGTACAATCAGGTCAACTCGCCACAAGATTTTCCTGCCCGACTCGAGCCCTACCGCCATCCGCCGCGTCCTACTCTGAAGGCCGCGCCGATGCCGATGCCGATGCCGATGCCGTAGGCGTTATTTTGGGTGTGTGGGATTTTTTTTCCGCGAAGGCGTTGACACAACGCAAAAGGCGCCTATAATTCCTTTCAGCTAGTTAAACGGGCCGAAGATTACCCCACGAAGCTATACTATGCTGCACCGAACATTGAATATTATGACGGGTTGACGCTTTATCCGAGTTTGCTTCGGATAGGGCCAAATCAATTGATGGTTTGGCTTTTTTGTTTGCCAAGGGGTGCATAGCTCAGTTGGCTAGAGCGCAGCCCTGATAAGGCTGAGGTCCATGGTTCGAGTCCATGTGCACCCAGTTTCGCTGAAGGTGAGCAGTAGGCGGTGTCTTGGCGGGCCGCGAGCGTAAGCGACCGGAGTTAAGCCGGGGACGTAGCTCAATTGGGAGAGCGCCAGCTTTGCAAGCTGGATGTTGAGGGTTCGATCCCCTTCGTCTCCACCAAATAGGTTAGAGTTGGGTTTAATAAGTACCGATTAGGTAGTTTTGTGGGTTGGGAAGTAAGTGAGGCCTGGCTGCGAACCGACGCATTCTAATACGTGCGTCCGTTCCTGGTCAGTCCTGTCTGTGGCAATCCCCAAAAGATTGTTGCTGAATTGATTGCAAGGGATTTCTCTGGAATCCTGCCAGGTAGCTCTTTGACAATTAGGTAGCGGAAAGAGTTGTATCTTCACAAGAGACAACAAATTCTGGAGGATTGCGAAAGTGATCCGAAGGGAAGAGTTTTATCTTGTGTTAGCTAAGAGATTCTCTGTATGCGTCGTTGAGAAACGAAGATC
>SIAQ01000007.1 GCA_009697105.1 Gemmataceae bacterium | reverse complement strand
AGTGATGGCGGCGGTGCGTAACTGCATCGTGCACATATTGCGCGACATCGGTGCGCCCGGCCTTGCCGCTGCCATACGAAGGATGGGAAATTGGCTTTCCCAAGCCCTGAACCTTCTCGGCGTGCCGCAGGCTGAATAATCAAACCGCCAGGACCACGAGTCCGTCCATTTGGCCGATATTTTGACAGCCAGCAAGGCTATTGCAGGCGCAGGGCCAAAGCTGAAAGGATAGTCCGGGCAAGAACGCCGATTCCGTTGGACTGGTCTGGCCCGTCTTGCCCAATCGTTTGCCGATATGGAATACGCGAAAGATCCCGCCGGCGGCGCCATCCCGCCAGATCCGCCAAGGGTGCCCGATGTCAGGAACTCCCTGAGGCCAGCGGCGCCGATTCGCAACGCGAGGCCGGATTCAAAAATCATGCCTGCGATCGGCCCCGGGGCGCCGACAGAATCAAAACTAGCGGTCCGACCAGCTTGATTTGACAGGTGGGGCCAGGCTGTGGAAATCCTGGCCCCACCTTCCCGTCAACTCTGCCTTTTCGCACCACTATACTTGTCCGATTTATTGAACGGTGGCACAGACATTCCTGTCTGTGCTTGGGGCTTACACAGACAGGAATGTCTGTGCCACCGACGCGACAATTCAAACCGCGTGAAGTATAGCACCGGGCGAATCCATTCCTTCCGCTCGCGGCTTTGAGCTCGAAATATCCGACGCCAACGCGCTTCGTTAACCTGAGAACGGTTCTGATCCATCGTCCAAGTGTTAGAAACCACAAGGATCATCGTCTTTAGGAAGATACGAAACATTTCGCGATTATTCGTGGAATTACGGCAGGATTGTTATTGCGAAGGTAGGGAAGCTGTGCGACAATCCCTTTTTCTCTAGTGTAAGCTGAGCGAAATAAACCCAGGATGATGCCGGGGGTAGGAATTATGTTCACGAAGCGCGGATTGATAATCACCGTGTGCGCCGGGATGGCGGTTGTCGCGATTGGCACGTGGGCGAGCGATTTTGCCGTCGGGCAGCCTGGGTTTCCGCCCGTCGATCCGACGGGCAAGGGTGCCAAGACCAACGCAAGTGCGTCTGGGCTTAGCTCGATAAAAATCCTTGAGGACTCGCGCTTTCGGCAAGTCATCAACGTCGGCCGCGATTGCATTAAGGACAAGGAATGGAACCAGGCTGTGCAGGCGTTGCAGGCGGTGCTGAATGAAAAGACGGACAATTTTGTTCAGATCACAGAGACCGATGCGTCGGGCCGTGAGAATGCCCGCTGGACAAGCGTCAAATTTGAAGCGAACAATCTGATCGGTTCGATGTTGATTGAAGGGTTGCAGACCTATGAGGTGGCCTACGGTGCCGAAGCCAAGGGGCTTCTGGATGAGGCGAAGCGGGCTGGCAATAGTGAGGCCCTTAAAGAGGTCGCCCAGCGTTTCCGCCATACGAAAGCCGGCATCGAGGCGAACGAAATCCTCGCCACGCTGGATTTGGCACGGGGCCAGGTATTCACAGCTGCGCTCAAGTACGAACAAATTCTTAGCATGAATCCCGACTGGGCAAAGGTCAACGATATCACGCTCTTCAAAGCGTCGCTTGCCTACTATCGCGCGGGCAACAAGAAAAACTATGACGAAACGTGGAAGCGCCTGCAAGCCAATCTCCAGGGCAAGCCTGGCCTGCAAGTCGGCGAAGACGTGGTCCCGATGGCGAAGCTCGAAGACACGTTGAAGGAGACGGTCGTCGTCAGCGATGTCAATGTTTTCGATTGGCCCTCCTGGCGCGGCAACAGCAAGAACGCCGCCCAGGCCAACGGCAGCCCGCCATTGCTCGATGCGACGCTCTTCCGTCGGCCCATGTTCCGGGATAAGATCGAGGGCGTCAACGAAGAAGACCCCGACCAAACGATGGAACAGCGGGTGACGACGGTAATAAAGCAGATGACGGATGCCAATATCCCCGTCATGCCTGGCTTCTTCCCGATCGCCTCGCAGGGCATCATGGTGTACCGCAATCATCGTGGGCTGGTTGGCGTCGCTCTCAAGAAAATAAAACAGGAACATGACGGCGTCGCCTATACCTTCGAGCCGGGCCAGATTGTTTGGAAAACGCTTGAAATGAAGCGGAGCCTTGGGAAGTTGACCTCGGACACGAAAACCCGCCCACACATTGATCCGTGGCTGAATTCCTACAATCAGGTTCCAGGCTTTGCCAGCTTCCTCTTCGATAATACCGCTATTGGCACCATGGCCACCGATCATCGCCTCGTCTACGCGATCGACGATATGGCCGTGCCGCCACACCCGCAAATGTTTTCGGGTATGATGTTCAATCAGCCTCAACAGCAGCAGTTCAACGGCCAGGACATTAAGAAAGAATACATCGATCAGAACGTATTGGGCGCTTATGACCTGCATACGGGTCGGTTGGTTTGGGATCTGAACGAGAAAGATTCGGCATTCACGGATAGTCATTTTATCAGCCTGCCGATTTCAATCGGCGGCAAGCTCTATGTGTTGAACGAAAAATTACTAACGACGCCGGGCGGGGCGAATTTCAACCCGTTCATGGGTCGCCAAATGAATCAGTATCCGGGCGAATCGGACCTTCGCCTGGTGTGTATCGATCCGACCAAATTAGAAAAAGTCGGCGGCAATCCAAGGTCGCAAAAGCCAACCATCGTCGCAGTTCAGTCGCTGGGAACCGTCACGCAAGACACGCGGTATTTCCAGGACATTCCACGTCGCGTCAATGGCATCCAACTTGCCTATGGCGAAGGTGTGCTCGTGTGTCCGACGAACGCCGGTGAAGTGTTCGGCATCGACCTGATGACGCGCAGTCTGGTCTGGTCGTACCCGTACCGCGATACGGCCCATCAAATGATTCAGCTCACGCCTAATAATCCCAATATTGGCATCCGGCCGGGAATGGTCATGCCTGCCACGACGACACTGGTGTCGAAATGGAAGTCGTCGCCGCCGGCGATTCATGACGGGCGTATTGTCTTCACCGCGCCCGATGCCGACTCGATCCATTGCGTCAATCTCCGCGATGGCAAGCCGCAATGGAAACGCAAACAAGATGAGGGCGACCTCTACTTCGCGGGCGTATTCCAGGGCAGGGCGATCATCGTCGGCCGCAATGCGGTCCGCGCGTTGGACGTAAAAACGGGTAGCCAGGTCTGGTCGATCCACACCGGCGATTTCCCGTCAGGGCAGGGCGTGGCAAGCAAAGGCATCTACTATCTCCCGCTCAAACGCGGCGAAATCATGGCGTTCGATATCGAGCGTGGCCAAATCAAAGCGCGCAATCGCGCCGCGGTTCAGGGCAGCGCGCCAGGCAACCTCGTGTTCTATGAAGACATGGTGCTCAGCCAAACCGCAACGGAAATCGTCGCCTATCCGCAGCTCAGTATGAAACTCGATCTCGCCAAAACCGATTCCACCATCGACCCAGAGAACCTGACCAAGCTGACCGACTATGGCGAGTTGCTGCTCAAGGACGGCCAGGTTGGCTCCGCTGTGGAACGCCTGCTGAAGGTTTATCAACGCACTCCCGCCGACCCGCTGGCGAAACGCGTGAAAGAACGGCTTTTCGAGGCGATCACCGATCTGATGCAGGTCGATTTCGATGCCGCCGCCAAAGAGCACCTCACGGTCTATCAGTCGCTTTGCGTGGTCCCAACTGATAACGCCGAGGAACAACGGCGCAAATCCACCTTCCACCGTTTGATGGGCGAGGGCCGCGAAAAACAGGGTAACCTCGTCGAGGCGTTTCAGCATTACAAGGAATTTGGCGCGTTACCTTTGCACCGCACGCAAGGTGGCATTTCGGCGCCTGAGGATTCAACGGTCAAGGTTCCCGTGGGCGTTTGGCTGCGAGGTCGTATTGGCGGCATGCTCGCCAAAGCGACGCCGCAACAACGCGAACCGCTCGAAGTGAAAATCGCTGACGAGTGGAAGGCAGTCGAAGCGAAAAAAGATGTCGAACAGTATCGTAGTTTCGTCGGCATGTTCGACGTGCCGTTCCGCGTTGGGCGTGAAGCACGTATCCGTTTGGCGGAATCGTTGATGGATGGCAGCGACCGTACGGCATTCTTGGAAGCCGAGCTATATCTGCACCAGGTTCTCGGCAGCGAATTCCGCGCCGAGCCGGCGAGCGGCGGTCGCGCCTTGGCCTCGCTTGCAAGGCTCGAAGAGAAAAAGACCACCGTTGAATCGATGCGCTTGGCTGCTTCGTATTATCGCGAACTTGGCCAGCTTTTCGCGAATGCGCCCGTCCGCGGCGACAAGACCGGCACCGATCTCGTAAGCGAATTGGCGGCGGACAAGCGGTTCCTGCCTTTCCTTGAGGAAATCCGCAATCCGTTCGGCACCGCCAAAATCGCCGCACGTGACTTGGTTCCGGGCCAATACCAGCCGCTGGCGTCCGCCAGCATCGTGCTGTTGCCCGCTGGCGAACCGAATGGATTTGCAAAGCAGAATCGCCTAATGCTGGAGGCAAATGCCTTTAATCCAAAGCTTATCATGCGAGAAATCGGCGCCGACAAAAACCGTTGGGACATCACGCTGGGCAACGTCCAGATGAACCAGATGATCTTCCCGCACCTTTACGGTCCAACGAACCCGAATACCGGCCAACCGGCGGCCTACCTGCCAAACGCTCGGCATCGCTTCTACCATTCCAAGGGTCACTTGGTCGTCTGCCAGGTTGGCGTGATGATCTATTGCTTTGAGGGCGATACCGGCAAGAAACTATGGGAAATGCAGACCACGGAGATCGTCCAGAATAACGGTTTCGTCCACCTCCAACAGGTCGTCACCGATGCCGAGGGCAACCCCGAATTTATGTACTGGAATCAGCTCAACAACCAGCGGTTCCGCGTGCAGATTGGTCGCATTGGCACAGTTCAGAGTTCGTATGTGGCAGTGCTTTCGCAAAAAGGCATGACGGTCGTCGAGCCGCTCACCGGCAAGACCATGTGGAAGCGAAACGATGTTGGCCTCAACTCCCATATATTCGGCGACGACCAGTATCTGTTCATCGCCGACGCCAACGAAGGCGGGGCGGTCGGCGTTGGCCGAGTGTTCCGCGCCAACGACGGACAAATTATGCAGCTTCCCGACTTCAGCGCGGCTTTCTCCAACCGCGTGCGCGTCATCGATCGCCAAATCCTCGCCGCCCAATCGAGCCGCAATGACTTCACGCTGCGGCTCTACGATATCGTCAAAGGTAAAGACGCCTGGACGAAAAACTTTGCAGTAAACTCCTTTGTGCTTCAGACCGAGGACTCGGCTATCACAGGTGTCATCGAGCCGGATGGCAAATTCACCGTCCTTGACTCGCGAACCGGAAAAGAATTGGTCGCGACCAACATCGCAATTGGCGGCCGCGTGAACGTCGAGGATTTGCGCAACCTTCGCAATCCGTTGCTGTTGCAAGACAGCGATCGGTTTTATGTCGCGTTGAATCGCCCGGTCGATTTTGGCAAAGTGAACCAGGGGCAGATATTCAACAACTTCAACAACGCCACGCGATGCCTACCGGTCAACGGTTGGGTGGTTGCCGTTCACAAAAACGATGGCCAACGCAAAGCCCAAGATCGGGTGATTACCTGGAAGAAGGGTGACCTGGCCTGGCATTCGCAAGCGCCGATCGCGAATCAGCTGTTGGTCGTGGATAATTTTGACGTATCGCCCGCGCTGATTTTCACGACTCGTTACATCCAGATAAACCCCAAAACGGGCAACACTTGGGTGTCGGTAACGCAGAGTATCAGCAAGACCAATGGCAAATGGGTATACGACTCAGGGCCTCGGAATTTCAACGGTGCGGCGCCAATGTTCTCGACGTTTCAGATCGATCTGAAAACACGTTCGGTGAACCTGATCGGGCTCGGCGGAGCCGTTCAGCATTACATTGATGATGGCAAAGCCCCGCCGCCGTTGCAAGGCGCGATGCTCAACGGGCCAGGTGGATTCGCCGGGAATCCACCATTCCCGCCTGGCGATCCGAAACTCATTGCGAACCCAGTGTTCCCGGGCATTGTTCAGCCGGTCATTCGCGTTCCAATACGCAAGGTGGCCCCATTGCCGGTGAGGCCAAAGTAGGAATGACGCATGCGGCTTCGTGTTCACGCGAACGCTAAGTCGCATGCGGAAAATCAGAACGAGACACCTGAAAGTTGGGAATAATAAGTCGATATGGGCGATTTGCCCGAAATTGGTGATAAAATAGCGATTGATTCGTCGATTAATTAGCGAGTGTCCGAAAACCGAGAGTACCTCTCCTTTTTGCAAGGAGCTTCCATGAGTTGGCTGCATCGTTGGTTGGGCGTTATCTTGGGATTTGGCATCGTCACGGCGTTCGCTTCGCAAGCGTCCGCGGAGCCGATTCCGGAAAAATATCAGAAACATATCGATTTGGGCCTGGAATGGCTCAAAAATAATCAGGCCAAAGACGGAAGCTGGAGCGCCAACGGGCAGAACCCGATGTCGATGACAGGCATGGCCGGCCTCGCGCTTCTCTGTGAAGGCAGTACGGTGGCCCAAGGAAAATACCGCGATAATATCCGCAAGGCTGTCGATTTCCTCGTCAGCCGTGCACAAAAGGGCGGCGGACGCAACGGCCTCATCGGCAATCCCGATAACCCCGGCGAAACCGGTCGCTACATGTACGGGCATGGCTTCGCGCTGTTGTTCCTTGCGTCGGCATACGGCGAAGATCAAGACAAAGAAAGTCGCGAAAAGCTGCGTGAAGTGCTCAAACGAGCCGTCGAGTATGCTGGCTCCGCGCAATCATCACAGGGTGGCTGGTTCTATACGTCAAAGACCGAAGGCCACGACAGCGACGAAGGCTCCGTTACCGTAACCCAAATGCAAGCGTTGCGAGCTTGCCGCGATGCGGGTATCCCGGTTCCCAAGGAAATCGTAACCAAGGGCTACGACTACCTGAAAAAATCGACCACCGTGGACGGCGGCGTGGTTTATAGCCTTGGCCGCGGCGGCATGGGCGCGCCAGCGGGCGGCGGGCGACCGGCATTGACGGCAGCGGCGATCGCCTGCTTCTTTGCGTCGGGTAATTACAATGATGAAAACGTCAAGAAATGGTTCAAGTTCTGCGAGAAATCAATCCCCATCACCGGCCCCGGTGGCGGCGGGGTTCGGCTTGGCTTCGATGAGTACACCCATTTCTACTACGCACCGTCCATCTATTTCCTCGGCGAGGATGGCTGGAAGAAGATGTTCAAAACCGAGATCGCCAGCATCACATGGAAGAAATATAAGGAATCGTTCTTTGAAGGTGCCTGCCGTGCCCAAGGCGCCGACGGCGGCTGGACCGGAACCGGCAGCTGGGGTGCAGGCCCCATCTACTCGACCGCCGTCTATTGCGTGATTATGCAATTGGATAACAACTGCCTGCCTGTGTTCACGAGGTAATGCCGCTACGCCAGGATGCGTTTGACCTACCAACGAAGCCCGAACGCGTCCTGACGGGATTTTGACCTTCTTGCATGATTGGAGCCACCCAGCTCCCTCTTCTCGTGCCGGTCCGTTCCCGCCTGCGGTGGATTTCAAACGATTGCCAGCGCCGCGTTTCGCCCATTGAAACCCGGTGCCGGGATCGTATTTTGACACAACGCCGTTGGGTAAGGAAAAAGCCGTATCGGTAGCATCGGCTGCCGTATGCCGCCAACTTCATGAAATTAACGTGATTCCACCAGCGAGCGTCCTGAAAGGATTGTCTTTAGCGATTTGCCGCGCCGGGCGACAAATCGGGTGTACTTTTTTTCCCGACAACATACTGAGTAACGAATGACCGACATCAAAGCATTAGGAACCGTAGTACCCGCACTATCGTCAACGAGCGAATTGACACGCGATGATCTTCATGCCGCCGAAAAGTTGAAATCGGCCTACAAGAGCCTTTGCGATCAGCTCGGCCGCGTGATCGTCGGCCAAGAGCAGGTGATCGAAGAGCTTCTGATCGCCCTCTTCAGTCGAGGCCATTGCATCCTGGAAGGCGTGCCGGGCTTGGCGAAGACGTTGATGATCAGTTCGCTGTCGCGCTGCTTGTCGCTCGACTTCAGCCGCATTCAGTTCACGCCTGACTTGATGCCGTCGGACATAACCGGCACGGAAGTTATCGAAGAGAACCGCTCGACCGGTATGCGTGAATTCAAGTTCATCAACGGCCCGCTGTTCGCAAACATGATCCTCGCCGACGAAATCAACCGTACTCCGCCGAAGACGCAGGCCGCTCTGCTCGAAGCCATGCAGGAACGCCAAGTCACCGTCGGTCGCATTAGGCACAAGCTTTCCGATCCGTTCTTCGTGCTCGCCACGCAGAACCCGATCGAGCAAGAAGGCACGTACCCGTTGCCCGAAGCCCAACAAGATCGTTTCATGTTCAAGATTTTCGTCAACTACCCGACGTTCAAAGACGAATTCGAGATCGCTCGCCGCACGACGACATCCACGTCGGCGGAGATCTCGCCGGTACTGACGGGAGACCAGATTCTCGAGTTGCAACGGCTCGTCCGCCGCGTGCCGGTCACCGATCATGTCCTGCACTACACGCTGGCCTTGGTGCGCCAGACACGTCTGAATCAGCCGGGTGCGCCGAAATTCATCAAGGAATGGCTGTCGTGGGGCGCCGGTCCGCGTGCCGTGCAGAATCTGGTGCTTGGTGGTAAGGCTCGGGCGCTGCTGTTTGGTCGCACCCATGTGCAAACCGAGGACATCCAGGCACTCGCGCTGCCCGTGTTGCGTCACCGCATTCTGACGAACTTCACGGCTGCTTCGGAAGGCATTACGACGGACAAAGTCATCGAACGACTGCTTCAGGAAACGCCATCGAAGGAAGGCGAACTCACGAAGGACGAACGGTTCAAGAAGATCTTCGCGGCATAGATGCTGACGTAATGTCTTCGTTTCCACGCACTGCGTGGGAACGAGTAATAATTGCTCTCACCGAGAACGCAACCGTGGCAAAAGCGAAAACGCAAGATGATCCGAAGCGGTTCCTTCACCCCGAGACGATCGCGCGCATCTCGCAGCTCGATCTCCGCGCGAAGCAGGCGGTCACGGGGTTCATCTCCGGCATGCACCGCAGTCCGTTCTTCGGGCATTCCGTCGAGTTCGTGCAGCACCGCGACTACACGCCAGGCGATGATGTTCGCCATCTCGATTGGAAGGTCTGGTCGAAAACCGACAAGTTCTACATCAAGCAGTACGAAGCCGAGACGAACCTGCGCTGCCAATTAGTCGTCGATGTGTCCGCATCGATGCAGTACGGAACCGGGCCGTTGAACAAGTACAGTTATGCCAGCACGGTGGCGGCGAGCCTGGCCTACATGCTGCTGCATCAACAGGACGCCGTCGGCCTGATCACTTTTGACGACGACGTGCGCCAGGTCGTGCCCTCACGCAGCGCACACAATCATCTCGACGCGATCCTGAAAGCGCTCGATGTCAGCCGGCCGCGCGAGAAAACGAACATCGAACGCATTATCCGGCGAGTCGCGGAAAATATCCCCAACCGCAGCATGGTCGTGATGATCTCCGATGTCTTCGTCAATCGCGAGGAGTTCTTTCGCGGCATCGAAATGTTGCGTCATGGCCGGCACGATATTCTGATGTTCCACATCATGGATGAAGACGAACTGACATTCCCGTTCGCCGGCACAACGCGATTTGAAGACCTCGAAGGCCCCGATGCCGTCGTGTGCGACCCGCGATCCCTGCGACAAGGGTATGTCGAAGTCGTCGAAGAATATCTCACGGAAGTTCGCCGCGGTTGTGCACGCAAGGGCATCGACTATCAGCTCATCAGCACGAAGGATTATCTCGACGCGGCCTTATCGAAATTTCTCCATCACCGCGAGGCGATGGCGAAAGCGCCGGCCAAGACGCAAGCGCCTGGGTGAGCCAGCCGTCAACCAGTTGGCGTCGCTCAAACGCATCACGGATAACATGGGAAATCAACGGTCATGCTGTCGCTAATATTTGCGAATCCGGGCTTTCTATTCATCGCTGCCGCGCTCATCAGCGTGCCGATCATCATTCATTTGATCAATCGGATGCGCTTCAAACGCATACAGTGGGCGGCGATGGAGTTTTTGCTCAAAGCCCAAAAGCGTACCCGCCGTCGGCTCATCATCGAGCAATTGATGCTCCTGGCGCTGCGCTGCCTGTTGATCGCCCTCGTCGGTCTCTTGGTCGCTCGTTTCGTCGGTTGCTCGGACAACAACCTCGGCAAGCCGAATCTTCACATCGTCATCCTTGATGACACACTCAGCACGCAAGACACCTGGAAGCAAGAAGGCGCTCCGCGGAACAGTCTCGATAATGCTCGCAACGACATCAAGAAGATCGTCAAAGGCATCGCTCAAGGCCATCCGAACGATCGGCTCGTGCTGATTCAGCTCTCCAAACTGCTTGAGAAAGACTATCAGCCGAAAGTGTACGAAAAGCTTAGCGACGACGAACGCCGAAAGGCAGTGGAACGCGACATCGGCGACATCGAGCCGAGTCTGACACACGTCAGCACGCTGCGAGCCCTGAAGCTGGCCAAGGAATTCCTCACCAAATACGCCGACACCCCGGCGACACTGCACATCATTGGCGACTTTCGGCATCGGGATTGGACGGGAGTCGAGGGCGATGTGCTGGTCAAGGAGCTCGTTGAATTGGCGAACAAGAACAAGGACAAACTGAAGATCATCCCAGCCGATACTGTTTCGCCGAGGCGAGAAATCAAGCTGGGCGGCATCCCGGCCTCACGTGATAACGTCGGTATCATCGACTTTCGGCCCAATACGCGCATTGTCGGCAAGAACATGCCGGTTCAGTTCAACGTCACCATCATGAACTTCGGTAGCAAACAGATCGAGATGAGCCTGATGGCCCGCGACGAGACGACCGGGAAGGACATGTTCGACATTAACTTCAACCCGCATAACCCCATTAAGCTCGTTCCGGGAAAAGTCACCGTCGTCACCTTCGAACATCGCTTCACCGAGGTCAAGGCCGGCGAGAACAATCACGTCCATCTGAGTGTGCGTATGCAAAGCCCGCAGCTCGGTGCGCTGGAAAACGACGCCCTCGCCGCCGACAACATCCGCTGGGCATCGGTCGAGGTGCGCGAACGCGTGCCCGTGCTCATCATCGATGGCGATCCGAAAGGCCGTGATGAAGGCAAAGACAGCTTCTTCCTGCGCACCAGTCTCATCTCCGTGCCAGGCAGCTACAACGTCGTGTTCGGTGATGAAATGCATCCGGGCAACCCGGCCAAGGTGCTCGAACGGCCCGACCTGAACCAGTATCCAACGATCATCCTTGCCAACGTCCGCGACCTGACGCCGAAGCAACTCGCGAATCTCGAAAACTACACCAACGACGGCGGCGGTGTGGCGATCTTTATGGGCCCGCTCGTCAATGCCGCGTGGTACAACAAATCGTTTTATCGCGAAGGCAAGGGACTATTCCCCGCGCCGATCAGGGACAACTTTTTCCCGCCGCCCAATGAATCGGAGTTGGAATCCAAGCCGAGCGATTCGCCACAGTTGCTGATCCGCGACGACGAGTTCGGCGCTGACCGCGATGTGCCGATCTTTGGCAAGATGTTCCCCGATCCACAGTTTCGGGCACCATTGAATAACTTGCCGATCAAACGTTTCTTCCAAGTGAATCGCGCCTTGTGGAAAAAGGTTCCAGGCAAAGTCTTCGAGTTGGCGACCTTGCCAAATGACGCCCTAGCGAGGAACTCTGACAATGAGGTCAAGGAATTGGTCGATACCCACAGTCGCGCGATTCTGGCGAATGCCGAGCTGAAGAAATACCACGCTCGACTTAGGACGCATTTGGATGAGATCGTGCAACTTGTCAAGAACGATTCGGATGCGCGGGCGTTTCAACTTGCGAACCGGATTCAGGCCCTCCTCACGGATCGTGGCTCGCCCCAGGCGAAATTCCGCGATACCTTCCCCGACATGACCGAATTCTGGGCCAACAGCGACGACAAAGTGCTCGCACTCAAAGGCTCGCTCGAACGGCTGCGTTTCCAGGTCAACTATGGCGATCCCTTCGTTCTGTCGCAATCGTTCGGCAAGGGCAAAGTCGTTGCCATGATGTCAACCGCAGGCAAAGACTGGAACGATTGGGGCGGCGGTTCGGCGGCGAGCATTGTTTACGCGCCGTTTATCTGGGAACTGCAAAACTACCTCTCCAGCGCCGGCACCGATGCCAATCTCGTCGTCGGCGCCGAAGACGTGAAAATCGAACTCGACGCCGACGCGATGAAAGGTATCCAGCCCAAAATTGTTCGCCACTTCAAGAAAGCCGGCGGCAAACCCGCGGAGGACATCAAGCTCGGCGATGTCTTCCCGACGACCCAAGAAAACACGTTGATCTTTCCTCTGGAACGCAACGTCCAGCCTGGACTGTATCTCTCGCATCTCGTCGATCAGAACGCACCGGACAAGGCGCCGATCGCGACGTTCGCCCATGTGTTTAACGTCGATACCGCACGTGAAGGCGATCTCAAGCGTCTAAGTAACGACGAGATGAAGCAAACGCTTATCGAGCCGGCCAAGGACACGATTCGCATGTCCGACGACCTTTTGGTTCGCAAAAGTGAGTTTTCCGAGTCGCCGTGGTTGTTTCTGATCCTGCTGCTCGTCTTGGTAGCAGAGCAAGCGTTGGCAGTCCATCTGAGCTTCCACATGAAGAAAAACGATGACGACCTCGCCATGCCGCGGGCACGCTCCTAGCATGCAAAATAGCCCGCCAATGATGGCGGAGACCCTGTGAACCCGCCATCATTGGCGCGTTATTTGACGATGATCGCAACGGACCTAACCTCATGAACCCTGAAAATATTCAACCGACGAATACGTTCCTCTGGCAACGGCTCAGCGAAGAATGCCCGATCTGGGCGATCTTCGTGCCGGTCATGTTCGGTTTCGTCGTCGTGTCGTTGATCGTGTTCTTTCGGCAGGAACGCAAGTGGCTCGCGGCGATCATCGGCGGCGGCATCGTCGGGGCGCTGACGCTCATCTATTTGCCGATCGCATTCCTGCTGGTAACCAACGTCAAGCATATCGCCTGGCTCGTCATTCTCGTGCCATTGCTCAGCGTGGCGTTGGTGTACGTCGTGCTCATGTACATTCGCGATTCGCGTTCCGTGCATTGGCTGTGGGCGATCTTCCTCGGCACGCTGCGTCTCTGCGTGTATGGCATTCTCGCCATCGTCTTCCTGTTGCCGGGTTGCCAATACTTTGAACAACAGGAATATCACGCCAAGGTAATTTTCCTGTTCGACGTATCGGGCAGCATGTTCGTGCGCGACGATCTCCCCGAGGAAGGACAGGACCCCGATAAACTGCCGACACGCCAGGATAAGATTGTCTCGCTTCTGACGGCAGTCCAAAGGGACACGCAAGGCAAAGAGTCCACGTTCATTGATCAGATTCTGCAGAAATCCCCGGTGACTGCCTATCGCTTTGGGCATGTGCTCGATGAAGGCGAGGCGCTGCAACTCACCAGCAAGAACAATATCAAGTCCGAGGATTTGGCCAAATGGCTGAGTCCCAACAAAAAGCACGTTAAAGATCCGCTGCTCGACGAAATCAAGGACGAGAAATTGCGCGAGGAGAAGCAGGCGGAATACCAGCGCCGGCTCGATCTGATCGACGGGCTGAAGTCAGGCACGAACGTCGCCGGCGCCTGCTTGCAAATGCACAATCTCGAAGGTAATGGCCTGCTCCAGGTAATTGTCGTCATCTCCGACGGCCAATCAAACATCGGCAGCGACGAGGCACGCAGCGATTTCATCAATCGCGTCAGCGGTTCTCGGCGATCGGTTCCCGTCATTACGATCGGCGTCGGCCAGTTCCGTCTGCCGGCATCCATTCGTATCGACGACATTCAGGCGCCCGAGGAAACGCGGCCCGATGACAAGTTCCCCGCCCGTGTCACCGTCGTCGGCACAGGTTTGCACGGCGAGGACTTCAATGTCCTTTTGGAGATCCGCCGCGTGAAAGACGTCACCGGCAAACCGGTTGAGGAAGAACCGTTTAATCTCGAACCGCGTAAAGGCACATTCAAAGGGCAGGGCGATCATCCGCAAGGAATCGTCGAGTTCGAGATCGACGTGCAAGAGCTAAAAAAGATCGTCGCCAAGGACGACAAGGACGGTCAGCTAGAAGGCGAATGGCATCTCAAGGCACGCGTGCCCAAGAACGCGAAAGAATCGTTCAAAGAGAAATTCCACGTCACCGATCCCGTAAAGGTGCAGATTCAGAAGCGGGCGTTGCGCGTGCTATTGTTCGCCAGCGGAGCGACGCGTGAGTATCAGTTCCTCCGCACCATTATCTTCCGTGAGATGAGCGAGAAACGCATGGAGATGTGCGTCTGCCTGCAAAATGGCCGCGAGGACCATGTCGATCAGGACGTCGAAGCCGAGCGCATGCTCAGCGATTTCCCAAACACGATCGGTGTGAACCTCGGCCAAAAGCATATGAGCTTGACGGATCATGACATCATCATCGCCTTCGATCCCGACTGGTCGAAGCTGAGCGACAAGCAACTCAAGAACCTCAAGGAATGGGTGGAGACACATTCGGGCGGCGTCATATTTGTCGCTGGGCCGGTGCATTCGTTCCAGCTCGCACGACCTGCCGGCCGTGACATCAATGCCCTGCTGGCGATCTATCCCGTCGTCCTGAAGGATAGCCGCCTGCACGCGCTGGGTTTGCCCGGATCGGGGCTTGGCCATGATTCGAGTAGGCCTTATGCGTTGAATTTCTCGCCGGCGGCGAAACAGTTCGACTTTCTCAAACTCGACGAGGCCGGCGAGTCGCCGACGGCAGGTTGGAACGCCTTCTTCTGGAACGAAGAAAACTATAAAGGCCCAACCGATGGAACCGCACGGCCGAGACGTGGTGTCTACACCTTCTACCCTGTCGAACGATTGAAGCCCGATTCATCCGTGATCGCAACGTTTGCGGGGCCGAAGGAGGCACGCATCAATTCGGGCAAGGACGAGCAGCCGTTCCTCGTGTCAATGCGCGTCGGTTCGGGCAAGACGCTCTATGTCGGTTCAGGCGAGTTCTGGCGGCTGCGGTCGTTTAAAGACGGCTACCACGAACGCCTATGGATCAAGATGGCCCGCTACGTCGCCGCTGGGGCCACGCAACAAAAGAAATACGGCCGACTGCTGATCGCGCGATCTGTGCCCGTTGGGCCAATCTTGGTGGAAGCCCATTTGAAGGGCAAGGATCTGCTCGCTTTGTCGCGTGACCTCACGCCGACGGTGTTTGTCAAGAAGATCGACAAGCTCCAAGAAGACAAGGGCGAAACCGGCAAGTTCGACTTGAAACCGAAACCCAGCGACGACGACTGGCGTGGTTACTTTCAGGAGACGTTCCGCCTGACGGAACCGGGCGAATACGAATTCCGCCTGCCGGTTCCGGGAACTAACGAGACACTGCGACAAAACGTCATCGTACGCAAACCGAACCCGGAAATGGATAACGTCCGCACCAACTTTGGCTACCTCTATCAGCTTTCAAGCGATGCCGGGCCGTTCATCCAAAAGCTGCCGGCGGCGGTGCGCAAGGAAATCGAGTCGGCGATACAGATTCCCGTCGATGCGCCGGGCGTCGGTGATCGCGGCGTAAAGCGATTGTTCTTCCCGCTGCAAAACGCCGACGCGGTGGCGAAGTGCATCCAGCCCGTGCCGCCGAAAATGGAAACGACCAAGGGCAAGTTTGAACGCTTGTGGGACCAGGGCGGTGACACCGGCCTGCCCGAGCTATCCGCGAAATGGCTGGCAATCCTGATGCCCCTCGTCATCGGATTGATTGGCGTGGTGCTTCTCCTCATCATGAGGCAACCGCTCAACGCGCTCGCTTTTTTCGGCATCTGTTTCGCGCTTTCGATGGGAATCGTCGGCGTCGATTTTTTCTTCAGCGACCTGCTCAGCGAGTATCTGCCCGTGCAGCTTTCTTTTGTGATGATGACGCTTGTCAGCCTGCTCGGTATCGAATGGCTGGCACGCAAATTACTACGGCTGGCGTGATTACTTTGATCCGAGCCTGAGCGCCAGCGAAGGGCCTCGCAGCGCTCTTCGCTGGCGCTCAGGCTCGGACATTCCATCAAACTTACGCATAAATCGAAAGCCCTCGGGAGGGCGTTGAAAATGTCATCGGCAACCGCAACGAAAACAGAAGTATTCGACCACGACTCAACCCAACGGAATGTGCGCAGCCCGCTGCAAACCGTGCGTGCTTATATTCGCCGCTATATCATCCTCGAAGGCGTCGCCCTCATCATTCTGTGTATCTCGACGCTCTTTTGGCTTGGGCTGGCGCTCGATTTCGGGCTCTACCAACTTTACTTTGAAGGCATCGGTTTTCACGGCGTTGATTGGGTGCAGGAGCTTAACGATTTCGACCCAAGCGGCGTTACCAGCGTCGGTATCCGGATGGTGTTGCTTGTCGTGGTACTGGTCGGTTTGTCCGCGCTAGGATTCACGAAGGTCGTCCTGCGCTGGCTGCGCGATTTCAACGACCGTGCCGTCGCCCTTGTGCTCGAACGCCGATTCCCCAAGCAACTTGGCGACCGCCTGATTACCGCCATCGAGCTTGCCGATCCGAACCTCTCCAAGAAGTACGGTTTCTCGCAAGTGATGGTTGAAAAAACGATTCTCGAAGCCGTGGCCGCTCTGAAAAAACTGCCGGTTTCGAGTGTGTTCAATTGGAGCCGCTTGGTCACGTTGTGGACGCTGGTCGGCGTCAGCACCGTCGGTCTGCTCCTCACAAGTATGCTGTTCGTCTGCACGGGGACCTATGCGTTCGCCGACAAGGGGCTCTCGCCGATCGGGTTCGGCTGGCGGTTCTTCCACGTCGGTTCGATCTGGGCGGAGCGAAATCTCTTGTTGCAGAGCAGCTATTGGCCGCGCCGTACTTACCTGGAAATTGAACGTTTTCAACCGTCGGAAAAACAGCCTCGCATCATGCGTATCCCAGGCGATGAGCCGAAGGAGCGCAAGGATATGCAGGTTCGAGCGTATCAATACGTCGTTGCCGATCGCACCAAGGCGTACGGTTGGCGTCCGCTGTACTGGCAGGATTTGCCTCGTTTCGTCGATCAGGCGATGCTCGCTCGTGTGCGTCTTTCGGAGACCTTTGATCATTGGCAGGTCGATCCCGATGAGCTTGAGCCGAACCTGGTCGATGCGTTGTTCGGAACGGATGTTCGCGTTCGCCCGGCTTGGGAGATTCACGCGTACCTTTCGCAGCTCGATGCGCTGGCGAAGCAACCGGACTCGAAGATGGAAGGCCAGCACGCCCGGGCGTTGCGGGCGATCCGCGATCTCGACGCCAAGGTCACGCTCGGAAAATGGCTCGACTGGCGTAATTGGACCATGGACAAGCTCGCCATGCAAATGGAGCACGAATCGGCTCGGCCGAGGCTTCGCGATTTGGCCAACCAACAGGACAATTACTCGCACTTCGAGGAAATATTCAAACAGCTTGACGAGTTGGCCGACGCGCCGAGTATGTATCGCACGTTCCGCAAGCTCGATATTCCCGCAGCAATCAATGTGCGTATGTATGGTCTCGAGAGGATCATCGACGAAAACGCCAGCAAGGAAGAGCGCAAGCGGCTTGAAGAGCAGGATATCGAGCAAGCACGCACCGTGCTTACGGGCGTCAATTATCTCGATTCGTTCGATCTCGATCCCGGGAACAAGTACAGCATTCCTCTCGATACGATCAAGGATTCCAGTTTTTTCCGGTTTCGCGTGTACGGACGGGATTTTGCGACGCCGAATCGGTATCTGGAACTTGTTTCGTCGCCAACGTCGGCGACGATCAAAATCGACAAGGACGAACCGGCCTACATCTACCACCGCCTGCGAGGACCAGACCAGACGCCGCTACGAGGCCATCGCCATCTCACGCGCGATTTCGAACTTCCCACGAGCGGCGACGTAAACTCGATTGATGTGCCGACCGGCGCGAATCTGGTAATTCGCGTGACGACCGATCGTCCGCTGCGCAAGGATCAGTCGCTCTCCGTCGATGAGCCAGCCGTTCTCGAAGCCGGCTTCGACATCTTCAAAGGCAAAGTAACGCGCAACAAGGATGGCTCGGGATTCAGCATCGAAATGCCGAACGTCACCCGCAAATACGATTTCACCGTCAAGTTCTACGATGTAGACAACATCCGAGGCAAACGGCGCTTCCGCGTGCAATCCACGTTCGACGTCGAACCGCAGATTGGCAACTTGAACGTCTACAATGCAATTCTTCGCAAACCCAGATTCAAGGCGTCGGCGCCTTCGGAGAAAGACAAAGACGGTCCGGCCCGCGACTTCCGCGAACAGGCGGAGCTTGCGAATTCGGTCCTCATCACGCCCGATGCCCGCCTCCCGTTCGAGTGCCCGGTGAAGGACGATTACGGCCTGGTCGCCGTCGGCTATCACTATAAGGTTCGCAAGGTGGACTTTGAACTCGTCGCCGGCGGCGGGTCGAACAAGAAGCTGCCGTCGCTGGAAATCGATCAGGCGGCTCGCCGTTATCGCGCCGCCTGGGCGGTAAGTAATTTTCAGTATTGGCCTGGGAACCCACAATCCTGGCTTTTTGGGCCGTTATGGGTCGCCCAATCCGCTGACCATATCGCCGCCGATGTGCGTCAATCGCAAGGCTTCAAGGAAGGCTTTGTGATGGCGGAACGCTTCGAGGAGAACGTCCGCAATCGCGAGGCGGGCATGATCTTCCCAAACCAGATTGCCGAGATGCTGACGAAACGCCGAACCGCCCAGAGCTGGGAATTTGAGTTTAGCGGCGACGAGGGCTTCGATGTGCAGAAGTATCTCAAAGAACTCAAATCGGTCGATATCGAAAAAGGCGGCCAGCTGCACTTCGCCCTCGAAATCGGCGTGCAGGCGACCGATAACAACGTCGAGACTGGCCAGGCCCACGACTTGGAATATCGCGATCCCGAGACCGGCAAACAAGTTCGCAAGTCGATCCGAGGTGCCTTGCGGCGAAACAAAAACGGCTACATGAAATTTATCGTCGTCAGCGAAAACGAACTCCTCTCGCAAATCGCCCTCGAAGAAGAGACGTTGTTCGAGAAACTCGAATCTGCCAAGGACCTCGTCGATAATGCCGTCCTCAGCTTGAGTGAGCAATCCGTCAAGACGCGCGATCCGAACACCGACATGGACAACCTGCTCATCCGCATGAACGAAATCCGCACGGCGCTGGGTACATCGGGCAATAAGGTTCGCGACGTGCACAAGGCCTACGAGAACATCGTTCGCGAAATGAAAGTGAACCGCGTGAAATCGAGTCGTATGTCCAGAATTCAAGACAGTATCTATTGGCCGCTCGATAGCATCCTCGTCGCCAACCCGGTAGAAGCGGGCAGCGGCAGTTTCCCGCGTGCCGAGGACGCGTTTGGAAAGGTCATATCGCTGGTCGAAGAGGAGCACGGGTTCAAGCGAAAGCCGGACGGTAAGCAGCACGCGCTCAATATCAATGATGCTGACAGGCAGATGCGAAAGCTGAGCTTTGAAATCAGACTCGTGCTCGATGCGATGAGCGAAGGCATCGTCGAGAGCAAATTAATCGCCCTGATCGCCGAGCTCGAACGCATTCAGCGTGACAAGACTCGCTTATTCAACCAGATTTACCTCGATATCGTCCAGAAAGAGCTGGAGAACCTCCTGAAAGACGACCTGACGCCAAAGAAGGAACAGCCCAAGGAACAGCCTAAGCTACCGCCAGAGAAAACGAGCCAGCTGAACGGAACGCTCTTTCCGAGCCTTAGCGCCGGCGAAGGGCACGGGCACCAAGCGGCCCTTGGCCGGCGCTCAAGCTCGAACCAACCAAGTCGATCCACGTGCAGTATCCAAAGCTCACAGCTGGATGTTGCCTGGCGAAAGCGAATGGCCAAGGATCGACTGGTGGAATCGGCGAAATTTGTCGATAATACCGATTTCCAACCTATTACTTGATGGCCATTTATGGTAAATTAGACAAAGATGCGTTGGGCAGGCTGCTACGACTATTTGCCAATGAGCCTTATGCGTTTTTTTGTGAATTTTGTTGGGAGATTGAATTCAGTTCGTCATAATATCGCCGTTGACGAGCACACCGTGTCCAAAATCGTCTCACTCATGTAAGAAACATGGGTGAGGCAACGCGAAACCGCTAAGGTTTGTCACCCAAGCATGGGGAGGACTTGTTCTATGAAAGCGCGTCTTTTGTTGGCCAGCATTGGCTTCATGGCGATCACGCTATTTGCGTTGGCCCAGCAATCCACCACTCAGCCGAATAAGGGCAACACCGGCCCAGACACCGGCAAAATCATCACGACCGAACAACAACTGGCCCGCGGGTTCGCGGACTTTCAGGACGCGCTGTTACGCTTGAAACAGCGTCTCTCACGTGGCACGCCGGAAGAAAAACGCCGCGCGGAAGTGCTCGACAAGGTCATCGACGAATGCAAGAACCTGGCGATCAACCAGGAATTTTCGAAGATGATCGAGATCCTGCGCTTGGCCAAGTTCACGACAACGACCGACGCGATCAAGGCTAAGGAACAAAGCGCCTTGCTCGCTGAACGGCTGAAAAAGATCTACGACATGCTGCAGGATCGTTCGCTCGATTTCTCCAAAGATCGCGAAGACCTTGCGAAGATCGTTCTGCAGATTCAAAAGGCCATCGACGCCCAACGTGCGGCCCAGGGACAGACCGATCGCAACAAGACCGACAAAGATGAGTTGAAGCAGATTCAAGAAGGAGTCAACAAGAAGACTGCCGAGATCGGCAAGAGTATCGATCAATTCCTGAAAAAGGACGGCAAAGTCGGCGAGGCGGCTAACCTGAAGGGCGAGAACAAAGACCCCGGCAAAGAAGAAGGCAGCAAGGGCGAATCGAAGAACGATGGCCGGGAGCAAAAAGAAACCAAACGAGGCGAGGCCAAGCAAGCCGGTCCAGAAGCCAAGGGCGCCAAAGGCGAAGCAAAGTTCGGCCAGGATCCGAAGGCTGGCGAAGGCAAAAAGTCCGACGCGAAGCCTGGCGACAAATCCGGCAAAGAGGGCGACGCCAAGCCCGGTGCCAAAGACGATAAGAATGCTGGCAAAGGCCAGGAAGGTTCCGCCAAGCCCAATGCAGGCGAGAAATCTCCGATGAAGGGCCAAGAAGGCAACGCCAAAGCCGACGGCGATAAAAAAGACGGCCCGCAAGGTGCCGCGAAGCCAGGCGAGGACAAGAAAGCGGGCGGCGAAAAAGCTCAGGGTAAGCCCGACAGCCAGGCCAAGCCCGGTCAGCCCGATGCCAAGCAAGGCGGCGCCAAAGAAGCCAAAGCCGGCGGCAAAGAAGCTGCTCAGTCCAAGCCCGGCGACGCCAAGCCGAGCGACAAGGGCGGCGAAGCCAAGCAAGGCGATGCTAAGCCTGGCGATTCCAAGTCCGGTCAGGGTGAGGCTAAAGACGGTGGTGCGCCGCCAATGCCGGGCCAGCAGGCTCAGCAGCCGCAGCAAAAGGGTGGCGAACCACCCCAGGCCAACAACCCGCCGAGCGGCGACAAGCAAGATCAGGAAGTGCAGCAAACCAAGAAGAAGATCGAAGAAGCTGGCTACGAGCAGAAGGCCGCCACCGACAATATCAATAAGGGCGACAACAAGCAGGCGAGCGACAAGCAGGCCAATGCGATCAAGGAGCTTGAGGCCGCGAAGAAACGCCTCGAAAAGCTCCTTCAGCAACTGCGTGAAGAAGAAATCGAACGCGTCCTCGCCGCCCTCGAAAATCGTTGCGTAAAAATGCTTGAGATGCAGAAGCAGGTTCTTCTCGGCACGGAAGATACCGACAGGTCAATTCTCAAAAACGCCGACAAGAAACCCAACCGCGACAACAAGCTCGCATCGCTCGGCTTGGCCGACAAGCAGAAGGACATCGTGCAGGAATGCAACAAATGCATCACGATTCTGGAATCCGAAGGGTCCGCCGTCGCCTTCCCTGAAGTATTCCAGCAAATTCGCCAGGACATGATTCATGTGCAGAAGCGGCTCGAATTGACTGATGTCTCCGGCGTCACGCAAGGTATCGAACGCGACATCATCGATACGCTCAAGGAAATGATCGACGCCCTCAAGAAGGCCCAGGAAGACAATAAATCCGATAGTAAGCCGGGCAAGTCCGGGAAAGCAGGCAAGCAGGGTCAAGGCGACAAGAAGCTGCTTGAGTTGATTCAAGAATTGAAGATGGTTCGTTCCCTCCAGAAACGCGTCAATGATCGTACCGTCGGTTATGCGAAACGGTTCCCTGGCCAGGAACAGACCCGCGATCCGCAGACGGTTACGGAACTGCGGAACTTGGCCGAGCGTCAGTTGCGTATCCAGGAAATCGTCAGCCGAATTGCGAAGGGAGACAACAAGTGAAACGCTTCCTCATCACCGCCGTGCTGTCTATCGTGTTTGCGACCAGCAGCACGGCCATCGGTAACGACCGAAAACCGTCCTTCGGGACGTTTGAATCGGTGACCGCCGAGATCGCCAAGCCGCGCGTCCTGGCTTGGCTGAAAGAAGTCGGTAAATCCGACGCTGCCACGGCTCAGAAAGTCGACGCGATCTGGAAAGACGAAACCCGCAGTGTGCTTGACCGCGTGGCCGATTCGCTGGCCTTGGGCGACGCTGTCGCTGCCAAGCTCATCAGCGACGCACGCGATCCGCAGGCTGCTGCTCCGATCGTGTTGCCTGATGTTTTCAAAAACGCAAAGTCGGCAGCCTTTTATCGCGCGAACCTCGGCCTCGTTTATGCCCGCGCCTTGGCCAATCGCCGCGTGTATGAAGAAGCGCTGGACACGCTGAAACAGTTCGGGGCCGACGAAACGCTCGACCCTGCTGCGTATCTCTTCCATCGTGCGGTTTGCGAGCATGCCCTGCAACGCAAGCCCGAGGCGACCAAGTCGATCACGCGATTGCTCGAGGAAGGTTCAGCGATCGCACCGGAACGCTACAAGACTGTCGCGACGCTCATCCTGCTCGACATGCACACCTGGCGCGATAAGGACCTCGGCGATATCGCTCGCAAGATGGACAACATCGAACGCCGACTCGAAATCGCTCGCGGCGGCCCGGAAACGCAACGCCAGCAGAAGGAAGTTCTCAACCGTCTCGACGAGCTGATTAAGAAGCTCGAAAACAAAGACAAGAAGAAGAAAGACGGCGACCCGAAAGAGGGCGATCCGAAAGATGGCCCGCCGAAAGATGGCAACGGTGAGGATGAATGCCCCGATGGCGGCAAGCCTGGTCCTGGCAGCAAGCCGGGCAATAAGGGCGACACCTCGCCTCCGCAAGCTCCCGGTCAGGACGTCTTCGATCCAACCGGAAGCTCTAAAGGCACCGTTGATCCTGCCAAGTTCAAGAAAATGGTTTCCGAATTCGGCCGCCTGCCCCCGCGTGAACGGGAACGGGCTTTGCAAGAACTGACCAACGGTCTGTCGCCGCGCCACCGCGAGGCCATCGAAGCGTACTTCCGCAACCTGAATAACCCCGCCCTGAATCGTAAGTAACAAATACCGCAGGCGGGGTGGGACAGTCGTAGCCAAAGGCTGCCAGCTTGTGGCTACGACAATCTTGACGCCACCGACAAAAGTGTATTTCCGAGGCTGAAGCGTAAGCGAGGCGGCCAGAATGCCTCGCTTACGCTTCGGCCTCGGAAGGAAAATCGACTTTTGTCGGTCGCGTCAATCTTACTCCCTGCGAAGGATATTTCGCACCAAGGCCGTGGTTCCCCGGATTCGCCGTGGCCCTCGGCCTTTAGCGATTTGTCGATGTCTCAGAGACGGTTTGAGTATTTCGTCGCTTACGCTTCCGGCTCTGAATAAACTTCATGATGCACACCTATTGGCTTGAGGCTTGTCATGTTTCGGCCTAAATCCGTTTCGCTTCTCGCTGTTCTTGTCCTGGCGTTCCCCGTCCTTGCTGACGATGTGAAGACGCTCACCGGCAAGACGATCTCGGGCACGATCGAAAAAATCACCGACAGCGAAATCGTCGTCAAGACACCGACGGCTCCGGTCTCGACGCCATTGGCCCAGGTGCTCGACATTCATTTCCGCACAGCGAACGCGAAGCCGACAGTTGACAAATACATCGAAGTCCAACTCGCCGATGAATCGCTGCTACGCTGCACCAAGATTGCATTCACCGGGCAGGATGCGAAGATCGATCTGACAACCGGCGCAAGCGTGAAGGTCCCGATCTCCGCTTTGTTGACAATCCTTCGCGACGCCCAGGATGATAATATCCGCAAGCAGTGGGAAAAACTGATTCGCGACAAGAGCCGCAAGGATCGCATTTTTACGCTTCGCCAGGGCGACTTAAACCCGATCCCCGGAACACTCGGCACCGTCGATGACGCCAAGCAGACCATCAAGTTCAAAGTGGATGGCGCCGGCGATATTGAGCCGCAAATCGAAAAACTGCAAGGCCTGCAATTCGCTCGTACCGACACTGCCTCCGAGGCGAATCTATGTCGGGTCTACGACGTGGACGGCAACATGCTGGTGGTCTCGAAACTCAGCTACGATGGGACGACAGTGAATCTGACGACGCCGTTCGGGCATAAGATCGCGCTGGATGGCAAGACAATCGCACGGTTCGATTTCAATTTTGGCCGACTGACATACCTCTCCGATCTCGAACCGAAATCGCCGGTTGCGATCTTACTGGGCGGCTTCAATCCGGTCCGCCGGGATGTTAATCTCGACGGCGATCCGATCATGCTGCAAAACAAGAAATACGACAAAGGGCTATCGATCTACGCCGGCGCCGATCTGGAATACAATCTTGGCGGGAAATACAAGGAGTTCAAGGCCGTGGTCGGCGCCGACGCCCGCATTGCCGAGGAAGGGCAGGGCAAGGTCACCGTCACCATCTATTGCGACCGCGAGAAACGGCAGACCTACATCGTCTCGGTAATGAATCCGCAGCCGATCTCCATCAACGTCAAGGATGTTACATCGCTTCGTGTCGTGGTGTCCGGTTCGAACTTCACGAACTTCTCCGGCCATGCGACGCTGGCGAATGCTCATGTTAGTCAGTAATCCTTAGTCCGTGGTCGGGTACCAGGAATTGTCGGTCAGCAGTTGGTCCTTTTTACTTTGTCCATTTTACTTGCTCTCGGGTGTTCCGTGAAAATACTCATCTCGTCGCTGGCATCGCTGGTACTATTCGCTTCGCTAGGGTTTGCGCAATCGCCGGCGGCGTTTAAGTCAGAGAGCGATCGCGTGGCGGTGATCGAGAAGGTCAAGCCGTCGGTCGTCGCGATTTTCGCACGCGGCGGACAGGGCGGCGGCACGGGGGTTTTGATCTCCGACGACGGCTACGCCCTCACGAATTTCCACGTCGTCCAACCGACCGGCCCGACGATGCAGTGCGGCTTGGCCGACGGCGTGCTTTATGAAGGCGTACTCGTCGGCTGGGACAAAGTCGGCGATGTCGCGTTGATCAAATTGCTGCCCAAGAAGGACGGCGACAAATTCCCGTTTGCCGTCATGGGCGATTCGGGCAGGGTGCGTGAAGGCGATTGGTCGATCGCGATGGGTAATCCGTTCCTCCTGGCGACCGATTTTACGCCGACCGTCACCTTCGGTTTGGTCTCCGGGGTTAATCGGTATCAGCCGCCTGCGGGCCTATTTCTTGAGTACACCGATTGCATCCAGATCGATACGTCAATCAATCCCGGCAACTCAGGTGGGCCGTTGTTCAACCTCAAGGGTGAGGTCATCGGCATCAACGGTCGTGGTTCGTTCGATAAGCGTGCACGCATCAATTCGGGCGTCGGCTATGCGATCTCGATCAACCAGATCAAAAACTTCATGGGTCATCTGCACGCGGGACTGGATGCCGATCACGCCAGCCTGGGCGCGTTGATCCGCACCGATGTTGAAAATTTTGGCCTGGGCAAGACGCGCATCACGTCGATTCTCGTCGAGTCCGATGCCTATCGCCGCGGGCTGGATCAAGAGGACGAGATATTCTCGTTCGCTGGGCGGCAGGTGACGAGCGACAATCACTACAAGAACGTCGTCGGTTTGTATCCGCGCGATTGGCGTGTGCCGTTGGAATATCGCCGTGGCGACGACCGCAAGGAAATCCTCGTCCGCCTGATGGGCGTGCAGCGCAAGGAACTCGACGAACCCGATCCGATGAAGCAACCGAAAGGCCCACCGGTCAAAGGTCCGCAAGGGCCGGCCGCAAAGTATTACGAGGCCAAGGCGGGGTTTGCGAATTATTACTTCAACCGTCAGGAGAAAGCCCGCTTGATGACGGCGTTCAAGAGACAAGGCGACTTCGCGGGTAAGGGCGGAACCTGGTCGTTTGAAGGCCGCGTGACGCTACTGAAGGCTCGCACCGATAGCCCGTTCACAGCGGAGATCAAAGACGAAAAGATCGGCAAGAGCGAGAAGCCGTTGGTCACGCTCAAGATTGGCGCGTTCCCCGACATGGTCGATCCCAACAACGCGAATGTTAACGAATTGCGAAAGCCGAACGGCAGCGGCGGATTCCTGCCCGCCCTTTTTGTTTGGCGTCACCTGCTGCTGGAAGGCGACAAAGGCTTCACGTCGGAATGCCATCACGGTGGCATGGAGCCGATCTATATGCCGCCGACGGATAATTCCACCGTCAAGAATTGGCTTGCCCAACGCGTCGATGCCGAGGTGCTGAATGCTCGCACAGGCATCTACCTGACCAAGTTCTTTTTCGCGAAATCGGACCAGAAGCTGATCGGCATGGAGCTTCGATTGCAAGAAGCGAACGAGGATCCCTGCGAAGTGTACTTCTCGGATTATCGCGTCGTCGACGGCCGACAGTTGCCTCACCGCATGCAGGTCTATTACAAGGATGTCCACTACGGAACATTCACGGTCGGCAGTTACAAGGTGGCGGGAAATTAGAAACTTGCAATTGCCGCTTGCGGCTTAGCGCTCGCAAGGGCCCACGGGAGCGCTAAGCCGCAAGCGGGAAGAACGCACCCAAGAACCGATCGCGACACACCACAGGGAACGACACCGATGAACTATATAATTACTTATCGCTTGCTCGGAATAGCGATGATGCTCTTAGCCGTGGGGGAATTGCGTGCCCAGAATTCCGTCACGGCAGCATCGGAGCAAGTCAACCGGAAGATGGTCAAGCTGTTCGGCATCGGCGGCTTCAAGGGCCTGCCGTCGTACGGGACCGGATTGCTCGTGTCGGCGAAGGGGCATATTCTCACAGTCAACAACCACATTTTGAATACGCCCGGCATTGTCGTGCATCTTTACGATGGCCGGCGTTATCAAGCCAAGGTGTTGGTCCGTGAACCGGAGTTGGATGTCGCCTTGCTCAAAATCGACGAGGATGTCGATTTCCTGCCGCACTTTGTTTTTGACAAGACCGCGGAAAAGGCGATGGCGGAGACTGGCGACTGGGTACTGGCGTTTTCCAACCAATTCAAGATCGCCCAGGGCGACGAGCCGATGTCAGTGCAGCGCGGTGCGATCCTCACCGTTGCCGATCTCAAAGGCCGACGGGGCATCTTCGATGCGCCGTATTCGGGCGATGTTTATTTCCTCGACAATATCGTATGCAACCCCGGTGCCGCCGGCGGAGCGATCACGACACGCAAAGGCGAGTTGCTTGGCATCATCGGCAGGGAGCTGAAGGACAACCGCATCGATACCTGGATCAACTATGCCGTGCCGATTCAGTTCAAAATCGAGGTGCAGCGTGAAGACAAGAAGACCGGGAAATCGATCATGGAAAAGGAAAGCGTTATCACCTTCGTCCACAAGGCGCTAATGGGTAATTACCAGGAAACCGTCAAGATCAGGCGTGAAGATAAGGGCGGTTACCACGGCATCATTCTCGTCGTCAATGCGGTGAGTTCGACGCCGCCGTACGTTGAGGAAATCGTCAGCGGTTCGCCGGCCGCCATCGCTGGCTTGAGGCCGGACGATCTGATCCTGTATGTCGAAGGCTTCTCGGTGCCCACGATCAAGATTTGGCGAGAGACCCTAAAGCAATACGAGCCAGGCCGCGAGATCAGCATGCAACTTCAGCGAGGCAACAAGCTCGAAAACGTGAAGCTGAAACTCGCCAACCCGCCGAAAACGGTGAATTAGTGGTGAGTGGTGAGTGACTGACGCCACCGACAAAAGTGTATTTCCGAGGCTGAAGCGTAAGCGAGGCGGCCAGAATGCCTCGCTTACGCTTCAGCCTCGGAAGGGAAATCGACTTTTGTCGGTGGCGTCACTAATGAACAAGGTGTTTTCCATGTTTCGACGCATAAGCATATTGGCGGCGGTGGTATTGGTTCTGAGCGTTCGTTCGGTGTCTGCTCAGGAGGACCTGAACGATCAACTCGAGAAGTTGACGAAGGACGCAGCCAAGAAAGCCGGCGAGAGCGTGGTGCAGATCGAAACTCGCGGCGGCACCGACCTCGTCGTCGCCGGGCCTAAGGGGCAGGTGTTTCGTACGGCATTAGGGCCAACCACTGGCGTCATCGTGGCCGCCGATGGCTACATCATTTCCAGCGCGTTTAACTTTCTTAATAATCCGACCACCATCCTCGTGCGATTTCCCGGTAAGGCGAACGAGCCGTTGGTTGCCACTCGCGTGGCGACCGACAAATCGCGCATGCTGACGTTGCTCAAAGTAGAGGCGAAAGGCTTGGTGGTTCCGGATTTCGTTCCGAAGAAGGACATCAAGGAAGGGCAATGGTCTATCGCTCTGGGCCGGGCGCTCGACGTGAAACTTGACAAGACTCCGACAATTTGCGTCGGCATCATCAGCGCGACGAATCGGGTTTGGGGCAAGGCGATTCAGACCGACGCCAAGGTCTCGCCGATCAACTACGGCGGCCCAATTGTTGACATGAAGGGCCGGGTGCAGGGTGTGCTCATTCCCGCCTCTCCCAAAGGGGACGATGAGACGGCCGGGTTCGAATGGTACGATTCAGGCATTGGTTTCGCCATTCCAATGGAAGACATTCTCGCGGTGTTGCCTCGCTTGAAGGATGGCAAGGACCTGCAAAAAGGCCTGCTCGGCGTGGCCATGAAGAGTCAGGATATGTACGGCGTTCTGCCCGAGATTGGTCTCGTGCAGCCGAACTCGGCTGCTTCCAAATCCGGCCTGAAGCTGGGCGACATTATCACCGAAATCGATGGCAAGCCGGTCGATCGCATGGCCCAGGTGCTTCACGCCCTTGGCGTGAAATACGAAGGCGACAAGATTTCGCTCAAGTACAAACGCGGCGGCGAAGTCAAGGAAATCAAATCGCTCGAACTGGTCGGAAAAATCCAGGTCATCGCGCAGCCGTTCCTTGGCATCCTGCCGTTACGAGACGACCCGAAGCTCGGCGTCGAAATTCGCCATGTCTTCGACAAAAGCCCTGCCGATAAGACCGGTCTCAAAGTAGGCGACCGCATCGTGAAATTTGGCGTGGACGAGAAGCAACTCACCGCCTTCATCGGCGACACGAAGCGAGGGCGGGCCCAGTTGTTCGAGTGGCTGGCCACGGTTACGCCGGGGACGGAAGCGAAGCTTGAGGTGAAACGCAAGGGAGCCGACAAGGCAGAAGTCATCACGCTTGTGCTCGATAATCTGCCGGGTGCCTTGCCCGGGGCGCCGGTGGATGTGCTTGATAAATTGCCGGAGCTCGCGTCGGTGAAGAAAGCGTTGGCACCGTTGGAATCGGGCAATCCGAACGTTAAGCCGCCGAAGATTGTCGAAGAAAAGCCGCCGATGCCCGAAACGGGATTGATGCTTCGTAACACGCCCGATGGCGAGCACAAATATTGGCTTTTCGTGCACGAAGACTACGATCCGAACGTTGCCCATGCGCTGCTCGTTTGGCTTCACCCAGCTGGCAAGAAGAACAAAGAAGATTTTGAAGCGTTTCAAGAAGTGTGGGAAGACTATTGCAAGGCCAATCACCTAATTCTCGTAATGCCGGTGATGGACAAGGACGAGTGGATTCCCAGCTTCTCGGATTTCGTGACGGCTGCGACGCGCGATGCGATGACCCGTTACACGGTCGATCGGCAGCGTGTGATCGCACATGGCTGGGGCGTGGGCGGGAATATGGCGATTCACCTTGGGTTCAGTCATCGCGACCTCTTCCGTGGCGTTTGCGCCGTCGGTGCTGCTCCGATTCAGTTCAAGGACAACATCGCCGGGCAACGGCTGTCGTTCTACCTGACGACGGGCGAACTCGACCCGCTCGCCAAGAGCATCGCCGAAGGTCGCACCCGCCTGGCGGAACGCCGCTACCCTGCCTTTTACCGTCAGCATCCCGAGCGTGGTCGCGATTACCTGAACGACAAGCAACTCCGCGAAGTCATACGCTGGATCGATTCGCTGGATCAGCAGTAAGGTTTGTGGTTCACGAGGCACCGCGATGCAATTACGTCTTACCGTTCTCGCCTTCTTGTTCTTGGCGAGCATCAGCCTTGGGCAATCGCCTTCGGTCAAGCCGATCGCCGAGGACTGGGACTACGCCGCACCGATGAAGAAGGTCGTCGCCCGGTTTCGCGGCACGGAAGGCGTCGTCATTCACGTCGGCGGATCGATGACCATTGCCAATCCCTACGGAACCTGGGCTCGTAGCGGCAAGGGCAAGACTCCCGACGACGTGGCGATCCTCAAGTGGATGCACACCGACAAGAAGGACAAATCCGACGGCTGGTGGCTGTGCCGAACCGAGGTCGTTTCCTATCGTGCTCACACGTCGGAAAGCGGATTGAAGGCGGCGATGCTCTTCGCCGGCGGGAAACGCGGCCTGCCGACACTTGAAAAAATACTCGACAAGACGAAACCACGCATCGTAACCATCGAGTGCGGCATCTACGACATCGAGGATGGAACCCCAATCGACGCCTATCGCAAGGATATGGCCAAAGCGCTTGACATGATCCTTGACCGTGGATCGATTCCGATTCTTACATACGATCCCGCCGTTCAAGGCACAGTTTGAGAAAACAAAACAATTCAACGATGTTCTGCGAGCCATCGCCAAGGAGCGAGGCACGCCCGTCCTCGACCTGGAACGCGAGATTCTCACCCGCCGTCCGAACGACTGGTTCGGCACGCTCATGAAACGCATCCACCTCACCGCAAGCGAAACCGGCGGCAGCCCCAGCGCGGAACCGACGTTCGAAAACCTACGCAAGAGCGGGTATCAACTACGCGGTTGGCTTACGGTGCAAAAAGTGGCTGAGATCAAACGGCGAGTGCTGTAGTATACGTGATTCTCTATTTGGCGTTCTCGCGATGCCTCGCCTACCAATGGGCTTGTGAATACAGCGAGACATATGTCTACTGCCACTGCGCGCCTCGCGATGGCACTACGCCGAATTTGCCGTGGACGATGCGAATTCCGAAGAATTGTACCGTACCATCACGCGAAGGATGATGGCTACGGTGGTCGACGGCGAACCCTACCACCTTTGCCGATCGTGCTACGGGCGTGAGAGTATGTGCCGCAAGAAATTGCTTGGGTTCGGGCCGAGTTTGTGTCATACTTAAACTATGATACTCCGCGCATTTCTACTGGTGGTGCTGTCGGTGGGCGTCTCGGTTACGTTGCTTCAATCGCAACCACCGGGGCCGCCGGCACCGGCGAAATTCAAATGCACGCTGCGCTACTTCATCCCGGCGCCGCGCGATGAACATGTTCGCCATTACGACGCGATGATTCGGCATCTCGTTCGCATCGGTTTCGAGTTCGATCCGCCGCTCGAACGGCATCCCGAAACCGATCGCGAGGATCGCGCCAAGAACTACATCCACGGCTTCATCGCCTCGGACAATGCAACGCGCATTCTGGATGCGACGAGCGTGCAATCGATCTCGCTGATCCCCGCGGCCCCGGACGAATTCTCGCTGCCCGAAAACCCTGACGAACCCGTCCATGTGAGGCTCGAACTACCGGGCGGGCTGTCTACCGATCGGCAGCGCGAACTGCAAAATCAAGCTCGCGTCCTTCTGCGCGAGAATGGCTTCAAGGAAGCGCCTGGCTACGATCATTTCGGCTACACGCGCAAGCCTTACACACGCATCGTCGGCACGATTCCGCGCGGCAAATTCGACCTTCTCAACCGCGACATGCGCTCACACCCCGCAGGTTGGCTCGGGCCGATCATTCCGCGCGACGAGATACCGCTGCCATTGCGTGACATGAATCCGATCCGCGTCATCGAGGTGCTGCGCGACAAGACGCCGATCAAAGAGCTGGCCGATCCGCTACCGCGCGAGACGATGTATCTCGAAAAGATCAGTGCCGATCTGTGGAATCTGGTCAATGCGAAAGGACTGCCGTCGACGCCGATTCGCGTGCAGATCGGTTTCGCCGGCACGCTGCAACCCGAGGATCGCGAATGGAAGCAGATGCTCCGCGATGCCGCCCCGGGCCATATCGTTGAAGGTCAGTTTGGCTCCTACGTGACGGCGATGGTGCTGATCGAGCAGGTGCGGCGCATCGCGGCTTCGCCGAGCGTGTCGTTCATTCGCATGCCGCGAGTGCCGAGCGTGGATATCGATCCAAAGTTGGTCGGCAAAGGCGACAATGGCAAGGCGCTCAATCTCACCGGTCTGAATGAACTGCACGCACGTGGCTACACGGGCGAGGGCGTGCGCATCGGCATCATCGATGCCGATTTTCGTGGCTGGGAGGAACTCGTCAAAAAGAAGCAACTGCCCGCGACAACGACGATCGTAGATCTGACGACCGAATTTGATGCTGAGGTCGAACCCGCCAAATACGCCAGCGATCCCGCGGGTATCGGGCATGGAGCCGCGCTGGCGCAGGCCGCCGCCCTCGCCGCGCCACAGGCGAACATCGTCCTTATCCGCGCCGAGATCGGTGATCCGCATCAACTTCACGACATTCTTCGCTATGTCCAGGGCGGGCGATTTTCCGCCATGATCGAGTACCGTCACAGCGAACTGCTATCGCGTGGCACGCAGCTACAAAACCGCCGTGAGCATTTGCTCAAAGAACGCAAAATCATCCTCGACGATTTCACCGACGAGACCGATCTGCGCGCACACCTCGAGTTTCTCGGTCCGTTCTTCGGCTGGCTGTACAGCGATCGCGAATGGCATTACAAGCGTATGGACTACCACCGCAAGCTTGAAGCCGAACAGCGAGCACGCGACGAGCGTTTCCGCCAATTCATGAAAACGGTCCGCTCGCTCGAAGGCATCCCGATCCTTGTCAATGCGTTGAGCTGGAACTCGGGGTATCCGCTCGGTGCGGGCAGTCCACTTGCCAAAGCGCTCGACGATCCGACTGGCCCGCTGTGGTTTCAAGCAGTTGGCAACACGCGTGGACAGGTTTGGTATGGGCCTTTCCGCCACACAATCGGCGATCCTGCGATGAAATTCGTACCCGATGGTGCTCCGTTGCCAAAAGGACGCTGGTCGAATGAGGTGCAATTTCTGGCCTGGCATCCCTATCAAGGCAAATCGGCGGCAGACCTCCCCAACAAGCTGCGGGTGCGGTTCACCGTACAATGGCGTGAACCGCACGATCCTGATTATTTTGCGCGTGGCGGCGAAGACGACCTTTACGTAAAGCCACTCGCCGGGGTGCGTTTGCATATACTGAGACAGCGCGATCCCGGAAGTAAGACGTGGCCTGCCGACGCCTTCGCGTCGGTTGCCCGCACAGGCAACTGGGCCGAGCGGATCGAGCATTTACCAAACGGTTCGCTGTATGAGCAGGTGTTAGAGACCTCGCTCGATCAGGCCGGCGTTTTTGCGATTCGCATGGAGAAACCGGTGAGTGAACAATGGGTGCTGGCGCCGCATGACGTGAGACGCACGCAAACTTTTCAGTTGCTGCGTGGATTGACGCCAACTGGCATTCGGCCCATTGGCGTGCCGACGTTACCGGCGTTGGAAAAAGACTGGGACCTGCGTCCGCGCGTGTTCGTGGATGTGCTTGACGAGCCGAATCGCGTGCAGGGTCGTGTGGTGTTTGCGGATTTCCCAACCGACGCGGGCGCAATCGGAATGCCCGCCGATGCACGGAACGTCATCTCGGTCGGAGCGGCGAACTTCAAAAACAAGCGGCAGTCGTATAGCGCATTCGGCTCACCGGCGGGAATGGAAATGGCGTCTCGGCCGTGGCTGTATGCCTTTGACGAGTTAGAATTGGCACCTGGCGGCGCGTTCGGCACGAGCGTATCGGCCGCTTTCGCCGCCGGCACAACTGCTGCGATGCTCACCGGTAAGATGCCACGCGAGCAGATGCTGCAAATTCTGCGATCCCAAGAGGGCAAGGTGTTGCGCGTGCCGTTGACGCAGAAGTGATTGTGGATTTGACGCAAGCCCAAGGGTGAGGTACTCCGAACCGTTGGGCTCCTTGGCGCTCATCCCAAGGGTTCGGAGTGCCTCACCCTTGGGTTTGCTTAATTATCCTTCTTCTCTGCCTTCTCTTTCGGTGCCGCCGGCTGATCGGGTTGAAACTTCAACAAATCAGCACCGGCTCGGGCACCCGTCGAACGGCTAAACAGACTCACCGTAACCGTCAGGTGTGCTCGCAGAATCGGATCGCCCGCAGCCTGATGCGCATCACGGAGTGAAGCTTGCAGGTTCTTGTCGATCTGCACGCCGTTCTTCTGCAAATGGCGGTTCAGCTCTTGTGTCGCGGTGATGCGCAGCTTGCCGCCGTTGGGATCAGTCGCCAAACCGGCGAGTTTGATCTGAAACTCCTTGCCGCTCTGCAGTCCGAGAATCTCGACCGCCTCCACCGCGAACTCCGGCTTCAGCAGTTGATCGTAGATTGCAGGATAAGCGGCACGGAGATCGTAGCCGGTGTACTCTCCCTTGGCAATGCGATACAGCGTATCCATCGATGTCCTGGCGAACGCTTTGTGCTCGGCCGGCGAGAACTTGGCACCCTGGATAGCGCGGATGTGGGCCTCGATGCGATCCTTCTCTTCGCCTGAGCGAAAGCGATCGTCGAGCACGATGAGTGCGCTTGGATTCGACGCCGTCATGCGCTTCAAAAGGTTTTCGCGCGACATTTGCTGCAATTCGTTGGGCGTGACTTTGATGACCTGTACGGCCTTGATGCGGGTTTCGACGAGATTTTTAAGGGCTTCGTTGGCCTTGAAGCGATCGTCCCCCACAAGAAACGCGCGTGGATTGTTGGCGATCATTTTCTGAACTTCCGCTTCGCGATCCTCCTTCGTAACGATCAAGAGTGGAACCAGCCCGAGCGGATCATGCCTACGAAGTTTCACGTAGACATCGCCGAACTCCGTGTCGGTTACGCCGTGATGGAGGATCACAAGTTCAAACTCCGCAAGATTGGCTCGTTCAATGTCCAAAACCTGGCGCAGCGTCGGCACCAGCGTTGGCGTGTAGCCGAGTTCCTGAACGAGCAACCGCGTCTTGGCCTCGTCGCCGTCGGGCGTGTAGACGACGAGCGCCTTGGGCGTGGGCCTGGCCTTTTTGTCAACGACGATGACCATCGGCAAGCCGCCGATGTCGTAGTTCTGGCGCAGTTGTTCGTAGATAAACGAGAAATCGACAGCCGGCATGCCGCGATGCAGCACGACAAGATCGAAGTCGGCGCTGTCGCGAGCCTTTTGCACCGCCCCATTGATGGTTCGCGCAAACACCGCCTCGTAGCCCATGCCTTTGACGATTTGCGTCAGCGCCGCTTCCTCGCCCTCGATTGGGTGAACGATCAGCGCTTTCGGCGTCAGTGAATTCGACAGGAATCGGCGTGAGAGATCGACGATTCGATCCGACGCGACGGGTGGATTGCCCGAGGTCGGCATCTTCAGCATCGCTTGCATGGCGGCAAATTGCACGCGGCGATCGGGATAATATAAGGCTCTCGCAATCGGGCCATTTGACGTCAGGGCCGCCCGAATCTCGCCACGTGCTCCGAGCGACTGGATCAACGGTAGGATGACCGGCAGACGGCGCTCTAGCATCGCCTTCTCCAGCGTGCGCGTCATCAAGTCCGACTCAAGCGATGTCAGCAATTCGTGCGTTTTCGGGGCCATCGGTCGAATCAGTGCTTGATCCAACTCCTTGGCATATTGGCGATCGAGCATCATGCTCAGGAACACGACTTGAGCAGGCTGATAGCGTGGGTCGATATCCAATGCTTCGCGAGCATAGCGTTCACCGAAATACTCCTCGGCGAACACGGGCTTCAATTTCACGGGCTTGAGCGAGATCGCCTCGCCGTCCCAAGGCCAAATGATGGTCTCCTCGCGGTCGTATTTCACTCTTCCCTGGTAGTGTTTCTCCGCCATCGCTGTGAGGACTTCCTTCGCAGAAATGAGGTCTTCTTCGCGTGTGCGCAGTAAGGACGATAGTACGGACTTGGCCTTTTGTCGAACGACATCGGGGTACTGTTTCGCCGCCGACAGATGCCAAAGGTAAGGCACGGCACGCTTGTCGTCTCGGCGTTGAACGATGTTGAGCATCTCCAAGCGCATTTCGATATCGCGGGCGTCCTTGGCGTCCACAGCCTTGAATATTTCGAGATAGACTGGCACCGATTCGGGACCGATACGAAGCAGCATTTCGCGGATTCGGCCAAGGAGCGGTTTGTCGATATTTGTCCGCAACGCCTCGATCAGGTATGGAACGGCGCGCTCACGGGAGCGAGCGATCTGCACGTAGGCGAAAGCGCGTTCTTCTTCCGTGAACGCGCCCAGCCGACCGATGAATTTGCGGATGCGTACCGGATCACTCAGGTGCTTCTCGACTGCTTTACCGATGCGGTCGATGAGGTCATCAATGTCGCCGACCGTTTCTTTCTGAGTTTTCGGAAGCTCCGACCAGAATTCGGGTCGAACTTGCTTGAGCCGTAGAAATGCGGAGAGCCCCTCCGCGGCTTCGATCTTGACAAGATCGAGATCGACAACCTCGGGCGGATCGACCTTGAGATCGGGATGGGGGTCTTTTCCGAGCAGACGTTTGAGATGTAGGCCAGCCAAGTCGAATTTGCCGAGTTCCATCTCGATCTTGATGGCGGCCCAATAGGCGAGCGTTTTGTTCGGTGCTTTGTCGGGCCGCTCGAAAAAGGTGCGGTATTCGTCCTCAGCTTTGCGCAACAGATCCTTCGTGACTTCGCGTTCATCGCGCATTGGTTTTGGTTGAGCGTAACTCGGTGTCGGAGTGATGAACGCCAATACGCCAACGAAGAACAACGGAAACGCAGGCAGGAATTTCATAAAGGCTACTCCGCAAACTAGGTCGTTTAGCCGCTCACCTTTGGCGAGCGCGGCAATGGCGATTCGCGACAATTGCAAAACGCGATGCCCGCACTCGCCAAAGGTGAGCAGCTAAACGAATCGCCTAACACTCCACCTCAGGCCGAATCAGATCGTCAAATGTCTCACGGCGTCGAATCAGATGATGCTCGCCGCCATCGACGAGGATCTCCGCCGCACGCGGTCGTCCGTTGTAGTTGGACGACATCGACATGCCGTAGGCACCGGCGCTGAACGTCGCCAACAGGTCGCCGCTCTGGACGGGCGGGAGGTAGCGATCCTTGGCGAGGAAGTCGCCGGACTCGCATACCGGGCCGACGACATCGACCTTCCGCGTGCCGGGGTTGGCGATTTCGTAATCGCTAGGCGGTGCCGCCAAGTCAGCCGCTGGTGCGACAGGCCAAATGCGGTGGAACGAATCGTACAGCGTTGGCCGGACCAGGTCGTTCATCGCCGCATCTTGGATGACGAAATGCTTGCCGCCCGAATCCTTCGTGTAGATCACTCGGCTCACGAGCAGCCCGGCGTTGCCCACGATAAATCGCCCTGGTTCCAACACGAGTTGGCATCCCGATTTCTGGATGCCCGGCACGATGACCTCGGCGAAGGCGCTCGCTGGCAGCGCTTCTTGCTTGCGATAATGAATGCCAAACCCGCCGCCCATATTCCACACGTTGATCTGATGTCCCTGAGCGCGCAGCTTATCGATCAGGATCAAGCCCTTCTCGATCCCTTGCCGATACGGATCGGCGGAGAGGATCGGCGAGCCAAGGTGCATATGCAATCCTACCACCTTGACGTGCGGATTTTTGACGACTTTCGCTGCGAATTCGAGGACGGTGTCGATATCCAGCCCGAACTTGACGCCTTTGACGCTGGTATCGGTTTTCGCATGGGTCTTGGGCGGCAGATCGGGGTTCACACGCAGGGCGACCTTGGCCACGCGGTTCATTGATTTGGCGACGTCGGCGATGGCGAACAGTTCACCCTCGCTTTCGACGTTGAAGAGAAAGACGCCCGCCTCGAACGCCATGCGAAGCTCGGCATCGGTCTTGCCCACGCCGGCGAAGACGATCTTCTCGCCGGGGCAGCCCGCTTTGAGAGCGCGAAACAGTTCGCCGCCGCTTGTGACATCGCAGCCCGCGCCGCCATCGACCATCAGCTTGGCGATGTGGATGTTGCCATTGGTTTTGATGCTATAACAGACGAGCGGATTCACGGCAAGAAACGCCGTCTGTATCTGCTTGAGATGATGTGTCAGCGTTTTCTTGCTGTATACATAAAGCGGTGTGCCATATTTTTCCGCCAAGGCTGGCACGGGCACGTCATCGCAGTGGAGGATTCGATTGCGGTAAGAAAAATGGTCCATGAAGGTTTTCCGGTGTTAAGAGTGCGGTAGTTGGGCGCTCTCATATTATACGCAGGCAGTTGTTCAAGTTACACCTCTCGTGGTGCGAAAAGGCAGAGTTGACAAGTCCGTGGGGCCAGGCTTTCCACAGCCTGGCCAGGCTGAAAAGCCTGGCCCCACCAGCTGATCGGAGCACTAACGGTCTCTCCTGATGACCGCAGGTTCGTGGTGCGTCGGCGCTGACGCTTGACACACCGTACGATTTCGACATATTCTGCTGACCGTGAAAAGAAATCGGAATTTTCGTTGGCAAATCGTTTCTCGTGCGGGTAACGTATAATAGGAGTGGAGGCTTCCCAATCAGCTGATTTGATCGAAGGAATCTCGCTGTGAAAAAGATCGCTATCGTGCCAACACTGTTGACGCTGGGCAACGGCATTTGCGGGTTCGTTGCCATCACGTTCATCAGCAAAATCGGCCCTTGGGAAACGCCCGCCAACAACGATATCTACTTCGCGTGGACTGGCTGGTTCATACTTCTCGCGATGCTGTTCGACATGCTCGACGGCTATGTCGCACGTCTATCCAAAACCGCGAGCGATTTCGGCGGCGAACTCGATAGCCTGTGCGATGTCGTCAGTTTCGGCGTGGCACCGGCGTTTTTACTGCTCAAGCTCGGTCCCGGCTGGGAGCCTAGCCCATTCCTCCATCAGCTGGTAGCGGGCATCGCAGCGTTGTACTTTTCCTGCGCGGCACTGCGACTGGCACGCTTCAACGTCGAAAACGATCCCGATCCGTCGAGTCATAAGCGATTCAAAGGCCTGCCCTCGCCTGGTGCCGCTGGCTGTTTAGCGGGCCTCGCGATCTTCCGCGGCGAGTTCTTGAATTCGCTGAAGATCCGCATGCCGAGCGTGAATATCGATATCGAAGCGTGGCGGCCAATCGTTGAGCGTGCCGTCGAAATTGCCGCACCAGTGGGCACTCTCGTCGTCGCCTTGTTGATGGTATCGAACGTGCCGTATCCGCATTTCACAGGAAAAGTTTTTCGCGGCAAGAAGTATATCGGGCATCTCATCCAGGTGCTGCTGGTGGGATTCATCTTGGTGATGTTCCGCTCCGCCACCCCACTGCTTGTGTTCTGGATCTACGCGTTCATCTTCCCGCTACGTGCTCTCGTGGCGAGCGGCACTCGGCCCGAACCCGCACCAATGGACGAACACGCTCCGCATAAGTTGTAAACCTGCCGTGCCCCGAAAATTAACGAGCCGGAAGCGTAAGCGACGGTTTTCTCCTATCCGTCGATTACGCTTCCGGCTCGTGAAACGACTATTGAAAGTGCTGGATGGGGTGATGCATGTTCACCGGTTTAGTTGAGAGACTCGGCACGGTTCGCAGCGTCACCACGGATGGCACAGGAACGTTGCTGCACATCGAAGAGCCAACGATCGCCGCCGACCTACCCATCGGCGCTAGCGTCGCCGTCAATGGCGTTTGCCTGACAGTCGTTGCACGCGATGATTGGGCGTTCTTATTCCAGGCCGGGCCGGAAACGTTGCGGCTCACAAACCTTAGCGAATTGCGTGCCGGTGCTCGCGTGAATCTCGAGCGTGCGTTGCGCATCGGCGATCGGCTCGGCGGACATATCGTTCAAGGCCATGTCGATGGCGTCGGGACCATCGCTCGCCGGGAACGACAGGGCGATTGGGAAACGATCTGGTTCGACTGCCCGCCCGATCTCGCCCGGCAGATGATCCGCAAAGGCTCGATCACCGTCGATGGCGTGAGCTTGACGCTCGTCGATGTCACGCCAACCCAGTTCAGCGTCGCGCTCATTCCGCACACCTTGGCTGTCACCATGCTCGGCTTCAAACAACCCGGCGATAAAGTGAATCTCGAAATCGATATGTTCGCGAAGTATGTCTTCAAGTGCATCGAGCAGATGGAGCGGCCGATTTGAACTTGTGTTAGCGCTTGCACTTGCGACTTAGCGCTCGTGTGGTGCCTTGCGAGCGCTAAGCCGCATGCAGGTAGGCTCAAGTACCCATACAATATTCCAATGCAGACAACATCAAACGAACATCCCGCGCCGCGGCAGACGCAATCCTACTTACGAAACCTCTTCGGATCGCATCGGCTGCATCCGAAGAGTAGCCTCGGGCAGAACTTCCTGATCGATTTGAATCTGGTCGATTTCGTTGTCGCCGCCGCGGAGTTGACGCGTGCCGATCTTGTGCTGGAAGTAGGCTCGGGTACTGGCAGCCTCACAGCGCACCTTGCCGAGCAGGCCGGCGCGGTGCTGAGCGTTGAGATCGATCCCGCGTTCTACGACCTGGCGTGCGAAACGGTGCATGCGTTCAGCCACGCACGCATGGTGAAGGCCGACATTCTGAAGAACAAGAACCAACTCAATCCTGAGATTCTCGAACACTTCGAAGATTTATCGCGAACCTACAAACCGCAGAAGCGCAAGCTCGTCGCAAACCTGCCGTATGCGGTTGCCACGCCGGTGATTTCCAACCTGCTGATCGCGGGCGTGGAACTCGAGCGCATGGTGGTGATGGTGCAATGGGAGATCGCGGAGAAGCTGATCTCCAAGCCTCACACGAAAGAATATGGCGCCCTGGCGGTCATGGTGCAGAGTCTGGCGGATGTGGAAATTCTGCGTCGACTGCCGCCGGACGTCTTTTGGCCTCGCCCCAAGGTCGATTCCGGAATCGTCTGCGTGCGGCCGAACGCTGAGAAGCGTGCCAAAGTGAAAGACGTGCAAAAGCTTCGCTACTTTTTGCGCGATCTTTACTCTCATCGCCGCAAGAATCTTCGCGGCGGGTTGATTAGCGCGACAGGCAATCAGCATTCCAAGGAAGTCGTCGATCGCAAGTTGGCTGAATTGGGCTATTCTGGAACCGAGCGAGCGGAGACGCTGTCGATCGATCAGCACCTCCAACTCTGCGAGACGTTCAGCGAGTGAAAAGTTCGTTTAGCCGCTCGCCTTTGGCGAGCGCGAACGTGTATTGCACGATACATAGCTCGCGCTCGTCAAAGGCGAGCGGCTAAACGGAAATCGAATTTCCATTCTCATTACCAGCGATATTCCAAACCGAAGCTGACGCCGTGTGCCCAGAAATCGCTGGTCGTGTTGAGTGGCGCCGGGCGAGCGGCGCCACTGAGAACGCCTATGCCGCCGATGTTCGGCGATGCCTGCGTTAGGTTAATGACGCGGTCGATCTGGTCGCCGGGGCGGACGACGTTGTTCCACCAGATTGCATCGTAGCCGACCGTCGCGCGAAACTTGCAGGTAAGATCAAAGCCAAGCTTGGCTTGCATCTGCGGGATGGCGGAAAACTCGCGGTGTCGGCGGTTGCCGATGTTCGACTGTTGCGTATAGAGGAAGCCGGACCGCGTGCCTGCCGGGGTGGCGCTGGCGCCGGAGAAGTTGCTCGTGCCGACGATACTCACGACTTGCTCCGTCGAGCCTAGCGCGATGAAGCTGGTGAAGTCGGCCGAAACACGGCCTTGTTGGAGGCCGACGCGCGAACCGAGTTGACCGCCGAAAAACTGATTGCGGGTGCGAAATGTTTCCACAGCGGAGTAGTTGTTGAGAGTACTCGGGTTTTCCGAGTTGGAGACAATCTCAAGGCTATCGCCAAGATCGAAGTATCGGAAGCCGAGCAGGGCGTCAACGGCGAGCCATTGTTGCTGGTAAATGTTGTAGACGCCGTTGGTATCCGCGCCCCAAAAGCGGTTCGAAATGTTTACACGCACGTTGCCCCTCGCCTTTGGATCGGGATCGGAGATTATGAGTCCCGTCGCTACGCCGGCTGGTGTTTGGTAGGGAAAAACGAGCAGAGGGCTGCCGGCCGTATCGGACGCGGTGAGGTTGCTCGTCTCTTGGCGTCCCAACACGAACGCGCTGCCTTCGATGCCGAGGACGCGGTCGCAGTCCACCCAGCGTGTTAAGCCGATTCGTCCGCCGGAAATTTCACCGAAGTCGATGTTGGAATTGCCGACCAGAACGCGGGTACTCTGGTCGCCAATGAAACCGCCGGCCGTCCGGCTGGTGTCGCCGGTCGTGACCAAGGGCACCGGGACCGGGCTGCGCGACGTCGACCAGAGCAGGTATTCCGCCGTCAACGACCAGCGAGGCGTGTCCTGGCTAGGTTCGTTGAAATTGACGGGCGCCACGCTTTCCCGCATCGGCGTTATCTCGGCAGGAAGTGTCGTGATTCTCGGCGGAGGCAAGAACGTCGGCTGGCCGAGCAACATCGGCGTGCCAAGAAGCAAGCAGACGATGGGGAGCAGAGTGCGTCTCATGGGACATCCTTGAATTGACGGGGGCTCGTCCTGGTTATTCGTTCCGCACTATGTGATCACGTAAAACCACGTGAAGCGGTGATACCGATACTATCGAATAGATCGGCCCCGCAGAACGCAACTATCCGCCAAAGTGTACGCAATTTGACACGAAGCGGGTGCATTTTCGCTACCAACGGCCAAATCGTTAGCGGCGGAACAATCGGCAAGGTTTGCCAACTTTGACGCGACCCCCTCGAAAGTACGAGTCGGAAGCGTAAGCAACGGATTCGTGAAAACCGTTGCTTACGCTTCCGGGTCGTAACACGAATTATGTCAAAGGCATCGCCGGAAGCGAAAACAAGAACCGCCCACCGCCAATGGACGGTGAGCGTTTTGGAAGTTTTAGGGTGCAAAAAGTGAACGGATCGATCACACTCACCCCGCGCCGGAGCCGGGATGTGCGGGAACTCGCGGCGGAGCAGGTCCGCCAGGATTAACCGGTTGTCCAGGAACCGGAGGCACGATTGCCGGATTCGGCGGAACAACGCCACCCGGAGCGGGCATCGAGATCACGCCGCCTGGTATCGTCGTACCGGCCCGCATCGCCCGCATTCGCTCGAAATGGCCCTGCAACTTCGGATGAGCCAAGTTGGTACCTTGCATCACATCGAACCAATTGGCGGCCAAGGCGTCAAACCGCGTGCGATTGATCCGCCGGGGATCACGAGCGTCGGCGATGTCGAATGCCTTGGCAAGGCACCCCTCCATAATCGCACTGGACAAATCAAGATCGCGAGGCAGCTTGTCGAGTTCCTTGCCATATTTAAAGAAATGGTCCAGACGATTGCTCTGTGACAGGTAATAAACCAATGCCCACGAAGTCGAAGACGCCAATTCCCAGGATTCCCGAGCGGCGATTATCGATTTTTCGTTCGGACTATCGTCTGCCAATTTCGCCAGCCGACGTGCTTCATGGAAATATTTGTCGCTGACAACGGCCTGCATCACTTGAGAGGGATTCTCCAATACCTTGGCGTTGCGGTAGTGCTTGAAGTTGACCAGATGGGTCCAACTCGGCGTGCCAATCGTCGGATGCACCGCGCCCGCAGGAGTTTCGAGGAGCGTCGCCAGACCGACGACGAGCCAATCGGGCGTTTGCACATTGCGTGGGAACAGGTTGGAGGCGGTCAACAGCTGACGCACGCCTTCATGGGTGACGGCATGGCGTTCCGCATCAAGTTGCTGGGAATACCAAAGCGCGACGGCGGTCTGAGCGAGTGCGATGAAAGCCGCCGCTTTGCCAGCCTCCTTGGATTCGGTGATCTTGCCCGAAAGCAGGTTATCTTTGGTCATCGTGACGCGAATGCCCAATTCCGCGAATTGTTCATTCGCACTGCGAATCTTCTCGTCGAGAATTCTCTCAAAATCCATGAATATGGCGTCGTTTTCTCGAACCTTGGCGGGCATAATAATCACATTGTCACGCCGAGGTGTAAATCCTTCAGTGGTCATCGGCTCGTTGCCCCAATGGAGCCGACGATTGGCCAATTCGGTCTTTGAACCCGTCAATAACACAGGCAGAATGTATTTAGGCATCGCGGGTAACATCGTGTTGTCCCGTTGGGCTGCGAAAAAGTAGTAGAACGTCTCCAAAACATCGTCGAACATCGCCAATCGAGTTTCGATGTTTTTTTCCGTGGCCCGGTCGGATCCAACGATCTGGGCGTAGATTCGGTAGCGGCCTTTCTTGCTCGTGTGCGTGCGATATTTATCCTCGCGCCAGCGGTCGATTAATTCTCGTTGGGCAGGATCCTCGGCAGTCGGCGCCTTTGCCAAATCCCGCTGGACCTTCAGGTAGTTTTTGACGTTGAGATGCCTCGGATCGAGCTTGACCACATCTTCCATTACGCGATGGAACGTCGACAATTTGCCATGCGCGATACAGCGACGCGCGAGGTGGAGTAGGTCTTCGACGTTCTTGGCTGCCTTGGCCTTGCTGAGTTCGGGATTCAGCTCCGCCCAGAAAGTCTTCGCTTCGAATTGACCGACGAACATCGGCGCGAGGGGCGAGAGCAACAGCCAGTTGTTCGTGCCCCATTCGTGATCGTACTTGAAGACCAGGCCGAACGGCGTAGGCGCAGGTTTGGAATAGTTGCGCATCTCGAGGACAGCGGTGATGTACTTAGCATTTGGATCTTCAGCCATGATGCCTGGCAGGCCGCCGGGCATTGGGTTGGGCTCGCCAGGTTGGGGCTGCACGCCGCCGAAACCCATTCCGCCGCCTGGGAAGAGGCCGACAAACGCAGCTGCGGGCGTACCAAGCGCCCCGCCGGCGATATTTCCCGGGAGCCCTCCAAGGAGAGCGCCGGGGAGGCCGCCGACGTTTGCGCCAGGGAGGCCGCCGACGTTTGCGCCAGGGAGGCCGCCGACGTTTGCGCCAGGAACACCGCCAGCAAATCCAGGCGGTGCCATCGGAATGAAGTTCATCTGATTGACATTGATCCGCACAATGACATAATCCGCGCGTGCTGTCGAAGCTCCCAGCAGCATCGCCAGGAGCAATAGCATTCGTTGGAGCATGGGATCCCCTTTATTATTCGCAGAGTTGGCCCGAACGATCGATTCCTTTATTCCATTCCCCTATTGTCCTGAAAAAAACGAAGAGATGCAACACCGAAATCCTCCCCTTTCAATAATTCCACTCTCGAATCAAGAAATGCAACCTCACGCAAAGACGCAAAGCAAGAATTCAAAACGATGAAGGCGTTCGTTTATCGCTTCCTCTTCTTAAGGGTCTTTTCGCCGTGGCGTGCGCTTTTTTCCTAATTGCTGGCAGAGAACCATAATTATAGTTGGCATACATCGTTGTGCGGGATATGCTGCCGATGGGGTTTTTGTCGGTACCATATCCTGATTCCGGACGCAAATTCGGCAATCCTTTAGCGAAAGGTGGTGGGAGATGAGCTTCAAATGGGACCGCGTACATGTGTGGAGTTGCGAAGTGGCCGACGCCATTGGCGGCGTATCGAGCAAACTGGCCCATCTCGCTCAGGCCGAGGCAAACCTTGAGTATGTCTTCACCAAACGCCTACTGAGCAAACCCGGCTTCGGTGTTCTTTACGTTGCACCCGTCACCGGCCCAGCGCAGACGCGTGCCGCCAAGGACGCAGGCATGCAAGAAACCGATTCCCCCGTGTTGAGGCGAATCGAGGGCGACAACGAAGCGGGATTGGCGCATCATTTGACGCAGAAATGGGCGATCGCCGGCATCACGCTTCAGGGCCTCACGATGGCCGTCATCGGTATGAAATTCATCGGTTACGCGGCATTCGACACCGTCGACGATGCCAACCGCGCGGCTCAGATTCTTGCCGACTTGGGACTTGCCGCCACCAACGAAGTGAAACAAAGCGCGAAGTAATTGAATTCATGGTCCGAGAAGGATGAGGCGCCCGACTCGAGTCGTTTTTCGAGCCGAAAGCATAAGCGACGGTCAGGTAATAACCGTCTCTTGCGCTTCCGGCTCACTAGAAAAATCGAATTCTGTCGACAGCGCCAAGCCTGCCGCTTGGTCCATCGCTGGCGCTCTGGCTCGGATAATCGCGGAGATGCCACTTAGGGAATTTGCAGTTTGATCTTGCTCGGCATCAGGCAGAACTTGCTGTCGCACGCTTGAACGTCGATGACAATTTCAAGCGGACTTATGTCGCCGGCAGTACGTTGGACACCGACCTGGATCGTGACCTTGCCTTCGTAGATGTCATACTTTTGTTTCCCGTCAACGTGCGTTTTACCGACCGGATATTTTACGCTCGCTTCTACTTTTTCCTTCGCAGCAACTTTGACGCGAGTCTGGGCGCCGCCGAGGAAGTCGTTGTTGTGATTAACTGGGTTGGCGTAGAGATGCCAGCCTTTAACGATGTCGAGGGTGATGGTCACGGTCTGTGTGCCCTTGGCGTCAGTTTTTGTCGCCGTTGCAACCGCCTTAACCTGGTCCGCCGACTTTGGCGCGCCGGCCTGGGACGCCAGCGTGAGCGTGGATAGGGCAATCGTGAGACACGCGAATGCGGTGGTATTGCGGATCATAATTTTTCTCCGTGATGAAAGTCCGACTTACAACAACCTACGATCTGGTCGGGATGAATGTCATTCCGCGGTCCAGGAAAGTAGTATCGGAAGCGAATTGCCATAAGGTTAATCCTACTGCAAACAGGTGGGTTCAATCCAGATCAATCTGAATCGATTTTGACCATTATATCGACGAGGCATAGAACGATCTGTGAACCACGAATAAATTCGTAGTGTTTTTTTTTACATGCACTTCGCTCCCGCGCGTGTCGAAACCGGTCAAGAGTCTCGCACACATGAGCTACTCGATCCAGTGCGTTCATTGCCAAGCGGTGTTAAAATCGCCGACGCCCATTCCCGCGGGCCGGAACGTGAAGTGCCCGAAGTGCAAGGAAAGCTTCACGACGCCGGCGGCATCGCGTGCCGCTTCGGCGAAAACCTCGCTCGCCGCCCAGGTTCCTGATCCGCTGCCGCCGGATGAAGCCGAGCAACCGCCTGAACCGCCGCAGCCTGAACCGGAGCCTCCGCCACCTGAACCGGAGCCGTCCGCTTACGAAGAACCCGATGCGACGGAAGCCGACGACGCTGTGGACGAGGTCGATGAAGTTGACGAAGTAGACGAACCCGATGGCGCGGGCGAATTCGCCGCGATCGGCATCGAAGTCGCCGATGATGTGTCGCATACACGAAAGAATCGCCGTAAGGATGAGGGCGAAGACGAACCGCGTTCGCGAAAAAAACGACGTGACGACGATGACGAAGTCGATGACGATAGGCCACGACGAAAAAGTCGGCGCCGCGATGCCGATGATGATGATGGCGATGAATCCGCATCCGACCGCAAGAAAGACGAGAAAAAGGCCCCCCGATTCTGCTCATCGCGGGTATCGGCGGAGCGGTCATCATATTGCTGCTGTGTTGCGTAACGGGCATCGTTGCGATGCTATGGTTCGGAAACTCAAAGCCCGATATCGTCGGACGCTGGGAGCAGGTGCCGGGCCTGATGGTCTATGAGTTTCGCGCCGACGGCTCGGCGACACAGACGCCACGCGGGTTTGGTGGCATGAATCTCATGACGCAGAACTTTACCTACACGCAGAACGGCAGCGAATTGACATTGCACTTTTTCCTGCAGATCAAATATGAAGTCACACGCACTGGAAATACGATGCACTGGCGCCCGCCCGGCGCCCCGGCCAACTTCCGTGGAATCGAGCTACGGAAGCTGGATTGAACCAAGCGATCTGCATTGCCAATTGACAGCGATTTTGTTGCCTCTCTGGGAGATTTTTATGCTAAAATTTCATCTCGCCTACATCGGATTCGTGTTGCTTGGCTGCTTTACCGTCAACGCCTTTGGCCAACCCAAAACCTCGCGAACCTACCTCCTCAATGCCGTGGCGGACCAGCAACCCAATGACACCGGTAGTCCGAAGACAACGTTCACGAAGATCAACGATGCCCAGTTCGGCACGGTGTTCAACGTCGCGCTCGCCGACAGCATCGGGCAATCCAAGCCGATCGTCAAAAACTGGGCCGGCTTCTCAACGCTAGTGCTTCAACTCGGCAAACACGACATGGGCAACCTGGCACTCAAGCTCAACGTCAAGCACGCCCAGACCAAGAACTACGCCACACGCATTGACATTCCCGTGACCGTCAAACCGGGCAGAAACGAGATTCGGCTCACCCTAGCCGATCTCGAGAACGCCAACGGTTCCGCGCCGGATCTATCCGACATCAAACACTGGTATCTCGCGACCAATCAACCCGTCACACTCTTTCTCGGCGATGTTTGGCTCGAAGGCGCCGCCGGCAAACCGATCACCGTCGCCAGCGACCCAGCCCGCCTCAACCGTATCCGCGCCGCCACGATGCCGAAGTTCGACAAGCCGATCATGTTCAACACGCCCGAAGCCGACGCGATCTGCTCGGCTCTTGAAGTCTACCCGGAAAACAACGCCTGGAACCTCGTCATCGAAGATTGGCCAGTGCATCCAAATTCGAAAAATATCGTCAACACGATCGGCGGCAAAAAGGTGCTGCGCTACAACCCCGATATGGGCTTTCTCATTGTGCCGCCCGACCAGAAGAAGGTTGACGTGAAAATCGTCGGTTACCCCGGCGAATCCGACCCCGGCCCATTCCCCGTGCCCGACAACACGCCAATCGAAGGTTGGCCGATCCACTATATGCGCAATCCGTTGCTCAAGAAACTATCGCTCGATGACGTGCAACGCGACAATCCCAAGAACGGCGGCGATCGACATGCCATCATCGTTGATCCGATTAACCGGAAGCTCTACGAGTTCTTCGTCATGAAAAAGACCGACGCCGGCTGGACGGCGGCCCAGTCGTCGATTTTCGACCTGGCATCGAACAAGCTCCGGCCCGACACCTGGACCAGCGCCGACGCCGCCGGCCTCCCGATTTTTCCCTCAGTCGTGCGCTACGACGAACTCAAACGCGGCATCGTCGAACATGCTCTGCGTGTCACATTCGTAAAGACTCGCCACGCGTATGTCCATCCTGCGACGCACTACGCCAGCAAGTGGAAAGACGAAAACCTGCCGAGGATGGGTGAACGCTTTCGCCTGCGAAAAGACTTCGATACGAAAGGATTCTCACCCGAGGTGCAAGCGATCTTGAAGGGTTTGCAGAAGTACGGCATGTTGTGCGCCGACAACGGCATCGACTGGGCGATCTCCGTCGCACCCGATCCACGTATTCCGGTGTTGCACGAGGAGCTTCGCCGAGTTCGTGGCAGCGACTTCGAGGTCGTCGTCTCGCCGCCGGGATATGTGCCGGCGAAGTGATCGAAATCGTTCAGCCGCTCGCCTCTGGCGAGCGCGTGCGCGGCGATTCGCCGTGATTGCAAAACGTAACGTCCGCGCTCGCCAAAGGCGAGCGGCTAAACAAATTCTCGCACATACCGCTCCAACACCAGCACGCCATCGGGACAGAACGGCTCGCATCTCACCCGTTCCAACACCTCTGCCAACGGCACGAACTCGCCGCGCACCACCTCTTCGATTTGCAGTGTGAACGGCCCGTCGTGGATCGCGCGATACGCCATGCCGTGAGCGAAAGTGGCGTCGTCCTGATAGTTGATCGGGAACAATTCTTCCGCTTCGGCATCCACGCCGATCTCCTCGCGTATTTCACGTCGCACGCCTTGCGCAAACGTCTCGCCCGTCGCCAGCACACCACCGACGCAGACATCCCAGTGGCTCGGATAGACATCCTTGGTTGCTGTGCGAAGGTGAATGAACAACTCGCCGCGCGTGTTGAAAACGAGCACGTAGGTGCAGCGATGTGGCAGCTTGCGAATGCGCATCTCGCGCCGCGTGACGACAGCGATGGTGTTGCCGATGTCGTCGATGACATCCACGAGTTCATCGGCGGGGTTCATGTTTTTCCTCCCCGTTTAGCGCCCGCGCGGCGTCATGCGGGCGCTAAACAAATTCGCCTAATTCCCAGGCCGCAGCAGCATCCGATTCTTCGTCACCGATTCGACCATTTTGCGCGAATAGGCGAGCGGGAAGTATTCGCCATTGGCCCAGAGCGGCGCGAGGTCGGCGTAATGCGGGCTGCCGAATTGACCGGATTGGCCGGGAGCGCTGGTGGCGACGCCCTTGTCCCAGTCGGCGAGATCGAAGACGTGGCGATACGTCGCGCCGTGGATTTGGCGATAGGCGTCGTCATAGCGTGTGTTGTTTGGCGTGTTCGCGTCGCCGGAGCGCTCGAATGGGCCGACGTTCAGAAGTTTTTCGTACAGAGAATTTACCGATGCCAACGGATGCCGAAACGTCGCGGTGTGCATCGCGCCCCAGCGCATGTTGTGCAGTTTCGGGAATCGCGTCGTCGCCTGCTTGACGGCCTGCTCGAAGGTGGAAGCCAAGACCGCGTTGCGCATCGGTGTTGTGTACTTGCCAAACCAGCGTGCATCGGGTTGCTCGAGTGCTTGCAACAGGACCGTGACGCCGCTCTTGGCCGCGATCTCCTTCACCAGTTCCTTGGGCACGACTCTGGCGAAGACGGCTTGCTGCAACTCGGCCAACCAGAGTGCGTACAGCACGCCGGCTTGCGAATCACGCGACAATTTGCCGTCCCATCCTCGCAAAATCTTCGCGTAATTCTCGACAACGGGATCGGTGAATTTGACGTTGCCGAGCAACCGTGCGAGCCGGTGCCCGGGGATCGAGACATCGTCGTGTTGGATTTTTTGAAAGTCCTCGATGGTAAACTTTTTCTTCGCTTCGAGATTCGCTTTCAATCGCAAATAACGGTAGGGCGGCGCGAACTCGTAGGCGATCGGGTTCGGAAAACCTTTTGGAACAATGTTGTGATTCGCCGTCGCCAACCAGCCCGATTCGGGGTTCAAATCTTGGGGAAAATCCTTGACCTTCAGATATCCCTTCCAGTCGTAACCGGCATTCGCAGGCACGGGCAGCAGGCCGTCGTGTTTTGGGCGGATCGGCGTGGCGGCGGCGGCGACCCAGGCGATGTTCCCATCTACATCCGCATACATGAAATTCAAACTCGGTATCTTCCAACGCTCGAGCGCGTTCAAAAACTCGTTGTGGTTCCTGGCCCTCGACACCGCAAGTGCGGGCAGATACGCCGCCCCGCCTGGCTCCGCGCCGGCCCACTTCAGCACATACGCGCGGTTGAGCTTTGCATCCTGATACAGCACCGGTCCATTCCGCGTGAAACGCAGCTCGGCCGAGTGGTATGCACTTTGCCCGCGCACGTGGAGTTCCTCGTGCACGATTTTCATCGGCTCCCATTTGCCGGCGACTTTGTAATTCGTCGGCATTTCCGGGTCGGTTTCCTCGACGTAGATGTCCGCCTGGTCCGTGCCGACAATGGTGATGCCCCAGGCGATCTTCTCATTATGCCCGAGTGCCACGCCTGGAAGCCCCGGTTCGCCGGCGCCGATGACGTTCCACCCCGGAGCGTTTAGGTGCACGAGATTGCGCAGTGCCGGCAAGCCCAAGGCTCGATGTGGATCGCTCGCCAGCATCGGCTTGCCCGACGCCGATTTCTCACCCGATATCGTCCAGTTGTTGCTCTCCGTCTGAATCACCGGAAACTGTATGTTCTTCGATGCCGCATGGAACCCCTTCAAAATTTTCGCGTCGATGCCCATCAGGTCGAACACCGGCACAGTGTCTTTGCGCGGATCGGTCGGCATCAGCATGCGTGCCTTGTCCAGGCCTAGCTTGTCGACGAGATGCGCTCGCAGCACTTCATCGGTAAAATTGCGCGACATGATGATGCCGGACATGCGGCCAAGCACATCCTCTGGCTGCCAAAGCTTGGGCCGATGGCCGAGAATCTGAAACTCGATCGGCAGCTTCTTGGCGGAGAGCTTGATGTAGGCGTTGATGCCGTTGGTGAACGCCGTCGCGATTTGTTTGGTGTCAGCCGAGTAACTGCGCCATTCCGCATCCATGTCGCCCCGATAGCGGATGAGCCGGGCGAAGGTATCGCCCTCGATGCCGCTGGGTCCGAGAATGTCGGCGGTTTCGCCGAGCGCGATGCGTCGCCAAAGGTCGATCTGAAATAGCCGATCCTGAGCGGCGACGAAACCCTGCGAGAAGAACAGGTCGTCGGAGTTTTTCGCATAAATATGCGGCACACCCCAGCGATCACGCAACACCTCGACCGGCGTCCTCAGACCGGCAACGACGATCTCGCCGTCGATGGTAGCGAGCACCGCTTTCGCTTGTTGGAGGAAATTTTCCTGTGCGAAGGTCGGCGTTGTAAGGCTGACGAGCAGGAAAACGGCTAGGGTTTGGCGCATGATTTCACCGAGGAGATGGAGTTTCCTGGCTTGTCGTTTAGCGCTCGCGCGAGCGCTAAACGCAAATAAGTGCAAGTTTAGGTTCACGCCCGCGCCAACTCCGTCCACAGCGCCTTGTAGAAGCGCATCAGGCGTTCGCCCGTCGTTTCGTCGGGCATGCCCTGAATCTCAGCGAGAGTGCAGCGGTCGTAGTTCATTTCACGTAGCAGGCGGAACAGTTCGCGATATGGATAGCCGTTGTGCAGTTCGTTGATGTGGCACGATTTGATCCACGGCTGCAACATGCGGAAATACTCGGCGACGGAGCCATTGACGACATCGGTCGGGTTCGAGTTCCAGGTCACGCCGACGCTGCGATGGTCGGCTGCTTGCATGATGGTGCGCATGTGCGGCGGGTGAGCCGTGCCTCGGCCATGCACTTCGACCCAAATCTCGACGCCGCAGTCCGCAGCGATTCGGCCACACTCGTTGAGCGATCTCCCGATCTGGGCGAGCGTGCGTTCGGTCGGCACGTTGGCGGGCAGATCGTTGGGCCGAACTTTGACGCCGCGCCCGCCGATGTCGCGGACGAGTTCGCAGAACTGTCGGCAGGTGTCGATGTTTCGCCGAACGACAACGGGATCGGGCGAGTGGAATTCGCATACCGAGCCGCTGCCCCATATCTCGACGCCGGCATCCTGGAAGCGTTGGCGGACTTCACGCCGTTGGGCCGCGGTGAGCGATGGCTCGACACCGTGCCGATGCGTGGTTCGTAGCTCGACTGGACCCAAGCCAACGGCCCGGCAAATGCGGATAAGCGCCGCTTGGTCCCAATTCGCGGCGATATTGTACGTCACGATACCGAGCCGATATCGCAACGGATGCACGACCTGCGGTGGTTTCGCATCGGCAAGATTGGCGGCGACCACGCCCACGCCGGTGGCGGCCAGAAAATCACGACGGGTTGTGTCCATGTTCGGTTTCCATTCTAAAGTCAGGTGTTGTATGCCGCTTGCCGTTTAGCGATCGAGGAATCCCACGCGAGCGCTAAACGACAAGCGGGGAATAGGGACATTCATTTTTTCTGATCGTCCGTTGATTCTGAGAGTAGACAATTTTTTCCAATTTGCAAATAAAAATCGACGAGATTTCGCGAGGCCAATGTCCGATATAATAAAGTTGCGACGTTCTTTCGTGCGAGGATCTCATGAAAAGCTCGATTACCAACACCATTCGTAAACCCTACTTCATGGCCGTTGTGCTCGGCACGGCCCTGGCGACGATGGGTGCTGACACGCCCGCCGAAGCGAGTGAGATTTCGCCGACGGCGATCAACAACGTCACGCGCTACTGCACGGCATGTTGGCGCAACGCACGCTTGCCGCAGGACGACTGGAACGATTGCACCCAGGAGGTGCTTTGTCGGCTGTTGAAGTCGGTGCCGCTGCGGGCGTGGAGCGATCTGCTGAAGCATGAGACCGAGGAACGCCGTGAGTTCGTGCGAGCGATCGATGCCGTCAAGAAGCGTTTCCAGCGCAATCGGACGCGTTCACCGCTGGCGCCCGATCTCGTCGCCGACGTTCGCGATCAGCAAGCGGCTGAACGCAGTGACGACCGTCAGGCGATTCGGATCGCCGCCGACCGTGTGCTTAGTCCGCGTCAGCAGCTTATCCTCAACCTCCTCTGCGACGGCTACGACGTGGCGGAAATCGCCAGCGAACTTGGGGTTGCGCCGGAACGCGTCAGCGACGAAAAATACAAAGCCATCCAACGCCTTCGCGGCTACTTCGGGGCGTAATCGTCGATCGGGCCAAGCATCTCCGGCTTTACTTTCGCCAGGAAACCGACCAGAAAGCCGAGCACAACGCCCTCAACGACGGCAAACGGCAGATGCGCGATCACGAGCAGCAGCGGCGCCACGGGCCAATGCTCGACGCCGCCGAGAACCAAAACCACGCAATTCAAGGCAGCCGTCATCAGCACCGAAAGCTCGCCGATCAGAAACCCAAGCGGAAACTCCGGCGCGTTCTCCAGTCGGCGTTCAATCACGATCGCAACGATGGCGAAAAGGACCGAGGGGACAAGGAACCACACATTCGTGATTCGCTCATTGGCGATCGCGAAGGCGGACTCGTCGATAGTCGTAAGTGACGTGTTGCAAAGTAGCGTGATGCTATAAATCGCGCTCAGCGCCCACAAGAACGCGCCGATGCCGACAAGTAGCATTCGCGCGATCGGCGACTTGATCCACGGAATGCGATGCAGCGAGCGATAGATCGCGAAAGAGAGCAGGGCAGGGGCGGTCATGACGCATGCGTTGACGCCGAGCACCAGAAATCCCCCGTGCTGCATGAGCACCGCTTGTAACAATAGACCGACGAAGACCGCCAGCGCCGCTCGCCTGCCGAGAAAGACGCCGATGAGGCCGTTGAGCAAGAGATGGATCGATGTCGGGCCGACTTTGACGTGGATCAGCGACGCCACGAAAAACGCCGCCGTCAGCAGGGCGACACGCGGTATCTCCTCGTCGCGGATTCGATGTGCGGCCAGCACGAGCAAAATTCCCGCCCCGGCAAACCCGACGGCAAGCCAGGGCCAGGACAGCACGCCGTCGCTGATATGCACCGCGAACAACATCACTTCTTCTCGTCCACGTGAACCCAGTGCGTGGCGCGTTGAATCGACTTCGTCTTCATGCCCCGAGCCGTCGTCGCGGTAATGCCCCACCAACCCGATTCGGGCAGCGTCGTCACGAAGAAACCGTTTGGGCCGGTCTTCGTTCTAAACGTAATCAACTCATCCGGCGGCAAATTTTTCGGTGGTTTGGGATTGTATTTTTCGATTTCGACGTGAAGGCCATCAACGCCATCGAGAGATCGCTTTTCAAACGCATCTTTGAACGGAAGCCATAGGATGCGCCCCTTGAATACCATACCAGGAAGTAGGCCGTAGGGCCGGGTGTATGGCCAAAGATCGAGGCCGCTATCATAATCGCCAACGGGCACATCCCAGCCCTTTTGCGTTTGAACGTGTAAGACAACGCGGACACGGTCCTGCATTGTGATACCGTCACCGTGATCGATGGGCGGTGTTCTTAGCAAAAATATGTGATCGCCACGCTCAGCCGGTGTATAGTCAAACTGCCAGACGACAACCTTCTTGCCTTCGGCTCCGCCGTTCTTGATCGCCATCAGCGATTTGGAGGCAACAATTCCTTCGCGTAATCCATTGGGTTTTATGACGCCAATTCTAAGCGGTTTCGGTGCATCCACAAGTTCATGCTCGTAAGGATGCCCGAACTGATAGGTAAACGTGACCTTCTCGCCCTTCTCCGCCCATGGTTTCGAGGGCAACAGCATATTGTAATGAGCGGAGCCGGCGGACGCCAGTAATGTCAATGTGACAGCGGAAGCGATGACGCGAAACATGATGCACCCTTGGCGTGTTTCCTACGATTTAGAGATTTATCATACGCCGAGGACGGGCAGTTTCAATCGCCGATCAATCACCAAACGCATCGCGGAAACCTTCCAGGTGCTTCACCAATATCTCCCGCAGCGCCTGCGGGTGAAGGTGGTTGTCATGCGTGAACCGCAGCACCATCGCCTCGCCCTCTGCCGAGGATTGCAACGTCGGTTCGACGCCGAACTTCTCGATCTGATTCAGGTTGAACTGGCCCTTCTTGCCCAGAAAACGACAGTGCAGCGCGTCACTGTCCTTCGTACGAAGAACCGCCCACGCTCGGCTCACCCCTGGCACGTTGATGCCGATGTGGCCGCGATTGTCCCATGCGATTTCGAGTTCCGGCTCGACCTTGCGCAGCACATCCAAAACGCGTGGCAGAATCGTGCGGTCCCATTGCAACTTTCGGCCCGGCGGAAAGCCTTTCTCGCTCAGGTGCCAGCGTTCGCCGTTGACTTTCCATGGCATCACGTCTTCGGGCTTCGCATCCATTCTCTTCAAGGCACCGAGGAACGAACCGGCCGCCTTGCGCAGAAACTCGTCGAACGCCGGCGTGTCGATCTCCTCACGCTTGTGAATTAGCATCCAGACTTCTTGCCACATGCCTTTGCGATTGGCGACGTGAATGCGCGGCTCGTTCGAGTAGACCTGAATGCCCGCAGTCTCGTTGAGAGTCGGCAGGCCGAGTTTGCGATTCAAATCTTCCTGCCTGAACGTATTCTTGGAGACGCGAAAGATAAGCCGCACGAGCCATTCCATGCTGGTATGAGCGTGAAAAAACCAGCCGAGCGATTTGGTGCCGGCGGCGATTTCGATGGTCGATTGGTGCTTCCAGTTGGTCGGAGCGAAGTCGCCGAGAGCGTGGATTTTGTCATCGATCCAGGTGAGGATTTCGCCGTCCCAGTGACAGAACTTGCCGTCGCCTGATAGGCGGTTCTTCGTATGCCAGAGTTTGCCATCGACCTGCCAGGGCATAGCGGAATCCTTGCCGACTTTCTCGAGCGCGATGTCGCCTTCTCGCTTTGCAATGCTTGCAAGTGGATCATACTTGACACGTTCGATATGCGGGCCGGCTAAGAGAACATACTTAACGAACTTTGCCGTATGGGAAACATTCGTATCCGCCGCCAATCCTTCGGGAGTGCCCGCGAAGGCGACGCGCCCGCCGTCGTGGCCTGCTTCGGGGCCGAGATCGATAATCCAGTCCGCCGTCTTGATGACGTCAAGATTGTGCTCGACGACGATGACGGTGTTGCCCAGATCGACGAGCCGATTCAGCACTTCCAACAGCTTGCGAATGTCGTCGAAGTGAAGGCCGGTGGTCGGCTCGTCGAGGATGTAGACGGTCTTGCCGGTGTTCGGGCGAGCCAACTCGGCCGCAAGCTTGACGCGCTGCGCTTCGCCGCCGGACAGGGTAGGGGCCGGTTGCCCGAGCGCGAGGTACTCCAGACCGACATCCGCGAGCGTTTGCAGAATCTGCCGAATCTTCGGGATGTTGCTGAACAGTTCGAGCGCCTCGCTGATGCGCATGCTGAGCACGTCGGCGATGTTCTTGGTCTTGTACTTGACAGCCAGCGTTTCGGGGTTGTAGCGTTTGGCTTCGCAGACATCGCAATCGACCCAGACATCGGGCAGGAAGTGCATCTCGATCTTTTTCTGGCCGTTGCCTTCGCACGTCTCGCAACGGCCGCCGGGCTTGTTGAAGCTGAAGCGTTTCGGCTGCCAGCCGCGCACGCGCGAATCGGGGAGCTGTGCAAAAAGTTGGCGGATGAGATCGAACACGCCGGTGTAGGTCGCGGGGTTGGAACTGGGTGAATTGCCGAGCGGGTCCTGATCGACGTTGATGACCTTGTCGATGAGGTCCAGGCCGACGATCTCGTCATGTGCTCCGACGACGGTGGCTGCACGATGCAGCTTGCGGGCAAGGGCGTTGTAGAGAATCTCATGCACGAGCGAACTCTTACCCGAACCAGAAACACCGGTGACGGCGATGAACGCGCCGAGGGGAAAGGCGACATCGATGTTCTTTAAGTTATTCTGACGTGCGCCTTTCACCCAAAGCAATGAGGAACGAGGAACGAGGAACGAGGAATGAGGAAGTGCCTTGGCTATCACTTCCTCGTTCTTAATTCCTCGTTCCTCATTCCTCATTGCAATTCGGCGATTTGTCGGCACCGGAATGCTCTTTTTCCCTGACAAATATTGTCCCGTCAGCGACGCTTTCGACTTTTGAATCTGCCGGGGCGTACCCGATGCCGTGATCTCGCCGCCTTGGTCGCCGGCGCCGGGGCCGAAGTCGAGCAGATGATCGGCGGCGGCGATGACCTCACGATCGTGCTCGACGAGCACTAGCGTATTGCCAAGGTCACGCAGATTCTTCAGCGCTTTGAGCAGACGCTGGTTGTCGCGCGGATGCAGGCCGATCGTCGGTTCGTCGAGCACGTACAGCACGCCAGTCAGGCCGCTGCCGATTTGGCTCGCCAGGCGGATGCGCTGCGATTCGCCGCCGGATAGCGTCGGCGTGGAGCGGGCGAGCGTTACGTAGTCGAGGCCGACATCGACGAGGAACCGTACACGATTCTGTACTTCGCGCAGCACTTCGCCCGCAATCTTGCGTTGATCTTTGGTGAGATCGAGCGTGTTGAAGAAGTCATAGATTCGCCGCAACGGCCAGGAACACAGCTCACCAATCGTGTGGCCCATGAACTTGCACGCACCGGCGTAATCGCGCAGTCGTGAACCAGCGCAAGTACAGCAGGGCACATCGCTGACGAGGTAATCGAGGCGCTGGCGATAGACAAAGCTGACGCGCGTCGCCTCGCTGAGCGCGGGCATGACGCCCTTGTACTGAAAGGTTGGATCATTCGCCCCTCGTTTGCGCTTCGGGCTTACGGGTTCGAGACCAATCCACGCATCGCCGGTCCCGTATAGGAGCATGCGTTGATGCGCGGCGTCCATCTGCTGCCAGGGCGTATCGAGCGAGAACCCGCCGTGCCTGGCCAGCGCCTCCGCGAAGCGTGTGAACGGCTGCTCGGCCGTTAACTCCGGCCAGGCCGCCAGCACGCCGTTGCGTAGCGTCATCGCGGGGTCGCGCACGAGCACGGCGGGGTTAGCGCCCTTCTGTGCTCCGAGTCCTTCGCACGCCGGGCACCAGCCGAGCACGCTGTTAAACGAGAAATGATGCGGATTGAGCGGCTCGAAACTTCGCCCACAATGGTCACACGCAAAATGCTGGCTGAAGCGATCGACTCGCCATTTCGGCTCCTCACGCGTGTCGTCCACATGCGCAATGTGCATCACGCCCTTGCCAAGATCGAGCGCCGTCTCCACCGTGTCCGCCAGTCGGCCACGCTGATTCTTGCGTACAATGATGCGATCAACGATCACCTCAATCAAATGCTTGCGGCGATGGTCGATCGTCGGCGGCGCATCGACGCTGAACGATTTGCCATCGACACGCATGCGCACAAACCCGCTGCGGCGAATTTCGTCGAAGACCGCTTCGTACTTCTCCTGCCCCCGGCGTTCGTAGGGCGCCATGACGTAGAGTCGTGAGCCTTCGGGTAGATTCAGAATCTTCTCGATGATCTCGTCGGAAGTTTGCGTGCCGATCTTAAGTGCGCATTTCGGGCAGTGCGGTTGGCCGAGCCGAGCGAAGAGGATGCGAAGATAGTCATAGATTTCGGTGACCGTGCCGACCGTCGAACGCGGGCTTTTGCTGGTCGTCTGTTGCTCGATGGCGATGGCCGGCGAGAGTCCGCTGACATGCTCCACGCGCGGCTTCTGCACCTGGCCGAGAAATTGGCGGGCGTAAGACGAAAGCGACTCGACGTATCGGCGTTGCCCCTCGGCAAAGATCGTGTCCATCGCCAGCGACGACTTGCCCGATCCGCTGGGGCCACAGCAGACAGTCATCTTGTCGCGCGGTATTGCCACGTCGATGTTCTTCAGGTTGTGCTCGCGGGCGCCCTGGACGATAAGGTGTGTGTGTGCCGGGATTGGTTCCCGTTTAGCCGCTCGCCTTTGGCGAGCGCGGGCGCCCGCGCTCGCCAAAGGCGAGCGGCTAAACAGGTCGTGCAGCGCCTGCCCGGTAAACGACGCCTCGCACCGCGCCACGGTCTCCGGTGTGCCCGCACTGACGATGTTCCCACCGCCGGCACCGCCTTCGGGACCGAGATCGATGACCCAGTCGGCGGTCTTGATGACATCGAGATTGTGCTCGATGACCACGACCGTATTGCCCGCGTCAACGAAACCGTGCAGCACTTGCAAGAGCTTTTGGATATCGTCAAAGTGCAACCCCGTCGTCGGCTCGTCGAGGATGTACAACGTCTTACCGGTCGAACGGCGGCACAGCTCCTTGGCGAGCTTGACACGCTGCGCTTCGCCGCCGGACAGGGTAGGGGAGGGCTGCCCGAGTTTGATGTAGTCAAGGCCGACTTCGTGCAGCGTCTTCAACATCTCATGAATCTTGGGGATGTTCACGAAATGTTCGAGCGCTTCCTGAACGTCCATTTCAAGCACGTCGTGAATGTTCTTGTCCTTGAAGCGGACTTGCATCGTCTCGCGGTTGAAGCGATGGCCTTCGCAAACGGGACATTTCACCCAAACGTCAGCGAGGAAGTCCATCTCGAGCCGATTCGACCCGTTGCCTTCGCACGCTTCGCAACGACCGCCGGGCCTGTTGAAACTGAATCGGCCTGGTTTGTAGCCGCGCACCTTGGCCTCGGGCACGAGGGCATACATGTCGCGAATCTGATCGAAAACCTTGATATACGTCCCTGGATTCGAGCGCGGCGTCCGCCCGATCGGCGACTGGTCGATGTCGATGATCTTGTCGATCTGATCCTGCCCTCGCATCGTCTCGAACCGTTTTGCCACTTCCGATTGCTGAGTGGTGATTGCTGATGGTTGATTGGAATCCGGGTCTTCATCTTCGTCAGTTTGAAATTTGACATTTGCAATTTGCAATCCAGAGCGAAGGATGTCATTCACCAAAGACGACTTCCCCGACCCGCTGACGCCGGTCACGCTGACGAATAGGCCGAGCGGGATATCGACGGTAACGTTCTTGAGATTGTTGTGCCTCGCGCCGACGATGGTGATCTTGCGTTCGCTCGGTTTGCGGCGTTTCGCCGGGATCGCGATGGATTTGGCCCCCGAGAGGTATTGGCCGGTGACGCTTTCGGGTTTGCTGACGATATTGTCGTATGAGCCAGACGCGACGACATGCCCGCCGCGCACGCCGGGGCCGGGGCCGAAATCGACGATATGGTCGGCGGCCCGCATCGTGTCTTCGTCGTGTTCGACGACGAGCACGGTGTTGCCCATGTCACGCAGTTGTTCGAGGCTGCGCAACAAACGGTCGTTGTCGCGCGGATGCAGGCCGATCGACGGTTCGTCGAGGATGTAGAGCACGCCGACGAGACCGGACCCGATTTGGCCCGCGAGGCGAATACGCTGCGCCTCACCGCCGGACAGGGTAGGGGCGGTGCGGTCGAGCGACAGGTAGTGCAAGCCGACGTTGAGCAGGAAGCGAACGCGAGCGCGGATTTCCTTCAACACCTCCACAGCAATCTTTCGCTGCGTGGCGTCGAGAGAATCTTCGAGAGTTTCGTCGGCGAGCCTAGCCGCGTAAACGGCAGGTTGATTGATTGCATGGTTCGCCGAAGCCAACCTGCCGCTTACGCGGCTAGGCTCGCCATCACCCAGCCACTCGGCCAGGTCGCCGATCGGCATCGCCTCGGCTTCGATCAGCGTGACGCCGCTGACGCGCACGGCGCGGGCCTGATCGTTGAGACGCTTGCCATCGCAAGTCGGGCAACGCATGACGCGCATGTACTTTTCGAGTTGCAACCGGCGTGGCCCTGCGGCGGTTTTCTTGAAGCTCGACATGAGTTGCGGGATGACGCCTTCCCAAGTTCCGCCATGCTTCCAGATTTTGCCGCCGCGCATCTTCCACTCGTAGGCGATGTGCGTAGCGCCCACGCCATCGAGCAGGATGTTCTTGTGCTCGTCGGCGAGATCGCTCCAGGGGAGTTTGAGATCGATGCCAAACGCCTTGCCGACGCCTTCGTAAATGTGCTTGCGCCAGCGTCCCATGCCGCGGAGTGGGCCAACAATGGGGACGGCGCCGTCGTAGAAGCTCTTCGTCGCATCGGGTATCAGCAAGTCGCGATCGAAGGCATAGCGAGTGCCAAGTCCATCGCAATCCAGGCACATGCCATGCGGACTGTTGAAGCTGAAAAGTTGAGGCGACGGCGGCTCGTAGCTCTTGTTGCAGTGCGTGCAGGCATAATGGGCGGAGAGAATAATGTCCCACAAGCCCAAGGATGAGCGCAGCGATTCCTTGGGGTCGTCCTCCTGTTCTTCACTCTTCGCTCTTCGCTCTTCGCTCTTTGTCTTGGTTTCATCTTCTGCCTCGACCGCGACAACAATATTCCCCTCCGCCAGATTCAGCGCCTGCTCGACGGCTTCCGCCAATCGCGTTCGCTGCTTTGCGTCAACGGTCAAGCGATCGACAACGATGGCGATGTCGTGCTTGATTCGCCGATCGAGCTTGAGGTCGTCGGTTAGACGAACGATTTGGCCATCGACGCGCGCTCGCAGATAGCCGCGTTGCAGCATCTCTTGGAAGAGATCCTTGTACTCGCCCTTCTGCCCGCGGACGACAGGCGCGAGCACGAGGAACTTGGTGCCGATCGGCAGGGCAAGGATGCGATCAAGTATCTGCTCACGCGATTGAGCGGTAATGGGGCGATCACAGATGGAGCAATGCCCCTGGCCGACCCGGGCGTAGAGTACGCGCAAGTAGTCGTGGATTTCTGTGATCGTGCCGACGGTCGAACGCGGGTTCTTGCCGGCAGTCTTCTGCTGGATGCTAATGGAAGGCGACAGTCCTGCGAGATAATCGACATCGGGCTTTTGCAACTGCCCCAGGAACTGCCGAGCGTACGATGACAGCGACTCGACGTAGCGCCGCTGCCCCTCTGCATAAAGCGTGTCGAAAGCGAGCGACGACTTGCCCGACCCGCTGACTCCTGTGAAGCAGATCAGTTTATTGCGAGGCAGTTCGAGGTCGACGTTCTGTAGATTGTGTTCGCGAGCGCCGCGGATTATGATGTTGGGGGAGTCCATGAAATTAGTCCGTAGTCCGTGGCTGGCCTAGTTTACGTTTAGTGTTCGCATGATGCCGTGCTGCGAAGGCATCCGATTTCTGACTACGCATGTCAACGATTGTGCACTCCTGTATAAGATAGGAGGCCGTCCATAGGGCAGGTGCGAGTTCCCAATTGCCGCTAGCGGCTTAGCGTTCGTGAGGCGCCCTGCGAACGCTAAGCCGCTAGCGGCAAATTCGAGTATATCTAACGATAAGGAAGATTCCTGGCGAATCTGGAACTTTAGGTTGGCTTTGAGCGTCATACCCCCAATAGGGCATAGTGAAAGACGATAACCGCCTGATTACCGAGTGCCGAGAGGGCCACACCGCCGCGTTTGGCGAGCTGGTGGCACGCTATCAGGATCGCCTGTTTAACACGGTATTGCGTCTGGTGGATAATGCCGAGGACGCGCGGGACGTAGTGCAAGAAGCCTTCCTACATGCCTACCAATCGCTGCGTACGTTCAAAGGGGATTCGCTCTTTTTTACTTGGCTTTACCGTATCGCCTTTAACACGGCGATCAGCAGCCGACGAAAAAAGCGAATCGTGCTCAGCATCAACCCGACAGGCGACGACGGCAAGGCTATCGACCCGCTTGATCCCGCCGAGACGAATCGGCCTGGCCACGCACTTGAAATGGCGGAAGAAGAACACCAGGTTCATGCCGCGTTGGCCAAGCTCTCATCCGAGCATCGTGCTGTGTTGGTAATGAAAGACATGGACGGGATGAAGTACGAAGACATTGCCGAGATTCTCGGCGTCCCGATCGGCACGATCCGCAGCCGCCTGCATCGCGCTCGTCTAGAGATGCGCGACTTGCTCCAGAAGTTGGCTGAACCGAAAGACCAGGCATAAACGTTAATTTGAACCACAAAGGCACAGAGGACACAGAGAAAACAAAGGGCAAGTGGCGAGTGTATTCACCGATTTATTATTCCGCGTATTTTCTCTGTGTCTCTGTGGTTCAAAGCTTTTTTTTTGGGTTTGTGTTATGCTCTCTGATCAAGTGCTACAGCTTCTGACTGCGTTTGTGGATGGCGAGTTGAACCCGCGCCAGCGCGAAGAAGTGCTGCGCTTGCTCAATAAGTCATCCGAAGCGAGGGAACTGGTTCGTCAGCTTCAGGAAAACGCGAACAAGCTCAAACAACTTCCTCGCCGTAAGGTCGAGCCGAGCCTCGTCGAGGACGTCCTTCGTAGTATCGCCGAGGCGAAGGCGATACCCGCCGCTGCGAGCGCCAAACCGAAACGAGCGGGTCGTCGTTGGATGCCATTCCTCACTGCATCTCTGGCGGCATCGATCATAATTGGCGTGCTTGGGACGTTTTACTATCAATCGATGACGGACGACAAAGGCGACGTGAACTTGCCCATAGCGAAGGGAAAAATAGAGAAGAAGCCTGAAGCGAAGGTTCTTCCCGAGAAGAAACCTGAGACAAAGCCCACCCTGGAAACGCCGCCGAAGAAAGCGACACCGAACCCGCTGCTGGCGAATCTCATCGACGGCACGTTCCGCGACTTCGGTGCGCCGATTCCGGTGGATCGTCCGTTCCTCGCCCAGTTCCGCGATCTGCAAAAAGAGGGCACCGCCTCGGGGCAACTTGCCTACGAGCTCGACCGCAGCAAGGCCGTGCAGCTGGATATCACAGTAAAAAACAACGCGTTTGCGATGGATCGATTGCGTGCCGTGTTGCTCGAACGTGGTGTGTTGCTGGTGTCCGATCCGACGGCTTCCAAGAAGCTGCGTGACAAGAATCAGGCGAAGGTCGAGTATCTTGTGTTCGCCGAGAATCTGACCTCGGATGAACTTGCGAAAATCATGGGTGAATTGAGCCAAACCGTAGTCGTCGGCCAAAAAAGCACCGAACGCCAGGAACCCTCGCCGTACCAAAAAGTCGCCGTCAGTAAGCTCGCTGGTGACGATCGGCAGAAGGTCGCCAAGCTGCTGGGCGTCGAGGCGGCGATGCTTGAACCGAAGGACGGCAAGCTCGTGAAGCCCACGCCCACGCCGAAGATCGAACGTCAGGCCGTGCTGCTGCCGGCGAATCCATCCGCAGGGATGTCGAATGAGGTTCGCCAATTCGCTGCGGGGCGCCAATTGCCGCGCCCTGGCACTTTGCAGGTGCTCATTCGCATCCATCAAGAGTGATCCGTTTAGCCGTTCGCCTTTGGCGAGCGCGTACTTCGCGTTCGCCAAAGGCGAACGGCTAAACAAATCCCTTCCATTTCGCTCGTTCATCCCGTAGATTATCGGTTGAAATTAACCACCGACGGAGCGCAGGTCTCATGTCGAAGCCGATAGCTTCATTGCCATTTGAAAAAGAAATCCAGCAGATGGAGGCGCTACTCGCGTCGCTGGAAAGCCGCGCAGATGAGCAAGGCGATACGCTCGAAGAAATTCGCCGTATTCGCCGTGAACTCGCGAACCTGACCCGCAATGTTTACATGAACCTCTCGGCATGGGAGACCGTGCTTGTCTCACGCCATCCGAACCGACCGCAAACTACCGACTACATCCAGATGATCTTTGATGAGTTCGTCGAACTCCACGGCGACCGCGCGATCGGCGACGACCGGGCGATCCGCACCGGTTTCGCACGCATCGGCGATCATCGTGTGCTATTGGTTGGCCATCAGAAGGGGCACAATCTCAAAGAGAAGAACGAGTGCCTGTTCGGCTGCGCGCATCCCGAAGGATACCGCAAGGCGCTCAACAAGATGAAGCTAGCCGCCAAGTTCAAACAACCGATCATCTGCCTGATCGACACGCCCGGCGCCTACCCCGGCATCGGGGCCGAAGAGCGCGGCCAGGCGCAGCTCATCGCCACGAGTCTACTCGAAATGGCTCGGCTCGAAACGCCGATCGTCTGCGTCGTCATCGGGGAAGGTGGGTCCGGAGGAGCGCTGGGCATCGGCATCGGCGATCGCGTCAGCATGCTCGAATTTAGCTACTACTCCGTCATCAGCCCCGAAGGCTGCGCCGGCATCCTCTGGAAGGAAGCGAACGACGAAACCAAACGCCTAGCCGCTGACGCGTTGAAGCTCACCGCCCGCGATCTCTTCAAACTTCGCGTGATCGACGACATCATCCCCGAACCGCTCGGTGCCGCCCACCGCGACCCGCAGCAAATGGGCAACTTCCTCAAGCAATATCTGCTGCGCTATCTGCGCGACCTCAAAAAAATCCCGCTTCCTGAGTTGCTCGAACAGCGCTACCAAAAATTCCGCCGCATGGGTGTCTTCGAGGAGGGCGTCGAGACGGTGGCGGTGGCGGAGGGGCAGTGACATGATCGAGTTAACCGTCGAGGAAATGATGCAAACGATCGAGGCAATCCGAGCAAAGCAGAATAGCTCAGTCTTCACATTTTGCCAATCTCCGTCGACTTGACTTTATGACAACGAAATCAATTAAACATAACGGACATTATCGGACGTTGGCCTTTGGCGAGGCCTGATTTTCGTGCAACAATGAACGTCCGATAATAGCTCTTATGTTTAATTGATTGCGGGTGGCATCTATTTTCACCGCGTTCGCCAAAGGCGAACGGCTAAACGAGTCGAGGGAACATGCGTACGATCACGCTCTGCATTCTGCTTGCTTTCGCGTCCACCGCGACCGCTCAGCTTCGCACGCAGGTGCTGTTCAAGGAACCGGTCGGCATGAAGGTATTCTGGTTCATCGTGCGCGACGGTAAGGCTTCTTATTCCACGACGCCGCTCGAAACGCCGGGCCGGTTCAACTTTATCTCGGGAGCGGTCTATCGGCTCAAAGTGACGCATCTGCCCCGGCATGCGGGCCTGGAGTTGTATCCGACGCTTGAGATCGTCGCGCCCGCGAATCCGCGCGTGCGTGATTTCCTCGCGCACAATGCCGTGCCGATCGCGATCACCGATGACGAGGTCAAACTCGTGACGCGCGGCAACTATCTCACCAAGGTGATTTATCTTCCGAATGACGGCGCCGGCGAAAACGTCGCCCTCGCCGCGGGCGAGGATGCGATTCGCGAGGCGACCCTGCGTGGCAGCATCCTGGTCGTGCTTAGGCTGGGCAACATCGCCGATCCAGTCGGGAAAAAATAACTGTTGCTCTTGCATTTCGATCGTCTATCGGCGACAAATGGTGAGGTGAGAATACGCTGTCCCTTCGGAGATACAAACATGTTCGGTCGCACGTTGCTCGTAATGGCGTTCACTTCGGTTGTCATGCTTGATGTTGTCGTTGGCAAACCGGTGCCTGCGGAAAAGAAAGTGGAGCCGAAAAAAGAGTTGGCCTTCAAGCCCATCGAAATCAACGGCGACTTGAACGTCAAGGACGCAAAGGATGCGAAACTCGACGCTCCTTCCAAACGCTACACGGTTAGATTGCAAAAAGACAAATCGTACATCATCGATCTCGCCAGCGGTGATTTCGACTCCTACCTTCGCCTTCTCGACAAGGCAGGTGACCAGTTGGCCGAGGACGACGACGAGGGCGGCGACCTTAACGCGCGGATCATCTACTCGCCTGCAAAAACCGAGGATCACCAGATTGTCGTGACCACGTTCGATGGTCAGGTCGGCAAGTTCAACCTCCGCGTGCGAGAGTTCACGCTCAACGGCGAAGCCAAGCCGCGAGCCATTGCCAAGGACGGTCTGACCATCAATGACCAGATTCAGGCCGGCAACACCACCGCCTTTGGTAAGCTCGGGAAGACATTCAGCATCGAAATGAAAGCCGGCGTCACTTACACAATCGACCTCGAAAGTTCGGATGTCGATAGCTATCTCTACCTTTTCGACTCGAAGAGCAAACTACTCGCCCAGGACGACGACTCTGGCGGCGATCTCAACTCGCGCATCACCTTTCGCGCGGTGCGGGACGGCGTCCATCACATTGTCGCCACGTCGCTTGACGGCAGCGAAACGGGTGGCTTCACATTAAAAGTTCGGAAAAGTGAGTGAATCGATAATTCGTACAGAGTTTATTGGCTTTCCCTCGATTTCCGACCTATTCTTGCGCGGATATTCCGAATTCTCGCAAAGGGTCGGCCAATGACCGCGCTAGCCTCCCTGCCGAAAATCCATGGGCTGAACGATTACGACCTCGACAAGCAACTTGGCGAAGGCGGGATGGGTAAGGTCTATCTTGCCCATCATCGTTTGACGCGCGAGATCGTGGTCGTCAAGGTCGTTCACGAGCATCTCCTTCGCGAAACCAAAACGCTGCAGCGCTTTGAGCAAGAGGCCGATTTGATGCGCCGGTTTCGCCATCCGAACGCAGTGCGGTTCATCGCCGCCTCGGCGGATGGCGCCATGCCTCCGTTTATCGTGATGGAATTCGTCCGCGGCATTACGCTTGATCAGCTCATGCAGAAGCATGGCCGACTGCCAGCGCTGCGTGTTGGGAAGCTGATGGCCCCGCTCTGCCTGTTTTTGCAAACGGCCCACGACAACGGACTGCTGCATCGTGATCTCACGCCGGCCAACATCATGATCGTCAACGAAGCGACGCCGCGCGAGACAGTCAAGGTCATGGATTTCGGCCTGGCGAGGCGGATAGGCTTCTATATCCCGTCCGGCCAGCTGAACAATGACAGTAGCGGAATCGACGGCGGCACGCCCGATTACATCTGCCCCGAGCAGGTGCAAGGCCGGCAGGTCGATCAGCGAGGCGACCTTTACAGCGTCGGCGTGCTGCTCTATGGCTTGCTCACGGGGCATGTGCCTTTTGAAACGTTGACTGACCCGTACGAAATCATGCAAGCGCAGATCACGCAACCACCGCCGCAGTTTAGCCATTGGCAGATTCGCGACGTATCGCCAGCGGTGGAAGCGGTTGTGATGTCGTGTTTGAGTAAGTCCCCGAATGAACGTCCTGAAACGGCGCGGGCCCTGATCGAGGCCTACGAAAAGGCGATCGCTTGCAGGCTCATTGACGAGCAGGCGTTCGCGACCTCGGCGCAGAATGCCGTGTCGTCGTTGCAGGATCGCTACAAGATCGATCCCCGCACCGTAATCGACCAGTTTGAAGCCACCATGGTCGAACAGATGGCAGCGATGAAACTGCGCGGCTTCGTCGATGCCGTCGGCGGGCAGGTCGTGGAAAGCGAGGCAGGCGTCATTCGCGTGAAGTTACCCAAGGTCACTGAAACTGTCGCGAAGAAAAGCATGTTCGGCTTCTTCGGCGGCAAGGCGGAACAGCAGGTCGAATGGGTTGCGCTCGATCTGTTCATGAAAAAGAAACAGGTCGGCTCGCGCAGCCTCGTCGATATCACCGTCGTTCGCCCCATCGGCCCGGGAGATTCCATGGAACGCGTGCGGGCCCAAAAGCAATTCTGCGATCAAATCAGCCGCGAACTGCGGGCATATCTTATGGCGGGGCGGTGATTCGCATTTGTGTTTAATGCGCGCGTGGCACCAAGCGAGCGCTAAACGTAAACTCCGTTTGCTCCTATCATAGTCCGCATGAATACAACTCCCTCCCAAAAGAAAATCCGCGCCGGCATGGTCGGCATGGGCATGATCTTCGACGATACCTATCGGCCCTTTTTCGAGCACGTGCACCAGCAAGGTCTGTATCGGCGTGACTTCGGCGTCGTCGAAGTGGAACTCAGCGCCGTCGCCAGCCGAACCGGCAGTCGCGCGGAGAGATATCGCAAGGACGCCGTAGGCCGAGTGGTGCCGTTTGTTAGTTTCGCCGGCGCGAACTCGACACAGCAGCTGCTGGTACATGGCGTCGATGCTGTCTGTGTGGCGACGCCCGACGATCGCCATTTCGAGTCGGCCAGGGCCGCGCTCGAAGCAGGCAAACACGTCTTGATCGAGAAGCCATCCGTCCTCACGTTGCAAGAGTTGGACTCGCTCGATATGCTCGCTCGCAAGAATAACGTGCTTGCAAAAATCGTCTATCACAAGCTCGGCGATCCCGACCACAAGAAACTTCACACGCACTATGTGGATGGCAACCTCAAGCACGTCAATAACGGATACTGCACCCTGCTTGAGCCGAAGTCGATCAGCGGCAGCCAATTCGCGGAATGGATCCAGGGCCGCAATCCTGGCACGTACGTCGCGGTGCACTACATCAAGCTGATCGATTTTACCTTTGCCAATTCCGCCTGGCGTCTCGCCCGCATTACCTGCAACGGCCAGCGCGGCCTCGTCGGCGTGCCCGGCGGGACGACATGGGACTCCGTGCAGCTTCAAATCACCTACGCCTACCCTGACGGACGCGAGGCGGCGTTCGACATCCACACCAGCTGGGTCACGCCCGACAACTTTCCCGGTTACGTCGATCAAGAAGTGCAATTCCGCTTCGATAACGGCATCTGGAACGCCCATCAACGCAAACGCGGAGTCGAGGTGACGATCGAAAATCGCACGCCAAGCGAACTCAAGATCACTCCCAACCATCATTACAATGGGAGTTTTTTGGAACCCTGGGGCGAACGCTCGCAACGCGGCTACGGTATCGAGATCATCCAGAAGTTTTTCGAAGAGGTCGCCTATGTCGAACACGCCGGCCCCCCTGCCTTGCGTGCGGATCGCTTGACGGCGATGCGTGCCTTGACTTACAACGATGTCAGTGCCGACCGCAACGCCGTCGCCATTGTGCAAGCGATGGAGGCATTGCTCACTCGCCAGGCGAGCGGCCGACCGGCAGGCGTCGTCGAGGTCAACGGCCCGCGCGGCGGTCTCGTGCTGCTTAAGCCGGGCAACGCCGAGGCGACGGTGTTGTATGCGGGGCGGGTGTAATACGAAAAACTACCATACAAAACATCACCTATGGGAGCTACATTCATGGACCACACACACCGGATCGCGATTAGCAAGCTTTTTTCCAAACACCTTCGTCACCAGCCGGAGGCCATCGGCCTGAATCGCTGCTTGCCTCGTTCGGTTCGCACGGCGTCTCCATCGCACCGGAGGAACTCGACGAGGTCGTGCGCAACTGCGAAAAGCAAAGGCTTGCAATGAACGACACGGGCACACGCATTCGCGCAAACCAGGGCCATTCGACGGCGGTCGATTTGCAGCTTGAACCGATCGCTCCGCCCGCGGTCCTTTATCACGGGACCGTTGCTAAGGTCATACCGGAAATCTTCGCACTCGGCTTACTGAAGATGAAACGCCACCATGTTCATCTTTCACCGGATATGGAGACGGCGAAAAAAGTTGGGCAGCGCCGCGGAAAGCCAGTCATTCTCATCATCGACGCTGCCGCAATGCACTCCCGCGGGCATCTGTATTTCCGCTCGGAGAACGGCGTTTGGCTGACCGAGCGCGTCCTGCCGGAATTTCTGCGCGTAGCGGAATGACGATGAAATCGATTTCGACATTGCAATCGGCAGGTAATGCAGTTCGTGTTCGCCAAAGACGCCAGGCTAAACGATGTGCCGAATTACGGGGCGAACCGTATAACAGACGTAGCACGCCTAACGGAGCACACTGATGACCGACATCATTCGCCACCTCAACGAGCCGACCTCAAACGTGGATCGCGAGCTGGCCCTGCGTTTCGAGCCGAAAAGTTTACGAACCTATACGCCGACGCAAGCGGTGTTGGCGAAGAGCGCCGGCGTCTTTCACTGGACGCCGGAAGGTCGGAAACTGTTCGACTTTTCGTCCGGCGTGCTAGTCGCGAATCTCGGCCACAACCCGTCGGCCTGGATGGAAAAATTCACACGCTACATGGGCTGGTCGGGCGATCCGTGGAAAGTGTCGGGCAGCGCATACTTCCCTGCCCTTCCCCTCACGGCATACAACGCGGTCACCCCCGTCGAAGTGCAAGCCAGCCAGCGCTTGGCCGAACTGCTGCAAAGCCGACCGGGTGGCAAACGATTGCAGCAAGTGATGTGGGCAGCATCCGGTTCGGAAGCGATCCAGAAGGCACTCTGGGCGGCGCTGGCACGCGATCGAACACGCGACATGCTCATCGCAACACGATTCGGTTTTCACGGCAAGAAGGGCATCGCCGGCGCGGTCACCGGCTCCGAAACCGATCGGGATCGCGATCCGCGAGTTCGCTTCATCAGCTTTCCCATGTGCGAATGTCTCGACGTGTCGTTGCGCGACGAGCCGTTTGATCCTTGGCCGTATGTGCAGGAATTGGAAACACTGAAGCATCAATTTGGCCGCAAGCTAACTGCGCTAATCACAGAACCCTACATCGGCGGCGGCGGGTCGTACCATCCCAACAAACTCTATCTTCAGGCGATTCAAACCTTTTGCCATGACAACGATATTGTCTTCATTCTTGACGAAGTGCAATCAAACTTTGGTCGCACCGGCGACCTGTTTGCGTACGAGACGTATGGTCTCGAACCCGACATCGTCGTGCTCGGCAAGGGGCTGGGTAACGGCATTCCGGTCGCAGCGGCGGTGGGTCCGCCCGCACTGTTCGGCGCACTCGAATATGGCGAAGGCTCCGACACCTGGAGTGCGAATCCCGTCTGTTGCGCCGCCGTGCTGGCGACACTCGATGAATTCGCACGCGGCGGCGTCATCGAAGCGACTCGGCGATCGTCCGCTGTCATCGAACGCGGGCTGGTCAGGCTTAAAGAGTTGCCGTTCGTCGCTCATGTGCGAGGCGAAAAAGGCGGCATGGTCTGGGGCGTCGAGATGCGCGATCACGGTGGCCGCACCGCTGCCGATTGGGCCAATGCTGTCGTTCTCGCTTGCTACAAAGGCGAAGGCGATCTCGGCATCCATCTGCTCGGCCCGCTAGCGAAGAAAGTCGTCCGAATCTCGCCGCCGCTCGTCATCACCGAAACCGAATCGCAGCAGGCGATGGATCTGATGTATCGAACCCTCGGGAGAATTTAAGATTTCAAATTGCAGATTTCAGATTGAAAACGCCAAGTGCATATTGGCCTTTCAATTTGCAATTTGCAATTTGCAATCTGCAATGATCTTATGCTGGATTACCCCGCCGAGTTCCTGGACCTACTGATAGACGTGATCCGTCGGCTGCCGGTGTGGTTGCCGGGCACGTTCATGACGCATCATGACAACGTCCGCGGCATTATCGCGACGTTGGTTGTGTGCTTTGTCTGTGGCGCGCTAGGCTCGCTTGTCGTCGGCAACCGTATGGCGTTTTTCAGCGATGCCCTGGCGCATTGCGCGTTTGCCGGCGTGGGCCTTGGTTTGCTCATTTGCCTGCTAGCCGATACCCCAGACGATCTGATTCGGCAGCGAATCACGCTCATCATGGTCGCGTTCGGCGTCAGCATCGGTATCATGATCGCCTATGTGCGCGAGAAGACGGGCTTGGCAAGCGACACCGTCATCGGCGTCTTTTATGCGGGGTCGATCGGACTTGGCGCAATCTTTACGCGCGTCGTCCAACGTCGGCAGTTTTTCAGCATCGAGGATTTCATCTTCGGCAATCCGACCTCGGCACGCTCCTGGGAAGTCGTGCTTCTCATCGGCTTGGCCGTCGCCACGGCGGTCTTCCTCATTTTTATGTACAACTGGATCGTGCTCGCTAGCGCAAATCCGTCTCTGGCGCTGTCGCGGCGTGTTCCCGTTCGGCTTTCGCGGTATTTGTTCATTATCTTGCTGGCGCTCATGGTCAACCTCAGCCAGCAGATCGTCGGCACGTTGCTGATAAACGGCTTGCTGATCGTCCCAGCGGCAGCGGCGGCGAACGTCGCCAACAACCTACGCCAAATGTTCTGGTGGTCCATTGTTCTCGCTGTGGCGATCGGCGGCGTCGGCTATGTCCTGAGCTGGGAAATCAGCTGCCAGTTTCACCAAACATTCACCGTCGGTATCAGCGGCACGATCGTCGTCCTCAGCGTGTTAACCTTTGCGTCAACGATGGTAATCGGCCGCTGGGTGCGGCAGGCGTGAATAGTGGCGAGCGGCGAACCACTAACCTCTAAGCACGAACCGAATCGCCCTTGCTTGCGTATGGAAAGTACCGTCGGCCCTCCCTGAATTTTCTAAAGTAGCAATAACGATGTCTGACCATTCCCATCCTCATGGGCACAATCATGGCCACGCCCACTCCGATCATGCCGGCGCCGGTCATTCACCTGCTCACGAACATGGCCACGGGCATCATCACCATGACGACGAAGACAGCTACTTCATTGATCAGCTCTGCATGGTCGGTCTGTCCGGCGCGTTTGGCGTCATCTGCCTCTGCCTTTGGTTTTGGCAAACCAAGATGCTCAAGACGATGCTTGCCGACCAATTTCACATCTATGTCCTGCTGAGCGGAATCGCGCTCGTGATTGTCGCCTTTGGCCGTGGCGTTATTCTCTGGAATCAGTCACGCGACCCGTCATTTCGACTGACACACGATCACCAGCACGATCATCACGAACATGAGCACAAGCACACGGAAGCGATCCACGATGCCTCACCGCACACTAGCATACAAACAACTGCCCTGCCGATGACGCCGGCGCCGGCCTGCGGACACGACCACGCTCCGGACGAAACGTGTGGCCATGAGCACGCTCATACACACACGCACGGGCACGCCCATCACGATCACGAGGCTGCCGACCACGATCATGGCTGGGCGCCGTGGCGCTACGCCGTGATTCTCGTGCCGATCATCCTGTTCTTGCTTGGCTTGCCGGACGAACCGCCGAAGTTGCGCGGGTTCGAGATGGCCCAGACGGCGATCGACTACAAGCAACTCATTCTCGATTTCACGAGCATTATTTACGAAGCACTGCCTTTCATCGTGCTGGGCGTGCTGCTGGCGGGATTGCTGGAAGAATTCGTGCCGCAGCAGGCGATCGCCAAGATCGTGCCGCGTAATCACGTTCTTGCGATCATGATCGGTGGTTTGCTTGGTTTAATCTTTCCGATGTGCGAGTGTGGCATCATCGTGGTCATGAAGCGGCTCTTGCGAAAGGGGCTGCCGTTAAGCGTCTGTGTTGCCTACATGCTAGCCGGGCCGGTGATTAATGTCATTGTCATCACAAGCACATATGTAGCGTTTAGCGGCTACAACGAGGAGGGCCGCAATGACGTGCTCGGCGGCACGCTGTGGGTTGTTGGCTTGCGTGTCGGATTGGCGTATATCGTGGCGTGCATTACGGCTGTCATCGTGCACTGGCAGGCACACGGGCAGGATCGGGCCTTGCTGCATCCAAGCGTCTTGCAAGGGCTGCGCGGCACCGCTGCCGGCGACGACGTCGTCGCTCATCGCTTATGGAGCGAACGCTGGAACGCCATTTCCAAGACGTCGCTCAACGATTTCGTTGATATCATGGCGTTTCTCGTGCTCGGCGCCATGCTTGCGGCCGGCGGAAAATTCGTCATCAAGGCAACCGATATTCAAGAATCGATTCAGCAGACGCCGGCCATCGCTATCCTGGTGTTGATGGGCGTCGCGATTTTGTTCTGTCTGTGCAGCGAGGCGGATGCATTTGTCGCCGCTAATTTTCCGATCTTTTGGCCCGACGGCTCGAAACTCGCCTTCATGGTGCTCGGGCCGATGCTTGACCTCAAGCTGCTGCTGATGTTCACTCGTGTGTTTCGTGGGCGTTTGATTGCGACGATAGTGATGGCTCTCGTTGTGCAGGTATTTGCCTACACAATGGCAGCGCATTACCTTTTCGGTAGAGATCATCCGATCGAATCGCAGAAAACAACGCTGGAGACCGATGCCAAGTACCTCGTTTCCGCGAAGAGTGATATTTTCCTCTCGGCAATCTTTCTCGGCGATGATCCGATGGTGCAAGTCGGATTCCTGGGTATCGCATTGCGACCATCGGGCAAGGGTGAGCCGATTGACTTTAAGCACCTGGAGTCGCTGTCGCTAAGATCGGACCTCCGCGAGCAGTGGGGTAGCAAGCTCGTAACGGTGCGCGGCCAGTTCATGCCGTTCTCGGCGAATCCGCATCAGTTCATGCTGGTTCGGTTGAAGATCAACTGCTGCGCGAGCGATGTCATCCAACTCAATGTGCCGATGATTTCGCGCGAGCCTGTAGTTGGCTTTCGGGAAACGGAATGGGTGAAGGTCACGGGTAAAGTGGAATTTCGCGACCGGGGCAATGGCTCGTTCCTTACAATTCTGACTGTTTGGGACACCAAGGACATCGAAACCTGCCCGCCCGATCCGGATATCTATCTCAAATAGGCCAATCGCATGCGGCGAAGCGTTCGCGTTGGATATATCGAGCGCTAAGCCGCAAGCGGAATACAATAAAATCCGTCGATTTCGCCATTGCACATTATCCATCTAATCCGCGATAATATATATGTTGAGCCTGCTCCATTACCCTTGGCGAGGTTGACTCATGAATACGCTAAATCGTTACACCTGGTTCATCGTGGCGGTCGTCCTCTTTGTTGCTGTGAACAGGACGCAAGCATTTTGCCCGTTTTGCGAAACCGAGAAAGGCCCGACGCTCACCGGAGAGTTCGAGCAAGCGCATATTATCCTCTACGGGCATTTCGAGAATCCGCGTTTTGCCAAGAACGGCATCGATCCCGGCGAATCGGATTTCGTCATCGAAGAAGTTATCAAGCCCCATGACATGGTTAAAGGGAAAAAGATACTAACGCTGCCAAAGCCGTTCATCGACCCCAAGGTCAAATTCATCGTGTTTTTTGAAATCTACGAGGGCAAACTCGACCCATACAAGGGCGTACAGCTGACCAAAGACAGCGAGATGAGGCAATATCTCACCGGCGCGGTCAAGCTGAAGGACAAGAAGCAACCCGAGCGGTTGCGGTACGCGTTCGATTTCCTGAACAGCCCGGAAATCGAAGTCGCGCTCGACGCCTATCGTGAATTCGCCAAGGCCGACTATGGCGACTACAAAGAGATAGCCAAAAAGCTGCCAGCCGACAAGATCGCCGGCTGGCTGAAGGATCCGAAGACGCCGTCGTTTCGCTATGGGCTTTATGCCTCGCTCCTGGGCCATTGTGGCGGCGCCAAGGACGCGGAGCTACTGCTCTCTATGATTCAAGACCCCGAGAAACGCCAGGGGTCCGGCTTGCATGGTTTGATGGCAGCGTATACGATGCTCGACACGGCCAAGGGCTGGAACATGGTGAAGTCACTCGTGCGCGATGCGGAGCAGCCGTTCCTCGTCCGCTTTGCCGGCTTGCAGTCGATGCGGTTTTTCTGGGAAAGCCGACCCGACTTAATCGCGAAAGATGACACGTCTGCCCGGGCGGAGATCGTCAAAGGGCTGGCGGGCGTACTGGAAGTCGCCGACATGGCCGACTTCGCTATCGAGGATCTGCGCCGCTGGAAACGCTGGGAATTCTGCGACCAGATCATCGGCATGTATGGTCAGAAGACCTACAACACGCCGATCATTCGCAAGTCGATCCTGCGTTACGCGATTCAATGTCCCAACAAACGAGCCGTCGAGTTCGTGGCCGAGCAACGCAAGCGCGACGCCGAATGGGTTACTGATACGCGCGAACTTCTCGATCTGGAAACGCCCGCTGCCGTTACGAGCACGACGGGGAAGAAATAAGGAATCCCTTTCAAGCCCATGGGTGAGGTACTCCGAACCCCTGGGATCACGCTTGATCGATCCCAAGGGTTCGGAGTACCTCACCCATGGGCTTGCCTGATTTTTATCGCACGAAACGGAGTTCTCATGCTATCGCGTTGCTTGTCGATCGGCTGCCTCGTCCTGTGCCTCGCCCTGCCCTGCCCCGCGCCAGCGTGTAGTTTGTGCGGATCGTTCGCTGCCGGCCGCTCCATCGTTTACGAATATCAGGAAGCCTCGATGGTCGCCTTCGGCGTGCTCGCCAATCCCAAGCTGGGTCCCGACGGCAAAGGCACGACCGAGTTTCATATCGAAAAAATCATGAAGTCCGATCTGGCGGCACCTGCCGACAAAACGATGATTCTTGCCCAGTATCTTCCCGTGCTCAATCCGAAGG